>NZ_JAFMPZ010000124.1 GCF_017353455.1 Streptomyces laculatispora
GGGCAGGTCGTTCCGGGACGCGGTGCGCAACCTCGGCCGGCGGCTCTCGGCGGCCGCGGCCTGAGGTGCGCCGCGGCCGGTGGGATCAGGCCGTACTCCCCTGCTGACCGGGCCAGTTCCCGGTGGCCAGGAAGGCGTCGATGGTCCGGGTGTACGGCGCGATGTCCAGGCCCTGTGCGGCCAGCCAGGAGTCGGAGTAGTACTTGTCGAGGTAGCGGTCACCGGGGTCGCAGATCAGGGTGACGATGCTGCCGGTACTGCCCTGTGCGAGCATCTCGGCGACCAGCTTGAACGCGCTCCACAGTCCCGTCCCGGTGGAACCGCCCGCCTTGCGGCCGATGGACCGTTCAAGGGCACGCACGGCCGCGACGGTGGCCGCGTCCGGGACCTTCATCATCCGGTCGATGGCGCCCGGGACGAAGCTCGGTTCCATCCGAGGTCTGCCGATGCCCTCGATGCGGGATCCGCAGTCGCTGGTGGCGAGGGGGTCGTGGTGGGTCCAGCCCTCGAAGAAACAGGAGTTCTCCGGGTCGGGCACACAGATCCGGGTGTCGTGCTGCATGTAGTGCACGTACCGCGCGATGGTCGCCGAGGTGCCGCCGGTGCCCGCGGTGGCGACGATCCAGGCGGGCTCGGGGTACCGCTCCAGCCTCAGCTGCTGGTAGATCGATTCAGCGATGTTGTTGTTTCCGCGCCAGTCCGTGGCCCGCTCGGCATAGGTGAACTGGTCCATGTAGTGGCCGCCGGACTCCGCCGCGAGCGTGGCGGACTCCTCGTACAGCCTGCGCGAGTCGTCGACGAAGTGGCAGCGGCCGCCATGGAATTCGATGAGCCGGCACTTCTCGGGGCTGGTGGTGCGGGGCATCACGGCGATGAACGGCACCCCGATCAGCTTGGCGAAGTACGCCTCCGAGACGGCGGTCGAGCCGCTCGACGCCTCGATCACCGGCTTTCCGGGGCGGATCCAGCCGTTGCAGAGCCCGTAGAGGAAGAGCGAGCGCGCCAGCCGGTGCTTGAGACTGCCGGTGGGGTGCGTCGACTCGTCCTTGAGGTAGAGGTCGATGCCCCAGCTCTCGGGCAGCGGGAAGCGCAGCAGATGGGTGTCGGCCGAGCGGTTGGCATCGGCCTGGACCTTGCGTACGGCCTCCTTGAGCCAGGCCCGGTACGCCAGGTCGGTCCGGTCGATGTCGACGGTCGCCACGGCTTCGCCTTCGTGTCTGTGCTCACTCGTGTCCATCAGCGCGCTTCTCCTCCTACGACCGGTCTCGGCGCGCCCCACGATATGCCCCCCACCTGCACAAACATTGACTTTGATACTCCATAGCCCTGCCTTGGTGTTGCGGGCGGGGCGCCCGCGGGGGCGGACACGGCGCAAATGCATCATTGCGCCCCGCCCCGGTCTGGTGCACCGGGGCCGGGTTGTGCACACTTTCTCTCGGGGGCGTGACGAAGGGGGCGAAGGGGCCATGTCCGAAACGGAGTTCAGCGAGACGGGCGTACGGATCGACCGGTGGGCGCGCTCGCTCTCGCGGGCCGGGCAGGTGACCGTCAAGGACGGTCGGCTGGCCCTGCTGACCAGTTACGGCCGGGAGATCGACAGCGCACCGGTGGGGACGGTGAGCACGGGCAGGGCATGGTTTGCGGGCGGGGACGCCACGGTGGCGCGGGTCAACGGGACGCGGTACCGGCTGACGATGCCGCGGCGCCCGGGGAAGCCCGACGAGGCCGGTCCCGCACGCCGGTTCCTCGACGCGCTGCGCGGCGCGGGCGGCGGGCGCGGCTGACGGGGCGGCGCCGCGGGGGCACCGCGAGTTGCGGAGCCGTACCCTCTGAGCGACATTGGAGACACGTCACTCATGGTTTACCGGCGGTGACACTGTGATCCAGGCCGCCGGCCCGGAATCAGCAGCCGGCCATCTGCTGGATCCGTCCCTTCGTCTTCTTCCGGACCTATTTCGGGGAGTCGCAGCCGTGATCAGCGAGCCCAGCAGGCACTGCACGGTGGAGCTCCAGGCCCTGCCGTCGCGGATCGGTCAGGTCCGCAGAATCATCTCGGCGCAGTTGCGCTACTGGCATCTCGATCCCTTGATCGACCATGCAGCGCTAGGCGTCACGGAACTGCTGACCAATGTCCACCGGCATGCACAGCCGGACAAATCATGCACTGTCGAGATCGAGTTGCTGCTCGAACGCCTGACGGTGTCCGTCCATGACCACGACCCACGGCTGCCGACCGTGCGCGAGGCCGACGACTCCAGTACGTCGGGGCGTGGACTCGCACTGATTGCCGCGGTCAGCGAGAGCTGGGGCGTCCGCCCCCGGGGCGAAGCCGGAAAGATCGTCTGGTTCACTCTTCCGGCCCCTTGCCTGTTCGCCGTCCAGCCACCGCATTCGGTGTACGGGGCGACGACCGACGGACCGTTCGACCTGAGCGGCATCATGTCGCCGGAGGGTGTGCAGCCCTCGGTGGCACGGTCCGTGTCGGTCGGCTGACACGGCAGGAGCGGGGCGCCTCTTCAGGCGTCCCGCTCCTGCCGTCGCGTGCCGGCCCAATCCGTGCCGCCTGGTGCTGTGACCGCATAGGTGCGCCGGGTTGGCGGTAGTGGCGGTTGGATGTGCGGTGACGTCCGATCTGACCACTGGAGGCGCGGTGGCCGAGCCTGTCCGTGTGGGCAGACTGACCGACCCTGTCCGTGTGCGCAGACTGACCGACCACGAGGGGCGGCGACTGCAGCAGATCGTGCGCAGGAGGGCAGCATGACCATGCAGCGGTCTGCAAGCCGTTCGGCCAGGGAAAGCATGCTCTTGTGGTCGGGGCCGCCGGCATGCATGAGGACAAGGGCCTGGCCTTCTCCGATGACGGTGGCGTGCAGGGCGCAGTCGTCGGCCGCCCGGTAGCTGATCTCTGCCATGAACCGAACCTGGAACGGGTCAGAGGCGTCCGGAACACAGAATCCGCCGGCTGATGTCGCGATCCCGCCACCTTGGCCGTCGCCTCACGTCCAATCGCCACGACCACCAACCCGGCGGACCTATGCGGTCACAGCACTGGGCACTGTTTCTCGGATCATGTTCGGAGCCAGATAGCGAGGGCTGCGAGTGTGACGGTGCCGAGGTAGATGTAGGCGCGTTTCTCGTAGCGGGTGGCGACGGCCCGGAAGCCTTTGAGGCGGTTGATGGTGCGTTCGACGGTGTTGCGTTTCTTGTAGCGCTCACGGTCGAAGCCGGTGGGGCGACCGCCTCGGGAGCCGCGGTTCTTCCGATGTTTCTACTGGTCGAGGCGTTCGGGGATGGTATGCCGGATCCCGCGTCGTCGCAGGTAGCGGCGGTTCGCCCGAGACGTGCAAGCCTTGTCCGCCAGGACGTGAGCGGGCCGGGTTCGGGGGCGGCCGACTCCGGTTAGGCACCGAAACCTGCTGCAGGACCCGCTCGAGCTGGGGTCCGTCTCCGTAGTGTCCGGGTGTCAGGACGAACGCGAGGGGCCTGCAGCGTCCCTCGGCGACGAGGTGGATCTTGGTGGTGAATCCGCCGCGGGACCGTCCCGGACACTCGCCGATCTGACCACCTCCTCCAGGCGGGCGGCCAGATTCCGCAAGACCGGATCGACCTGGTTCGTCCCCCATCCGGCCCCCTTTTGAGGAACGGCGGCCGGGGCCGTCTTCCTCGCGCCGGCGGCGTACTGGTGGGCTCGCACCGCTGCCGAGTCCACCGATACGTCCCAGTCGATGCCGCCCTCGGCGTCCTCGGCTGCCGGGATGCGAGACAGCAGCATCTGCCAGGTGCCATCGACTGACCAGTGGCGATGTCGCTTACAGACAGTCTCCCCAGGCCCGAACCGCTCCGGCAGATCCCGCCCCTGCACGCCGGTCCGCACCCGGTACAGAACCCCGTTGATCACCCGACGGTGATCGCTCCACCGACCTCCACGCGCACCACCAGGAGGCAAGAACGACTCCAGCCGATCCCACTCCGTATTCGTCAGATCACCACCGCCCATGAAGCCAGCCTGCCCCCAACACCCCTCCCAGGTAAGGAGATCCAAGAAGCAGTCCCGAGGACACACCCCCTACGAGGTAATGTGCCGCGGATGGAGATCGCGGACTTGACCTCTCTGGAACACCGCCTCTGTGAGGCGTTCCCTCGCGGTGAACCGATCGACCTCCGTCAGTCCCAGAACGAGAACCCCGAACAGCCCGGCGCCTGGGGCCCCGAGCGAACAGTCCGCGCCGAGGTTATCCGCGCCCTCCTCCTCAGCAATCCCTCTGAATCCGGCGAGATGCCCGCTCTCCACCTCACTGGTGCCCAGATCACCGGCCTCCTCAGCCTCAAGCACGCAGAGATTGTCCACTCCATCCGCCTCAGCGCCTGCCACTTTGAGCAACCCCCGGACTTCTACGGAGCGCGCACCCGCCAGCTCGACTTCGCCGGGTCCTGCCTTCCCGCCCTCATGGCCACGGCCATACGCGTCGATGACGTACTCCGGCTCACCGACTGCCGTATCCCCGGGAGCGTCCAACTGGGCAGCGCCCAGATCGCCGGCGGAGTCTTTCTTGACCGAGTCCACCTGGGCACCGACGGTGGCTGTGTCCTCCAGCTCAGCAACGCCTCCATCGGCAACGACATCTGGGCACCCAAACTGGTGGCCCACGGCGAGATCCGCCTTGGGGCCGCCCGAATCGAGGGGACCCTCGACCTTGAAGACGCCCACATCAGAAACTCAGGGGCAGATGCTCTCAACGCTGCCCACCTCACGGTCGGAACCGTGCTCAACGCGGGCGGCCTCATAACCGATGGCCGCGTCAGACTTACCGGTGCCAAGGTCACCGGGCTGCTCACCTTCATTGAGGCTCAGCTCCGCAACCCGGGTGGTGTCGCGCTGGGTGTCAGCAGCTGCGAGGCCGCTGTGTTCTCGCTCTGGGACGCTGCCCCAGTCTCAGGCGACGTCAAAATGCATTATGCCAACTTCAAGATCATCCATGCCAAACCCCAGGTCTGGCCCGCCAAGGTACGTCTGGACGGCCTGACATACGAGACGATCGTCCCGCGCCTGCCCGCCGCTCAACGACTTGCCCTACTGGAGCGAGACGAAGGCGGCTTCGTGCCGCACGCATACGAGCAACTCGCAGCCTCTTACCGCCGCGTCGGTGACGACGACGAAGCCCGCACGGTCCAACTCGCCAAGCAACGCCGACAGCGAACCACGCTGACCTGGTACGGCAAGATCTGGGGCCACCTCCAGGATGCAACCGTCGGCTACGGTTTCCGCCCCACCCGTGCCATGACTTGGCTCCTCGCCCTGCTGCTGCTCGGCTCAGCCGCCTACGGGCTACACCATCCAAATCCGGCCGAGCGCGGCAAAGGACCGGACTTCAATCCCTTCGTCTATACCCTCGACCTTCTCCTGCCCGTCATCGACTTCGGCCAGGAGAAGGCATTCAATCCCACCGGTCTTTACCAGTGGCTGTCCTATGTCCTGATCGCAGCAGGCTGGATCCTCGCCACAACCATCGCCGCCGGAGTGACCCGTAACCTCAGCCGCCAATGATTCCTACCGACGCCTCAGCATCGGTTGCATACGTGCCCACGCTCGTCCCTTGTAGGTACGTCGATATCCAGGAGCGGTCTTTCTGATCAGTAGTTGGCGGCCCAGCCCGCGTTGACCGTTCGTGGTGCTTGCGGTTGGGTGATCACGGGATGCGAGTAGCTTTAGTGATCAGGGGAGTTGGGTCGGGGCGGGGGTCTAACGAGCGATTCGTCAGTTAGGTCCCTGTTTCTCGGATCACCCTGCTCCGCACATGATCCGAGAAACAGGTCCCCGGAAGCGTCCGTGGACCGTCGCACGACGGCCGCCCCGCGCAGCGCGACGGCGCACCAGACGGTCACCAGGAGCAGCGCGGCCGCGGCCAGGCCCGCGACTTCGAGGGGCTCCGGCCGCCGGCCCAGGGACAGCCGGGTGCCGATCATGACGGTGCCGAGGAGGACCTCCGACGGGGAGTGGACGGGCACCTTGGCCGCCACGAACCGCAGGATGGTGCTCAGCCCCAGGCCGATCACGGCCCAGGCGAGCAGATAGGGCCAGAGCGCTCCCGGCGCGGCGGGCGGCAGGCCGTACTCCTCCGGGCCGATGCGGAACAGGGCGCCCAACCACCCCAGCGTCACCCCGGCGGCGGTGACGAGCGCCGCCCACAGCGCATGGCGCCACAGCGGACCGGACCGCACTCGCTCGTCCTGGGTGTCGACGGCGTTCGTGGTCTCAGGAAGATCCATCACACCCGATGAGACGCTCACCGGCCGCCGAACGTTGCGTCGCGGACGGTGTCGCGAGCATGCCGGAAACACCACAGCCCGCCCCGAGGGCCGTAGCTCGTCGGCGACGAGCCCGACATGATCCGAACGAGCGGCCCTAGTCGGCGGCGATGGCCCGGAGCACATCGAGCCGGGCCGCCCGCCTGGCCGGCCGCCAGCCGGCCAGGGCGCCCGCGGTGACGCCCACCAGAGCGATCAGCAGGAGCCTGAGCGGCGGTAGGGCGAAGGCGAACGCCGTGTCGCCCGCCCCTTCGGATGCCTTGACCAGCACCCAGCCGAGGGCGCCGCCCAGCAACAGACCGCCCGCCGTGCCGAACGCGGCGACCAGGACGGACTCCCAGCGGACCATGGCCCGCAGCTGCCGCCTGGTCTGCCCGACGGCCCGCAGCAGACCCAGTTCCCTGGTGCGTTCGTGGATGGCCAGGGTGAGGGTGTTGGCGATGCCGAGCAGGGCGATGAGCACGGCGAGTGCCAGCAGCGCGTAGACCAGGGTCAGCATCATGTCGATGCCGCCGGCCGAGGACTGCGCGTACTCACCGCGGGTCTGCACATCCGGGTTCCCGTACGCGGCCGCGGTCTTCGCGACCGCGGCCTTTCCTTCGGCGGTGGACACCCCGTCCTTGAAGGACACGGCGATCAGCGAGTCGGAGTCCTGGGCGCGGTGAGGTGCCCAGGCCTGCCGGGTGATCACGTAGTCCCCGGCCAGTTCCGAGTGCCCGAAGACGGCGCGGACAGTGAACGTCCGCACCTTCCCGTCGGTGAAGGTGAGCCGTGCGGTGGAGCCGGTGCGCAGGTGGCGCTTGCCCGCCTCGGTGTCGGAGACGGCGATGCCGTTCGTGCCCAGCGACTTCATGGATCCCTCGATCTTGCCGAGGTCGAAGACCCTGGCGAGCGTGGCCGGGTCGGTGACGGTGAGGGCTCGCCCGGAGCCGTTGACCTCCGCGACGCCCTTGCCGAGCCCGACCGCGGTGTCCACGTCCCCCAGCCGGTCGACGGCCGGGGCCAGCCGCGGGCTGAGACCGCTGCCGCCGGCCCCGAACGCGGGTGCACTGATGGCGACGTCACCGGCGAAGGAACGGTCGACCGTCTGGTTCATGGTGGCCTTCAGCGAGGCTCCGAACACCGTGAAGAGCGAGACCACCGCGACGCCGATCATCAGGGCGGTGGCGGTCGACGCGGTCCGCCCGGGACTGCGCAGCGCGTTGCGCCGGGCGAGGTGGCCGGTGGCGCCGCGCAGCCGGCCGAGCGGCGCCCCGAGGAGGCGGACGGCGTACGAGGAGGCGGCCGGCCCGAGGACGACGAACGCGGCGAGCGCCAGTACCGCGCCGGCGGCCGACAGCCAGACGGACGGGGCGGCCGCCGCTCCGGTCAGGATCGCGGCGAGCGCCGCGAGCAGCAGCCCGAGCCCGGTGACGGTACGGGTCCGGGAGGCCGCCGAGTCGTCGACGGCGGTTTCCCGCAGGGCAGCGAGCGGCGCGGTGCGTCCGGCGTGGACGGCGGGCACCAGGGCGGAGCCGACGCAGACGATGACACCGACGGCGAGCGGCAGCAGCATGGACACTCCGCTGATGACGAGGGATCCCTCGGGGAACGGGAATCCGATCGCCGGGAAGAGCGTCTGGAGCCCGGCGGCGATACCGATGCCGCCGGCCAGACCCGCCGCGGAGGCGATCACGCCGACCACCGTCGCCTCCACGAGGGTCGAGCCGAGGATCTGCCGCCGGGAGGCCCCCAGGGCGCGCAGCAGGGCGTTCTCCCGGGTGCGCTGGGCGACGACGATAGCGAAGGTGTTGTGGATGGAGAAGGTCGCGACCAGCAGCACGATGCCGGAGAACACCAGCAGCAGGGTGGTGAACAGGCTGAGGAAGGCGCCGGAGATCCTGTCCTGGTTCTCGGCTGCCGAGGCCTGCCCGGTGATGGCCTCGGTGTGCGGGGGCAGCACGGGGCGCAGTGCGTCCACCAGTTCCCGCTGACTGGTGCCGGGGCCCGCGCGCACCTGGATGCCCGACGCCTGGCCGGGCTCGGGTGCGAGGTGCTTCTCCGCGTCGGCGAGCGTCATCGCGGTGTACGTGACCTGCGCCATGCCGTCCTCGCCGCCGAAGGTGGCCAGGCCGACGACGGTGACGCGCACCGGGTCGGGGGTGCGCAGCACGGTCGTGTCGCCGATCTTCAGCCCGCCTTTGTCGGCGGTCCCGCGGTTGACGACGACCTCGCCGGGCGCGGCCGGGGCACGGCCCTCGGCGAGCCGGTAGGGGTTGAGCTTCGGGTCGTCGATCCAGTTGCCCGCGAGGGTGGGCGGTCCCTGGCCGCCGATGGGCTTGCCGTCGGAGCCGATCAGCTGGCCGGCGCCCTGGATGTCGGGGGCGACCGCGGCGACCTGGGGAAGCTTCGCGATGCGCCGTGCGAGGCCGGTGCTCACCGGCTGCCGGGTGCCCTCGGAGTCGCCGGAGACGGTGACGACGTTGGTGCTGCGGACGACCGCGTCGGTGCCGCTCGCCGCGTTGTCGAACATCGTGTCGAAGCTCGCGCGCAGGGTGTCCCCCATCACGAGCGTTCCGGTGAGGAAGGCGACGCCGAGCAGTACGGCGGTCAGGGTGCCGACGAAGCGGCGCCGGTGGGCGCGGAGCGAGGAGAGGCTGAGGCGCACGGAGGCGCCGGTGCTGTTCATCGCGTGCCCCGGGTGTCCGGCGCGGGGTCGAATGCCTTGAGGCGGTCGAGCACGCGTTCGGCGGTGGGGTCCGGCATCCGGTCGACGAGCCTACCGTCGGCCAGGAAGACGACTTCGTCCGCGTGGGCGGCGGCGACCGGGTCGTGGGTGACCATGACGACGGTGCGGCCGGTCTGCCGGACGGTGCGGCCGAGCAGCCGCAGCACCTCCTGGCCGGAGCGCGAGTCGAGGTTGCCGGTCGGTTCGTCGGCGAAGACGACTTCGGGGCCGCCCGCGAAGGCGCGGGCCACGGCGACCCGCTGCTGCTGGCCTCCGGAGAGCTCGCTGGGCCGGTGGTGCAGACGGTCCCGCAGCCCGACGGTGTCGATGAGCGCGTCCAGCCGTGCCCGGTCGGGGCGCTCACCCGCCAGGTCCATGGGGAGCGTGATGTTCTCGGCGACCGTCAGCGTCGGCAGGAGGTTGAAGGCCTGGAAGACGAATCCGATGCGCCGGCGGCGCAACAGGGTGAGCCGGCGGTCGTCGAGGGTGCCGAGTTCGGTGTCGCCGATGTAGGCCGCACCCGCGGTGAGGGTGTCGAGTCCGGCGGCGCAGTGCATCAGGGTGGACTTGCCGGAGCCGGAGGGCCCCATGATCGCGGTGAAGCAGCCGGCCGGGAAGTCGACGCTCACCCCGTCCAGGGCCCTGACTTCGGTGTCGCCCGTGCCGTAGAGCTTCACGGCGTCGACGACCCGGGCGGCGGTCGCGGTGCCGGTGGCCGCGACGGTGGCGGTCATGCCGCACCGCCCTTGCCGCGGGTGCCGAACTGCTCGTCGAGGACGGAGAGGCGGCGCCAGTACTCGTCCTCGTCGATCTCCCCGGCGGCGAAGCGGCGCCCGAGCATCGCGATCGGTGAGGGTTCGACGGGGCCGCCCTGTGCGGCTCGGACCTGCCACGGGCCGCCCCGGCCACGCCAGACAGTGCGGCGCAAAGTCGTGACGACGCCGATGACGACGGTCGCCCAGATGAGTGGGAAAAGGAGGACCCAGGGTCCGGGTCCGCCACTGAAGGCCAGGGTGTTCATCTCGGTCCGCTCCTCGGGTGAGGGTTCTCGTTCACGTTCTTCTGTCGCTTCCGAGCCTGTCTCCGGGGAGGGGTCCGCGTCGTCGTACGGCCAGCGGCAGTGCGCGTACCCCCTCGGGAGTAGACGGCGGGCCGGCGGCTGCTCCTGCCCGTCTTCCACTGCCGCTGCATCACTGTCGCCGGATTCTGTACCTACTGGTATGTACAGTGAATCCATGAGCACTCCGGACCGTCTGATCGAAGCCACCCAGGAGCTCCTGTGGGAGCGCGGATACGTGGGTACGAGCCCCAAGGCCATCCAGCAGCACGCGAGCGCCGGTCAGGGCAGCATGTACCACCACTTCAGCGGCAAGCCCGATCTGGCGCTCACCGCCATCAGGCGCACGGCCGCCGAGATGCGCGTGACGGCCGGCCGCACCTTCGACTCCCCCGGGTCGGCGTACGAGCGGATCTCGCGCTACCTGTCGCGTGAGCGCGATGTGCTGCGGGGCTGCCCGGTGGGGCGGCTGACGATGGACCCGGAGGTCATCGCGAGCGACGAGCTGCGGGCCCCCGTCGACGAGACGATCGCGTGGCTCCGCGGCAGGCTGGCCGCGATCGTCCAGGAGGGCCTGGAACGCGGCGAGTTCGCCCACCCCCTGGTGCCGGACGACATGGCGGCGACGATCGTCGCGACGGTGCAGGGCGGCTATGTGCTGGCCCGCGCCTCGGGTTCGGCGGACGCCTTCGACGCGGCCGTCCGCGGACTGCTCACGCTGCTCGCCCACCGTACGGATGCCACCTGATCCCCCGCCGCACGCGAACGACCGCTCAAGGAGCACCTCGCACATGCGGATCACCAGGAACCGCCCCGACACACAGGCCGGACCCCCCGAACAGTTCAACGGCACCGTCCCGCTCGACGAGATCGCGGCGCCCGAACCGCCGTCCCATCTGGCCCTCGTCGAAGCGGCCGAGGACGGCGCCACCATCCACTGGCACACCGACGCCGGTTTCGGCGACCACCCGACGGTCTGAGGAGTACGCGATGCACGCCATGCAGTACGAGATCACCTTGCCGGCCGACTACGACATGGGCATCATCCGCGACCGGGTGGCGGCCAAGGGCCACCTCCTGGACGACTTCCCCGGACTCGGCGTCAAGGCGTACCTGATCCGGGAACGCGGCGAGGACTCGCCGGTCAACCAGTACGCGCCGTTCTATCTGTGGTCGGCGCCCGAGGGCATGAACTCCTTCCTCTGGGGCCCCGGATTCCAGGGCATCGTGCGGGACTTCGGGCGGCCCGAGGTGCAGCACTGGGCCGGGCTGGCGTACGAGGAGGGCCCCTCGTCCGCCGCGCTCCCCCGCACGGCCACCCGCCGCCGCGCACCCGTTCCGGCGTCGGCCGCTCCGGCGGACGTGGTCGACGCCGCGCTGGAGGAGAGCAGCCGGCTCGCGAAGGCTCCCGGTGCGGTCGCCACGGCGCTCGCCGTCGACCCCCGCCGCTGGGAACTGGTCCATTTCACGCTCTGGGACCATCTCGCGCCGAAGGAGCCGGGCGAGCGCTTCGAAGTGCTCCACCTCAGCCAGCCGGGGCGCGGAGACCTGGGGCAGGGACGCCAGTGGTAGCCACGGTCCGCACCGTTCTCGGGGACGTCCCCG
>NZ_JAFMPZ010000503.1 GCF_017353455.1 Streptomyces laculatispora
GGCCGGGCCCGGCCGGGGAACGGCGCAGTACGAGCAGCGTCAGCAGGGCGAGGCACAGGACGATGGCGAGGCCGTGCAGGGAGGCCACCACCTGGAACGGGGAGAAGGCCTCCAGCAGCGATCCGCTGATCAGCATCCCCAGTCCGAACCCGGCGTTCTCGGCCGAGGCGGAGAGCCCGAAGAGGCGTCCGCGCTGCTCGTCGGGGACCATCTGGAGCCGTGAGACGTAGACGACCTCGGTGACTCCGTCCGCCGCTCCGGCGACGAGTGCTGTGGCGAGCGTCGGTACCGTGGGCAGCCCGCTGAACACGACGATGAACGCTCCTGACATGACGCAGGCGGTGGCAGCGAAGGCCCGCTCGCCCAAGGTGCGCCCGGTCCGGCGGTTGTGCCGGGCCAGCACCTGCTGGGCGATGATGGTGCCGACCGCCCAGGTGGCCCAGAACTGGCTGATGAAGGTAGCCGGGTGGCCGGGGTCCAGCAGGCTGGAGTAGACGGGCAGCGCGACATTGTGCGAGGAGGATCCCAGCCCGTCGACGGCCCGCACGGCGATCATCGCCATCAGCACCGGCGCGCCGGCCCACAGCAACCGGACGGAACGGTGACCGGCGCTCGGCGTGCCGGCGCCCTCGGGCCCCTCGGACCGGGCCCTCGTGCGGATCGGCAGCGCCAGCAGTACCGACGCGGAGACCAGGAACGTGACCGCGTCCAGGACGAACGCCGCCGTGTATCCGAGCTGCGCCACCACCACACCCGCCGAGGCGAAGCCCGCGATCATGGCGAGGGAACGGCCGGTGACCAGCAGACCGTTGGCGCGGGTCCGGTGCTCGGCCCCCACGATCTCAGGGATGCTGCTGCGCAGGGCGACCTGCGAGAGCGTCGAGCAGCCCCCGGTGACCACGGCCAGGCAGTAGAGCAAGGAGATCCGGCCGGCCTCCGGTGCCAGCAGCAGCGCCAGGAGCGCCAGTGCCTGGCCGAGGTCGGCGCCGACGATCAGACGTTTGCGGTCGTACGCCGAGACGAGGCGCCCGCTCACGAACCCCGCCCCCACACTCGTCCCCAGCCGTACCGCCATGAAGAGCCCCGCGGCCAGGGCGCTCCCGGTGACGTCGTAGACGAAGACGTTCAGCGCGACCATGTTCAGATAACTGCCGTACGCGGAAACTCCGTTACCGAGAACGAGCAGCCGGAAATGCTTCATGCACACCCTTTCGGAACCACGAGGGGGCCAGGCGCCCGATCGCCCGCCGCCTCAGCCTCATGCGCTGGACCGGTCTGCCAACACCCCACCCCCCTCGTGGAGTTCACTGGCCACACATGTACCTGCCAATCCCGTCAGCCTTGCCCGCCTGTCACTGGCTTCACACCAGGCCGCCGGCATTTCCGGGCTCCGATCGATCCGGGAGGCGGGAGAGAACGGTGGGAGTGGCCGCCGACGTCCGGCATCACTCTCCGGGGCAGGCGGTGTCCCCCTGCGGAAGGCACACGGTCGGTCACGCGTCCCAGGGCCGGGGGGACGGCCACTGAGGGCGCCGGGCCTGGTCGTATCCACGAAATGAGATGAGAGCGATGGTCGCCGTGGACGAACCAGGAGCGGCTCCCGCCGTCTACGGTCGGGCGAATGAGCGAACTGCATGACATCGGGAGTTGGCTGCGGGAGCGGCTGCCGGGACTATTGGCCGAACACGGTGTGCCGGGGGCTGCCGTGGCCGTCGGCGCCGGCACGGAGGTGGTCGAAGCGGCGGCCGGGGTGCTGAGCACGGCGACGGGGGTGGAGGCGACGGTCGACTCGGTGTTCCAGATCGGGTCGATCACCAAAGTGCTCACCGCCACGCTGGTGATGCAGCTGGTCGGCGAAGGCGAAGTGGCTCTCGACGCCCCGGTCCGGACCTACCTTCCCGGGTTCCGGGAGGCGACCGTACGCCAGCTGCTGTGCCACACCTCCGGTTTCGAAGGAGATGTCTTCACCGACACCGGCAAGGGCGACGACTGTCTGGCCGCGTACGTGGACCTCCTGGCGGAGGTGCCGCAGATCTTCGAGCCCGGGGCGATGTTCTCGTACAACAACGCGGGCTACTGCGTGCTGGGACGCATCGTCGAGCTGGTGCGGGGCAAGCCCTTCGACGCGTGCATGCGGGATCACCTGTTCACACCGCTGGGCATGACGCACGCGGCGAACGACCCGTACGAAGCGATCGTCCACCGTGCGGCGGTGGGCCATCTCGGCGGGAAACCGTCCGCGGTCTGGGCGATGGCCCGCTCGAACGCCCCGGCGGGCTCGATGCTCGCGATGACCCCTCGCGATCTGCTGGCCTTCGCCCGGATGCATCTCGCGGACGACACTCTCCGCGCCATGCTGCAGCCGCAGGTCGCGCTGCCGGACATCGGCTGGGGCACGGCCTGGGGTCTGGGCTGGGAGCTCTACGATCTGCCGGGTGGCCTGGTCTTCGGCCATGACGGCAACACCATCGGACAGTCCGCGGTCCTGCGCGTCGTTCCCGGCCGTGACCTGGCGGTGGCGGTCTTCACCAACGGCGGTGATCCCAAGCCGCTGAGGGAGGAGATCCTCGGCCGGGTCCTGGAGCTGCCCGGTGAGCCGGTTCCGGATCCGGCGGTCCGCCTGAACGCGCGGCGCTGTGTGGGCACTTATCTGTCGAGTACGGGCGAGACCCGGGTGGACGAGGACGAGCAGGGCAGGCTCTGGCTCGACCATGTTCCCCTCGGTGTCACGGCGGAGCTCGGCGACGAGAGCTACCGGACGGAGCTGGTCGCCTGGCGCGGCGATTCCCTCCTCCCCGTCGAGCCCGGCCACGGACCGGTGGCGTTCCTGGGGGACGACGGCGAAGGGCGGGCGCGCTACCTGCACACGGGCCGCGCCGACGTTCGTTCGTCCCGACGAACCCAGGGCTGAACACTCGCCGTCCCGGACGAACATCACATGCGCCGCGGCCCTCAATATCGGCGAATGGATGTGCGCAAGAGTTTGACGCTCCGGGACCTGTCGGTCGAGATCCGGCGTGGCGACCGTGTCGTCAGGCCCGTCGCGAACGTCAGCCTTGAGCTGGAACGCGGCGAGACACTGGGGATCGTCGGAGAGACCGGTTCCGGCAAGTCGATGACCGGTCTCGCGATCATGGGAATGCTTCCCTCCGGTGGCCGGGTGACCAGCGGGTCGATCGATTTCGCCGGCCGGGATCTGCTCGCGATGGAGCCGCGGCACTATCGCGGCAACGAGATCGCCATGATCTTCCAGGACTCGCTGACCTCGCTGAACCCGACCAAGAAGATCGTCGAGCAGGTGGCCGAACCCGTCCGCCTGCATCGCAAGGAGTCCAGGCGTGCCGCCCGGGTCCACGCCCTGGAGATGCTCGCCCGGGTCGGTGTTCACCGGGACGGCTACCCGCACCAGTTCTCGGGCGGCCAGCGCCAGCGCGTGATGATCGCCATGGCGCTGGTCTGCGAGCCCGAGGTCGTCATCGCGGACGAACCCACCACGGCCCTCGATGTGACGGTCCAGGCCGAGATCCTCGATCTCCTCGACGACCTGCGGGCCCAGCGCGGCATGTCGATGATCCTGATCACCCACGACATGGGGGTGATCGCCCAGCGGGCCGACCGGGTCGGGGTGATGTACGGCGGCAGAGTGGCCGAGTCCGCACCCACGGCGGACATCTTCGGCAGGACCCGGCACCGCTACACCCGGGCTCTGCTGTCCTCGATCCCCACCCTGGGCCAGGACAAGGGTGAGGAGCTGTTCAGCATCCCGGGTTCGCCGCCCGACCTGGCCAAGCCGGAGCCCGGCTGCCCGTTCGCGCCGCGCTGCGACGCGGCCACGGACCGGTGCCGCGAGGAGCAGCCGCCCTTCGTCGACTCCTACGCCTGCTGGCACCCGGTCACCGGTCCGGCAGAAGGCAGCACGCGGGGACGGTTCCCGTCGAAGGAGGGAAAGGCGAGCGAGGAGAGCGGCGAGACGCTCCTGCGCGTCGTCGACCTGGTCCGCGAGCACCCCGCGGGCCGCCGCACCGTCAAGGCGGTCTCCGGTGTGAGCTTCGAGGTGGCGGCCGGAGAGACCTTCGGCCTGGTCGGCGAGTCCGGCTGCGGAAAGTCGAGCCTGGGCCGGCTGCTCGTCGGCCTGGACCGCCCCGACAGCGGCGAGGTCCTCTTCGAAGGGGAACGGCTCGTCCGGCCGCGCAAGGCCGTACAGATGATGTTCCAGGACTCCGGCGCGGCCCTCGACCCGAGGATGCGCGTCGGCCGCATCCTTCGCGAACCCCTGGTCATCCAGGGTGTTGGTGACCGGCCGGAGCGGGTGCGGCGGCTCCTCGACGACGTCGGTCTCCCTGAGGGCGTACTCGACCGGTACCCCTACGAACTCTCCGGCGGCCAGCGTCAGCGCGTCGGCCTGGCACGCGCCCTCGCCCTGGAACCGCAGGTCCTGATCGCCGACGAACCCGTCAGCGCCCTGGATGTCTCCATCCGCTCCCAGATCCTCAACCTCATGCGCCGGATCCAGCTGGAGCGCGGCCTCAGCAGTGTGGTCATCTCGCACGATCTCGCGGTCGTGCGCTATCTCGCCGACCGCGTGGGTGTCATGTACCTCGGCAAGCTCGTCGAGACCGGTACGACCGACGAGGTGTACGGCGCCCCCGCCCATCCCTACACGGCCGGCTTGCTGGCAGCCGTCCCCGAGGGCGAACGTGCCGGGGCGGGCGTGCGCGGCGAACCGCCCAGTCCCGTCGATCCGCCCAGCGGCTGCCGCTTCCGCACCCGCTGTGCGCTGAGCACGGACAAGTGCGCCCAGGTCGAACCGCCACTCACACCGCTCACCCGCACCCAGAGCGCCGGTGCCCAACTGGTGGCCTGCCACTACCCGCTGCAAGGGAACCGCAATGGCTAGATATCTGCTCCACCGCCTGGTGGTCTCGGTTCTCGTCCTGCTCGGGATATCGGTGGTCGTGTTCCTGCTGCTGCACCTGGTCTCCGCCAGTCCGGGCCGGATCGTGCTCGGCCAGCGCGCCTCACCCCAGGCGGTGGCGGCCTTCAACCACGACCACGGCTTCGACCGCTCGCTGATCGCGCAGTACCTGAGCTATCTGGGCCAGCTGCTCCACGGCGATCTGGGCCGCTCCTACACGCTGAACGAGAACGTCTCCACCCTGCTCGCCCAGAACTCCGGCCGCAGCGCGATGCTGTCCCTGGCCGGTCTGGTCCTCGCACTGGTCGTCGCGGTTCCGCTCGGCATCCTCCAGGCGGTACGACGCAACAGCATCGCCGACCGGGCGGCCACGGCCTCTTCGTACGTCCTCTACGCCATGCCGTCGTTCCTGCTCGGCCTGGTGCTGATCGCGGTGTTCAGCCAGACGCTGCAGATCTTCCCGGCCGAGGCGTCCCAGTCGCATTCACCCTGGGTGGTCTTCACCGATCCACGGGCCATGGCGCTGCCCGTCATCACCCTGGCCTGCGGAAGCGTCACCATTTTCGCGCAGTATCAGCGCTCCTCGGCACTGGATCAGCTCGGCCAGGACTACATCCGGGTCGCGCGGGCCAAAGGCCTGCCGGAACGCCTGGTCCTGCTCCGCCATCTGCTCCGCAACGCCTGCCTGCCGCTGATCACGCTGGTCGGCACGCTGGTCCCCACCCTGCTCGCCGGGAACCTCATCGTGGAGTCGCTCTTCAACTACCCGGGCCTCGGCCTCCTCTTCCTGAACAGCCTGCAACGCGAGGACTATCCCCTTCTCCTCGCCTACACGCTCATCGGCGGTTTCCTGACCGTGGCCGGCAGCTTCATCGCCGACCTCCTGGTCGCAGCCGCCGACCGCCGAATCGAGTTGAGAAAATGAGGCGGCATCCGCTCGCGCTCGCCGGTGGCCTGCTCCTGGTGTTCATCGCCGGGTTCTGCTTCCTCGGCCCACTGATCCACCCGACCAACCAGACCGATGTGGACCTGGTCAACGCGGCCCTGCCGCCAGGCAACGGCCATCTGCTCGGCACCGACACCAACGGCTTCGACGTACTCGGCCGGCTGATGACCGGGGGCCGGCTGTCGCTGGAGATCGGCCTGCTGGCCGCGCTCTTCTCGACCACGATCGGCACGGTCTACGGTGCGGTCGCCGGGCTCGCCGGAGGCGTGGTCGACGGATTCCTGATGCGCCTGGTCGATGTGATGCTGTCGATCCCGTTCCTGTTCGTCGTGCTGATCCTCTCGGCACGGTACGCGGCCAACGCGGTCTCCCTCAGCCTGGTCATCGGGGGCTTCTCCTGGCTCCTCTCGGCCCGGCTGATCCGCGGCGAGGTACTGGCGCTGCGCGTACGGGAGTTCATCCTGTCGGCGAAGGTCATGGGCGCTTCACGGCGGCGGATCATCCTCACCCACCTGATCCCCAACGCCCTCGGCGTGATCATCATCAACGCCACGTTCCAGGTGGCCGACGCGATCATCGTCGTCTCCGCGCTGGGCTTCCTGGGCTTCGGGATGACCTACCCCACAGCGGACTGGGGCAGCCAACTCGCCGACGGGGCCAGCTATCTCTCGGCCGGCTACTCATGGCTGGTTTATCCCGTGGGCGCCTGCATCGTCCTCACGGTCCTCGCCCTGAACCTGCTCGCGGACGCGCTCAGGGACGCCATCGGGCGGCCGACTTCACCTACGAGTCAGAACTGAGGGAGACAGCACCATGCGTGGACGTATCTCGATCGTGCTCGTCGCCCTGCTCACCCTGGCGGGGTGCGGCGGAGGCGGCGGCACGGCCCAGGACATCGCCAGGACGCCCCCGAAGCAGACCGGCGTACCCAAGAACGGCGGCACCGCCGTCGTCGCACTGACCCCGGGGCTCAGCCCGAACTACATCTACCCCTACCCGCCGGCCTCGTCGAGCGGCACGGTGATCGCCCGCGGCCAGCTGTGGCGCTCGCTCTACCGGCCGAGCGGCGAGGGCGACCAGATCGTCGACACCGCGTCGAGCCTGGCCGATCCGCCGGTCTACAGCAAGGACCGCAAGACCGTGACGATCAAGATGAGGGAGTACAAGTGGTCCACCGGCAGACCCGTCACGGCCGCCGACGTCGTCTTCTCCCTCGATCTGCTCAAGGCCGGGCTGGCCGAGTCCCCGGCCAACTGGAGCTTCTACACGCCGGGGCAGTTCCCGGACGGCGTCAGCGCCGAGGCGACAGCGGCCGACACCCTGACGCTCACCCTGGACACCGCCTACAACCCGTCCTACCTGCTCTCCGTACTCTCCCTGCTGTACATCATGCCGTCGGCCGAGTGGAACATCGCCCGCACCGACGGCCCGCACCTGGACTTCACCCGGCCCGGGAACGCCAAGGCGATCTACCGCTACCTCACCAAGGAGTCGGCCGACCAGAAGTCCTTCGCGGGCAACCCGCTCTGGCAGGTCGTCAACGGGCCGTACCGGCTGAAGTCCTTCGACCCGACGACCGGCTCCTACTCCCTGGCCGCGAACAAGGCCTACAGCGGGCCGGGTGAGAAGCGGCTCGACCGGATCGACTTCAAGGCGTTCACCTCCGCCTCGGCGGTGCTCAACCAGATGAAGGCCGGCAACCTCACCGTCGGAACGCTGGACTCCGGCTTCATCTCGCAGGCCGCCGCCCTGAAGGCCAAGGGGTACAACGTCTACGGCGCCCCGGCACCGGCCCGCTTCGACTCGCTGACGATCAACTTCAAGAACACCGTCAACAACTTCGACCAGGTGATCGCCCAGCCCTACGTCCGCCAGGCGCTCCAGCGGCTGATCGACCAGAAGGGCTATATCGCCAGCCGCGGCATCTACGGCGGCGCCGGTTCGGAGAACTACACCACGGGCGGAGCGGACTCCCCCTACCCGGCGTCCTTCGGCAGCACCGCGCCGTACCCCCACGACGAGGACGCGGCCCGCAAGCTGCTCACCGACCACGGCTGGAAGGTCGTCCCCGGCGGCAGCACCACCTGTGAGAAGCCCGCCCTCTGCGGCTCAGGGATCAAGCGGGGGCAGACGATCAGGTTCACTCTCGCCTCGGCCGACACCCCCAAGTACGTCGGCGCCCGCGACATCGCCTTCGCGTCGGCGGCCAAGAAGCTCGGCATCCGGGTCGACCTGGTCACCAAGTCCCTCAACTACATGTACGCCAACTACGGCAACTCCTTCGCCCCGGCCAAGTCCGACGAGTGGGCGATGCAGGACGAGGGCGGGCTCTACCAGGCAGCCGGATACCCGACCAGCAACACGGTGTTCAACACGGGCGGCAGCTTCAACCTGGGCTCCTACACCGACCCCGAGGCCGACAGGCTGATCAACGCCTCGACCTTCGGCGCGGACTCCACGGCGCTCTCCGCCGAGGTCACCGCGGTCAGCAAGGACCTGCCCGTGCTCTTCCTCCCCACCCCCGACACCCTGGTGGTCTGGAAGAAGACACTGTCCGGACCGGGCTCCTCCTTCCAGGCGCTGCTCAGCAGCCTCTACACGCCGGAACAATGGTTCTTCCACAACTGATCACCGAGCTGCCCCGCGACGTCCGGGTGGTCGCGCTCGGCGAGGACGCGCACAACGTCACCGAGTTCTACGAGCTCAAGGACCGGATCCTGCGGTACCTGGTGGAGCGCCACGGGTTCACCGCCTTCGTCATGGAGTCCGGGTTCGCCGAGGGGCTGGGCGTCGACGCCTGGCTCCGCGGCAGCCCGGGCGAGGTGGCGGACATCGCCAGGGAGGGCATCACGTACCGGTTCGGTGAGTGCGCGCCGATGCACCGGCAGTTGGAGTGGATGCGCTCCCGCGGGACCGGTTTCTACGGAATGGACCTGCCGGGCTCCTCCACCTCGCCGGGACCCGCGGTCCGGGCGGTCGCCGACCGGATGCCGGGCTGGGACCTGGGCGAGCTGCTCGGCCTGAGCGAACTGGGCGGCCGGACCGAGGCGGCGGTCCGGTTCGCGGCGCTGTCGCCTCCCGAACGCAATCGGCTCCGCACGGGTCTGCGCGCGTTGGCCGCGCGGTCCGCCGGGGTCGCGGACGCGGTGGTGCGCAGGGCCGCGGCCTCCGTCGCGGCGTTCCTCGCGGAACTGGAGCCGGTGCCGGCCGGCAGCCCCTACCCGCGGGACGCCTTCATGGCGGAGACCGTGCGGTGGGTCCTGGAGCGGGAGGAGCGCATCGTCGTCAGCGCGCACAACGCACATGTGCGACGGACTCCGTTCGAGGGGCGCCCGATGATGGGCGGCCTGCTGCACGAGGCGCTGGGCTCCGAGCTGGCCGTCATCGCCCTGACATGCGGCTCGGGTCCCGTGATCCGCTTCGTGGAGCGTTCACCCCGGCCCTTCGACTGGGACGTCCTGCTGGAGGAGCGGGAGCCGACCGGGCCGGGCGACCCCGGTGCGGAGTACGACGCACTGATCCACCTCGACCACGCCACCTTGATCCCCGGGGCCTTCGAACGGCTCCGTGCCGAGTTCCAGGAGTACCGATGAAGTATCCGCCCACCCGGACCGTCGAGGTCGTCGCGGATGTCGCCGGGGTCCGGGTGCCGGACCCGTACCGCTGGCTGGAGGAGGAGACGCCTGAGGTCCGTCAGTGGCAGCAGGCCCAGGCCGAACTCGCCTCCTCCGTCGCCTTCGAGGGCCTGGACCCCGACGCCGTAAGGGAGTTGGTGATCGCTCATTACACCGGGGCCCGGCCCGACCTGCCCGAGTACGCGGCCGGTCAGTGGTTCGGGGTCTGCGGCTCCGACGTGGTCGTCGCCGAGTCCCCGTACGGGCCGGGACGGCGGATCGCCCGCCTGGAGGAGGGGGTGCTGTCCTGGCTGGCGCCCTCGCCGGACGGCCGGGTCCTGGCCGTCGGAGTCTGCACGGACGGCAGCGAGCACAACACGATCCGGCTCTTCGACGTGGCCGGAGGGCAGGAGCTGGGCGGCGCCCCGCCGCAGATCCTGCACAGCGCGTGGGCGGGCGGTGTCTCCTGGCTGCCGGACTCCGGGGGGTTCTACTTCTTCGCGCTCACCGGGTCGCCCGAGGACTTCAGGCAGGCGGTGTTCTTCCACCGGCTGGGGGGCGACACCACGGTGGAGCCGGTCCCGGTGGGGGAGTCCCGGGAGTACACGCTCATCCAGGCCGGCGAGCGATGGGAGGTCGCCGCCCACCGGGTGGGCAGCCCGGTCCCGATCGCGGTCCGCCGCCCGGGCGGGGAGTGGCGGCCGTTCCTCACCGACTGCCCGGGGACAGTCGCCGGACATGTCGTCGGGGACCGCTATGTCGCGGTCACGGACGTGGACGCCCCGCGCGGGCGGGTGGTGGCCATTTCGCTCCACGACCCGTCGGACTGGGTCGAGCTCGTACCGCAGGGCGATACGGTGCTGCGCTCGCTCACCCCGGTCGGGAACCATCTCTACCTCAGCGAGTTCGACCGCACCTGCGCCAGGGTCCGGATTCTCGACCGGTCGGGGGCGGTCGTCGGGGAGCTGCCGCTGCCGGGGCGCGGGGCGCTGGCCGCACCGCACTTTCCGCTGACGGGGCTGGCCGTGGGCAATCCCGCCCCCGCCTTCGTGTTCGCCTTCTCCACGCCGACCAGTTCCTGGGGCGTGTACGGCCACGAGCCGGGCGGCCCGCTCCGGACGCTGACCGCGCCCACCGTGACGCTTGACGCCACCGTGGAGGAGGGCCGGGCCCTCGCGCCCGACGGCATCCCGGTCCCGTACCAGGTGGTGGGGCGGGGTTCGGGCCCGGTGCTGATCTACGCCTACGGCGCGGCGAACGTGCCGCTGCTGCCCGCGTACCAGAGCGATCTGGCTGCCTTCGTCGCCGCCGGCGGAGTCGTGGTCCTGGCTCATCTGCGGGGCGGCGGCGAGTTCGGACGGGACTGGTGGCTGGCCGCGCACCGGGAACGCAAGCACGTACGGGACAGCGACCTCGTGGCGGTGGCCGAGCATCTCATCGCCACCGGCCGTGCGACCCCGGACCGCCTCGCCCTGACCGGAGGGTCCGACGGCGGTCTGATGTGCGGCGTCGCCCTGACCACCAGGCCCGACCTCTGGCGCGCCGTACTGCCGCGCGCACCCCTGCTCGACCTGATCGGGGGGATCCGCGACCCGTACCTGGACTTCGTGCTCCGCAAGGCATGGGGTGACCCCGACGACCCCGCCGACGTACGACGGTTCCTTCGGCTGTCGCCCTACGAGCTGGTGCGCCCCGGCGCGTTTCCCGCGGTGTATCTGCAGGCGGGGGCGAACGATCCGCGGTGCGGACCCTGGCACGCACGGAAGTTCGCGGCCCGTCTGCAGGCCGCGCAGCAGGGCGGGGAACCGGTCCTGGTGCATGTCTTCGACGACGCCGGACACGGTGCGGCGACGGGAGACGCGGTCGCGGTCGAGCAGGACACCGAGTGGCTGGCGTTCCTGATCAGGAGTCTCGGCCTGCGGATCTGATGTGCATCAGGCGCAACTGGACCATCGCGGCCAGCCGGGCGTTCGTATCGCCGAGGTTGATCCCTCCGACCTCGGCGGCCCGCCTCAGGCGGTAGCGGAAGGTGCTGGGGTGCACGTACATCGCCGCGGACGCCACCGTGACATCGCCGAAGGCATCCAGCCAGGCGCGCAGCGTCTCGGCGAGATTCGCCTGGTGGTCACGGTCGTACGCGACGATCCGGGCGATGGCGCCGCTGGGCAGGTCGGCCTGGGGGACCAGATCGGCGAGTTCCAGCAGCAGCGCCTCGACATGCACCTCGTCGAACAGGGCGACCTGCTGGTCGAGCACCCCCGCGCGCAGGACGCGCAGGGCCTGCTCGGCCGCGGACCGCGACCGGGCGAGCGCCGAGAGGTCGCCGGCGAGCCGGCCCACGCCGATCAGGGGGCGCAGCCGGGAGCCCACCCGGGCCAGGAACTCGGTGGCGATCAGCCGCGCGCGCTCCTCCGCGTCGTGGCGGGCCAACGGCAGGACGCCATACGCGACATCGCCGATCAGCGCGGCGACGGCGCGCGGGTGCGCGGCGGCGAGGTGCATGGCGAAGGCGTCGGCGAGGCGTTTGCGGTCCGCGCTCGCCTGTGCGGGCGCCTCGGTCGCGGCGGGTGCCGCGGTGAGCGCCATGACGATCGCCCGCTCGTCCCTGAGCCCGAGGCGCTGCACGGCCTCACGGCTTCCAGGACCGCTGTCCAGGGCGGTGCTCAGCAGGTCCGCGCGCAGCCGGCGTTCGCTGTCGGCGTCGGCACGCTGCCAGACCATGTGCATGGCGACGAGTTTGGAGGCCTCGAAGAGGGACTCGCTCCGCTGTTCGTCGATGGGTTCGGGTACGACCGCCCAGATCGTCCCGAGGATCTCATCGCCCGCGCGTACCGCGATCGCCAGGCGTGGGAGTTCGCCGGACTCCGGCAGCGGGGCCACGAAGACGGGCCGGTTGCTGCGGTAGATCGCCTGGAAGACGCCGCGTTCTTCCAGGATGCGGGTGTAGTGGACCGGGACCTGGCGGCCGAGGATCGTCTGGACGCGGGACGGGTCGACCTCCTCCTGGCGGCTGGAGAAGGCCAGCAGGCGGGAGTTGCGGTCCTCGATGGTGACGGGCGCGTCGAGCAGGGCCGCGATGGCGTTGGCCACGGCGAACAGATCGCCGGAGCGCGTGTGACCGTTCGCGTCGTACGGATCGCTCTCGGCGGTCAGGGTGCGGAGCATCCCGGTCAGATGGTTCCACGAGGCGCCACGGGTGAACGCGAGGACGGCGACGCCGTACTCCCTGGACGCCTCGATCAGCCGCTCATCGGGCTCGACCGGCCCGCGGACGACGAGGCCGACGGCTCCGCGCCCCCCGAGCCGCGCGACGACCTCCGGCAGGTCGTCGCGCAGGCCCACGCCCAGGACCAGGGCGTTGTCCGGCAGCTCGGGCTCGTCCAGCGGGTCGTGGATGACGACGCCGCCGATCTCCTTCTCCTTCCGCGGCAGATCTCCGCAGACCGGGTGGAGGAGGGTCGAACCGAGCTCTTCCAGAACGCGGGCCAGGCTGGTCACAGGGATACCCCGTCCGAAGCTTGCGAGGCCCCGGGACGTGGCCTGTCGTCGTGCCTGATGGAATCACGCCCGGCGTCGGGTCCGGTCATACGGGTATCCACCGGGTGCTGACCGTCACCGCCTGCAAGAGCTCGGGGATCGGGGTCACACCCAGGCCAGGTCCTGTCGGAACCCGCAGCCGCCCCTCCGTCAGCCTGAACGGCTCGGTGATGTCGGTGGTGTAGTACCGGTCGGAGGCGGAGGTGTCGCCGGGCAGCTGGAACCCGGGCAGCGCCGCCAGCGCGACATTCGCCGCCCGGCCCAGGCCGGTCTCCAGCATGCCGCCGCACCAGACCGGGACGTCGTTGGCGACACAGACGTCGTGGATGCGCTTGGCCTCCAGGTAGCCGCCGACGCGGCCGGGTTTGATGTTCACGATTCCGCACGCCTTCAGATTGATCGCGGCGGCGGCGGCGCGCGCGTCGACGATCGACTCGTCCAGGCAGATGGGCGTCGTGAGGCGTTTCGCCAGCTCCGCATGGCCCAGGAGGTCGTCCTCGGCCAGCGGCTGCTCCAGCAGGGTCAGGTCGAAGGTGTCGAGCCGGGCCAGGTGCCTGGCCTGGTCGAGCCGGTACGCGGCGTTCGCGTCGACCTGGAGCGGGATGTCGCCGAAGCGCGCGCGCACCGCCGCGACCGGCTCGATGTCCCAGCCCGGTTCGATCTTCAGCTTGATTCGCTGGTAGCCCGCTGCGAGGTATTCCGCCACGAGGTCCAGGAGCTCGGGGACCGTGTCGGTGATGCCCACCGAGACACCGCAGGGGACATGGGTACGGGTGGCGCCGAAGGCCTGGCTCAACGGCTGGTCGCGTGCCCTGAGTTCGGCGTCCAGGACCGCCATCTCCAGGGCTGCCTTGGCCGTACGGTGGCCCTTGAACGCGGCCAGGGCGGGCCCCACCTGGTGTGCGCCGCCGACGCCCTTGACGGCCGGGATCAGATAGCGGGTCAGGACGTCCGCCGCGCCCTGCGTGTACTCGGAGGAGTACAGGGGGGCGGTACCCGCGCAGCACTCGCCCCAGCCTTCCGCTTCGTCGGTCACCGCCCGCAGCAGGACGGCCTCACGGACCGTCTCGGTCCCAAAACTCGTACGGAACGGCGCGACGAGCGGCATCGCCACGGTGCGGAGCTCGACTCCGGTGATCTTCATGCTGCTCTCTCCACGATGTACCAGCCGGTCCGGCCGAAACCGGTGATCCTTCCGCCGTCCCCCAGCAGCCCGCCGAGGACCTCCCTGAGCGCTGTCCGCCACTCGGCGGCCAGGGCGGGGTCCTGTCCGCGGAGGGTCTCGATGTCGTCGGGGACGGCGACCCTGACGAGCTGCGACGAGGTCTGCCGTGCGCACGGACGCCCCTGCGGACCGATGTCGAGCAGCGGCGCCGCGGCGGCTGCGGCGGGCGCCGCGGCCCGGGGCGTGCCCGCGCAGGCGGCCTCGACCTCCGGGGAGGCCAGGCGCCATTGGACGAAGAGCCGGTCCGTGGGATCGCTCCGGTTGACGTCGTCGTCCATCGGGCCGTAGAAGTCCGGCAGGTACTCGGTCGGTTCGGCGCCGAGCTTGACCAGGTTGAAGTAGGCGTTCCGCCGGATCAGCGGGTCGTAGGTCCACGAGATCTCGGCGGCGCCCCGCGCCAGGGCCCAGTCCCGCTGATGGAGCTTCAGGGCGAAGCCCACATTGCGGCCCTGCGCCTGTGCGAGCACCCCGGCTATATGGCTGTGCAGGGCCTCGCGGGCGGGCGGGGCGAAGAAGCCGAAGCAGGCGCCGACCAGTTCGTCGCCCTCGTAGGCCCCGCTCACATAACCGCCGGCCTTGGCCAGTGCGCGCAGAAAGTCGGCGGTCACCGGTGGGTTGTTCGCCCCGGTGCGCCAGATGCGCTCGTACAGGCGCCGTACGGCCTCCAGGTCGCTGACGCTCTCCAGGAGACGGATGTCTTCAATCACGCTGATCATGCTTTCAGTTGCTCGTTGTGGGCAGCTGGTCCGTCTGGACGGAACGGGCGCCCTGATTTCGTCCGAGCAGACAATGCAGGAGGTCCGTCAACAGTCGTGTGCGTACAGGCAGTTCTGCGACGAGGAGGTGCTCGTCATCGGCGTGGGCTCCACCGCCCACCGCGCCCAGTCCGTCCAGGGTGGGGATGCCGATGCCCGCGGTCAGATTGCCGTCGGAGGCGCCGCCGACCGCCGTGGACGCGAGCGGCTCGGCCGAGAGCCGGCAGGCCAGCTCGAACAGGTCCTTGGACGCCTCGGCTTGGAGGGGCGGGCGGTTGGGGCCGCCCCGCACCTCCACCTCGGCGCCGTCGAGGTGCGGCCGCAGAGCGAGCATGGCGCCGTGGACCCGGTCCTGCTCCTCCTGGGTCCACGTCCGTACGTCCACCGAGAAGACGGCGCTTTCCGGAACCGTGTTCACCGTGGTGCCCGCCCTGGCCGTGGTCGGGGTCACGGTGGTGCCTCCGCCGCTCAGCGCGGCCACGGCCAGGATCTGATGGGCCGATTCCAGGGCCGCGTTCACCCCTTTCTCCGGGTCGAGCCCGGCATGGGCCGCCCGCCCGGTGATACGGACCTCGTAGCGGGACACGCCCTTGCGCTCGGTCTTCAGCGCCCCACCGGGGCCCGCGGCTTCCAGCACCAGCACGGCGTCGCACCCGCGTGCCTCGTCCTCGATGAGCTCACGCGAGGTCGGCGACCCCGGCTCCTCGTCACCGGTGACCAGCACGCTCACGCCCGCGTTGTCGTCCAGCGCGGCCACCGCGTGGAAGGCCATCGCCAGCCCGGCCTTCATGTCGAAGCAGCCGGGCCCGCGCAGAACACCGTCCCGGATCCCGTACGGGAGCCGCTCCAGCGTGCCGGTCGGCCACACCGTGTCGTGGTGGCCGAGTACCAGCACCCTGGGCCGGTCGCCGAAGCGCCAGCGCAGATGGGTCCGGCCGTTGATGACGATCCGCTCGGGCTCCGCCCCCATCCGCGCGGCTCCCACCGCCGCGACCACCTCCGCACTGCGGGCGACCGCTTCCAGGTCCTCGGACGGCGACTCGCAGCGGACGAGTCGTTCGATATCGGCGATCAGCAGGGTTTCCGGTGTCATTCCCCCAGGGTCTCGGAACGTCCCGCGCGGCGATATGTCGATCCGGGCAGGATCGGTGTCCGCGCTTCAGCCGCCCCTACCAACCGCCGGCGGTTCAGATGTACGCGCCGAGGAGTGCGCGCAGATTGCCACCGACGATCTTGAGGATGTCGCTCTCGGGCAACCCGCGGGCGAGCAGGGCCTCGGTCAGCCGGGGCAGGTCGGCCGGGGCTTCCATCTCGGGGAAGGTGAAAGAGGGGTCGTCGGCGTCCGCGAACTCCTCGCAGCAGGGCGGGGTGGTGTCGGCGATGACCTCGCGGACGAAGTCGGCGCCGATGCCGACATGGTCGACGCCGGCCACGGAGACGATGTGCTCGATGTGATCGACGATCCTGTCGACGTGGACCTTGTCCTGGGTGTCGGTGAGGAAGTCGGGTACGAACGCCACCGAGACCAGCCCCCCGGTCGCCGCCACACCGCGGATCTGCTCGTCGGTCAGATTGCGGTGGTGGTCGCGCAGGGCGCGAGCGCAGGAGTGGGAGGCGATCACGGGGC
This sequence comes from Streptomyces laculatispora, assembly GCF_017353455.1. Taxonomy (GTDB): domain Bacteria; phylum Actinomycetota; class Actinomycetes; order Streptomycetales; family Streptomycetaceae; genus Streptomyces; species Streptomyces laculatispora. The sequence goes on from NZ_JAFMPZ010000503.1 coordinate 16,620, forward strand.
GGGTGGCCAGCTCCAGGACGTGCGAGACGCCGCTCTGGCCGAGGTGGGAGATGTCGAAGAGAATCCCGAGGCGTTCCATCTCGCGTACGGCCTCGACACCGGGGGCGGTGAGGCGGCTGCCCGTGGCGTCCTCCCGGCTGCCGTCGGCGAGCGGGGTGCGGCCCCAGTGGGCGATGGAGGCCATGCGTACGCCGAGGCGGTGCATGGTCGAGAAGAGCTCGGTGGAGGCGTCGACGCCGGGGGCGCTTTCGAGCGCGAGCACGAGAGCGATCTTGTCCTGGGCGAGGGCGGCGTCGATGTCCGCGCCGGTGAGGCACAGTGCGACCTGATCGGCGTTCTCCTCGGCCAGGACGTGGGCGCACTCGATCATCCGCAGGGTCTGCCGCAGCGCGCCCTCGGGCTGGTACGGCGCGTCGATGAACACGGGCAGTACCTGCAAGTCGATTCCGCCCGAACGCAGTTGAGGCAGCCAGCGCTCCCTGAAGAAGGAGCCCCAGCGCTTCGGGGGCCGGGCGGCGACCGCACACAACAGATCGTTGTGAGCGTCGGCGACGACAGCGCGGTGGTGGAGCTCCTCGAACATCGTGGCCTTTCCGGGCAGCCCCGTTCGGGGCCGATCGCCGAAACGGAGAGTAGACCCCCTTCGAGCCGCACGATTGGTGCCGCCGGATGAAAGAGAACCCGGGTTCTTGAAGCGTCGCACCACTCGGCAGCAGCGTTGGCCGAGGGCGCAAGGCGGCCTGACGAGCAGTCACGGACAAGATCCGTCACTGGCGGGACGGCCCGGTCAAAGGCCGCTGGGCCGGGTATCGGAAGCGCCTGACCAGCTGGACGACGGCGCCGGCGCGCTGTCTCACAACCAGCCGCGGCGGGCCGCGATCACTCCGGCCTGGAAGCGGTTGGCGGCGCCGAGGAGGTCGTGCAGGCGGCTGATGCGGCGGCGCATGGTGCGGACGGACCAGCCGAGCTGGCGGGCTATCGCCTCGTCCTTGAGGCCGCTGACCAGGAGGGTGAGGACGAGTCGGTCCTCCTCGCCGAGGGGGTCCTCGGCGGGAGCGTTGAGGGGCAGGGCCTGCTGCCAGCACATTTCCCAGTAGCCGGTGAGGGCGTCGAGCAGGGTGGACGGGCGGATCACCGCGGCGCGGACGTCGTTGAGGTCGAGGGAGAGCGGCATCAGGGCGAGCTTGCGGTCGGCGATGGCGAGTTTGATGCCCAGGCCGGGCAGGACGCGGGCCTGTTCGCCGTGCCGGACCAGCTCGCGGATGTCGTCGAGGACGCCCGGCCATTCCAGGGCCTCGGGGGCGTAGACCGCGCGGTACCGTACGCCCCGGCCGAGCGCCGTCGCCTCCACCGGGTTGGAGGTGGTCAGGGCGTACGGCGGCCGGTCCAGGGTCATCACGTCCTCGTGGGCCTCCTGCTGAAGGCGGACGAACCAGCGGCCGAGCGCCTCGCTGCCGGTGGTGATCTCCACCTCGTCCTCGTAGGTCGCGCCGGTGCGCGCGGCGGCGAACAGCCGGGACAGCTCGTCGGCCGCCGAACGGACCCGCTCCAGCTCATTGCTTCTGGCCCGCACCAGCGCCTCGACGGCGGCGCCCGGCTCGATCGCGGCGTACCGGCGGCGGGAGCCGGCGAGCCGGCCGACCAGCCCGTGGTCGCGGAGCCGGTCCAGTGCCCTGGCGGCGCGCTCGGCCGAACAGTCGAGGTCCGCGGTGAGTTCGGCAGGCGCCGCCGTCCGCCGGGTCAGGACGGCCCGGTAGACGCTCTCGTCGAACGGATCGATGCCTGCCGCCGTGAGTTGCGGTGTCTTGGGAGTCATGGACGGATGGTGGCCCATTTGTGCCAGCGGCAGCAATGGGCCACGGAGATCAGTTGTGCGGCAAGTGCCCTCACCACTAGGACCTTTACGCATGGCAATGAAGTCACGAAGATCGCGTCACGCCGCCCTCGCCGCCGTTGTTCTCGCCGGCACGTTGGCGGTGACACCGGGTGCCGCCACCGCGTCCACGCCCGACCCGTCGCAACGAGTACTCGTCGAACTGTCCGGGAACCCAGCGGTCACCGCCGCGCCCGGTGGATCGTTGCTGTCCGCCGAGGCCGCCCGCGGCGTCGGCGCCGCCCGCCGCGCGCTCGACGCGCGGCAGGAGACGTTCCTCGGCTCGGCGAAGAGCGCCGGGCTGCACCCTTCGGCGACCCGCAAACTGGGTCTGCTCATCGATGCCGTGGCCATGACGGTGCCCGCGTCCGAGGTGGGGCGGCTGTCCTCGCTGCCGGGCGTCACCGCCGTCCGCCCCGACACCCGGGTGCTGACGAAGACGGACGTCAGCGTGCCGCTGATCGGCGCACCCGGCGTCTGGCAGCGCAGAGACCCGGCCGGAAGCCGCGTCACCGGCAAGGGGACCACCGTCGCGATCCTGGACAGCGGCGTGGACTACACCCACCCCGACCTGGGCGGCGGGCTCGGCAAGGGGCACAAGGTCGTCGGCGGGCACGACTTCGTCAACGGTGACGAGGACCCGATGGACGACAACGGCCACGGCACCCACGTCGCCGGCATCATCGCGGGCAGGGCGGCCGAGAAGGGCGGCGTCACCGGCGTGGCGCCCGGCGCGAATCTGCTGGCCTACAAGGTGATGGACGCCGACGGCTCCGGCTACACGTCGGACATCATCGCCGGTGTCGAGGCGGCCTCCGACCCGGCCAACCCGCACCGCGCCGATGTCATCAACATGAGCCTCGGCGGCCCCGGCGACGGCACCGACCCGCTGGGCCGCGCCGCGACAGCGGCCGTGCGAGCCGGTGTGGTCGTGGTGGCCGCGGCCGGCAACGACGGACCCGGCACGGGTACGGTCAGCAGCCCCGCAACGGCCGACGGCGTCGTCGCGGTCGGCGCGTCGACCAGCGGTCTGCGGCTGCCCAGCGCCTATCTGGCCGGCAAGAAACCCGAGTTGATCCAGACCTACCGCGGCATCCTGTCCGCGAACCCGCCGGGGCACCCCGTCACGGCGCCGCTCGTCGATGTCGGCCAGGGCACCGCCGAGGACTGGAAGCGGGTCGGCGACGTACGCGGAAAGATCGTACGGGCCGAGATGCTCATCGCCGCCGACACCCGGTACCTGACGGCGAGCGCCGTGGAATGGGCGAAGGAGGCGGAGAAGCGCGGCGCGATCGCCGTGCTGGCCGGCCTGCCCTCCAACAGCGGCCCGGTGTTCGTCGCCGGAGCGCCGGGAGAGGTCCGGCCGCCGGAGGTGAGCCCTGAGCCGGGAGTGGCCCAGGTGCCGTCCTCGTCCGCGCGGATCGACGCCTCCGGCGACTCGCTGCGCATGGACCACCTGGTGGTCATGGGCATCGACTCGACCCAGTACACGGAGTTGAGCGCCCGGCTCGCCGCCGGAAAGGTGTCGGTGACGCTGCGTGGCACCGACACCACCGACCGGATCGCCTCGTTCTCCTCACGCGGTCCCACACAGGGCTTCGGGCTGAAGCCCGATCTGGTCGCGCCGGGTGTGGAGATCCGCTCCACGATACCCAAGTCGCTGTACGGGCCCGGCCAGTACCGCATGTCGGGCACATCGATGGCGGCCCCTCATGTCGCCGGCGCTGCGGCCCTGCTGCGCCAACTGCGTCCCGGCCGGACGCCTGCCGAGATCAAGGCCGCGCTGGTCGGCACCGCGAAACCGCTGAGCGGCAGCGGGCCCACGACGCAGGGCTCGGGCCGGCTCGATGTGGCCGCGGCCGCCTCGGCCACGGTCAGCGCCTCACCGGCGTCGGTGTCGTTCGGGCTCGCCGATCTGTCCCGGCGTCAGGTCGGCGGCACCGCGAAGGTGACGCTGCGCAACTCCGGCAAGCGGCCGGTCACGACCTCGCTGCGGACCGACGGTCCGGCCACGGTCTCGGCGAAGCGGGTCACCGTGCCGGCCAGGGGGACCGCGACCGTCACGGTCTCGCTGCGCGTCGCCCGACCGGCGGCCGACAAAGAGATCAGCGGCCGTCTCACGGCGACTCCCGACCGGGGACCGGCGATCGGGGTGCCCTACCTGCTCGCCGTCCGTCATCTGGCCGTCCAGGCCGCACCCGACCCGAGCGACGGTCACTCGACCGTGCACATCGCCCCGCCGACCCGGCTGGCCACACCGCCGGTCGTCACCGTCACCCCGCCCCGCGGCAAGGCCGTCGACGTCACTTCCACGCTCGATCCGGCCAGCGGCTACTACCGGGCCCAGGTGACCGGCAGCGTGGCCGGCGCCTACCGGGTCTCGGTACGCGGCACCGCCGCCACCGGGCAACTGCTCACCGGCGCCAGTGCCTTCGAGGTCACCCCGGTCGACAGCCGCGAGGACCGCTGGGAGCCGGTCGGCCCCAACAGCGAGGCCGGTTCCGTCGCCCTCTCGCCGAGCCGGCCGCGGCAGGCCGTCCTCACCCAGTACCAGAAGGCGGCTCCCTGGCTGACCACCGACAACGGCGCCTCCTGGCGCCAGTTGGGACGACTGCCCGTCGCGGACGGCACGGGTCCGCTCGTGGTCGACGCGAAGAATCCCGACCGCTGGTGGTACGCCGTGAACAGCGTTCACGACGGCAGTCGCCGGGGCGCCGTCCTGCGCACCGACGACAACGGGCGTACCTGGCGCACGCTCGACGTCCCGGACACCCGCATCGCGGCGCTCGTCGCCGATGAGCGCACCCGCACCCTGGTCGCGGTCACCTCGGACGCGCTGCTGGTCAGCACGGACGCGGGTGACCACTGGACGACGTATCCGACCGGCGTCACCGGCGGCATCATCGCCGCCGCCGTCACCGGTGACACCCTCTATATGACGACGTATCACGGCGTCTGGGCCCGCTCCGGCATCGGCTCGGGCGACCCCGGCGAGGCGCGCCTGCTCTTCGCCCCGTCCGGCGGGGCCGTCAGCGGGCTGGCCGCCGACTCCTCGGTCGTGGCGGTGTATGTCCCGGGCCGGGGAGTTGTCGGTTCCCGTGACGGCGGGGAGACCTGGACCACCCTGTTGTCCATGACGGACGGCGGCCTCCGCCTGACCATCTCGGGTGACCACCTGTACCTGAGCACGCTGTCCGGCAGAGGCCGTCTCAGCCGCGACCACGGGCAGACGTGGACCACGGTCGCCGCGCCGTCGCGCGCAGCGCTACCGGTGGACTACGACCGTTGGGCCGACGGTTCCGTCACCGTCTCCAGCGAGCAGGACGGTCTCTACCGGGGTGCCGCGGACGGCACCGGATATCGGCGGATCGGCGTCCAGGGACTGACCGTCAAGGATCTCGCGGTCAGTGACGGCCATCTCCTCGCCGCCACCGACAGCGCGGTCTACCGCACCGCCCTTCCCGTCGCGAGCCCGGAGTGGGGCCAGTCGCGCGGCGAGGGCATGAGGGGCGTCACCGTTCCGCAACTCGCCGTGTCGGCCAAGGATCCGAAGGTGATCTGGAAGGTGCGGCGCACCGCGTTCGGCTCATTCACCGTCGAGCGCAGCGGCGACGGCGGTGCCACCTGGGAGGAGAGGGGCAGTTCGGCGGAGGTGCCGACGGCGCTCCTGGTCCACCCCGCCGACCCGAACCGGGTCATGGTCAGCTTCCGAAGCCTGCTGGGAGAGGGGCTGTTCGCCACCAGCGACGGCGGCGCGACGTGGAAGAACCTCTACCATGAGGGCTTCTTCGACACCATCGTGGGCGATCCCGCCGATCCGCTGCGCCTGTGGCTCGGCAACCGTTCCGGTCTCTACCGGTCGGACGACGGCGGGGTGACCGTCACCAAAGTCGCCGACGGCCCGGTGACCGCGATCGACCTCGACGGACGGCGTCTCGTCATCGGCGGCGAGAGCGTCCGCGTCAGCACCGACGGCGGCCGGACGTTCCGCACCGCGGACACCGGCGCTCTCGCGATCCATGTCTCCGACCTGCTCCGGGTCAAGAACACGCTCTACGCGGCCACCACCAGCTCCGGGGCCAGCGGCCTCCCCCAAGGCGGCCGGGGCGTACTGCGCAGCACCGACCACGGTCTGAGCTGGCACAACATCTCAACCGGCCTGCAGAACACCGACACCACCAAACTGGCCGCGAGCCCCGACGGCCGCACGCTCTACGTCGGCACCGTCGACGGCGGCGTGCACCGTCTCAACCTGCGCCACTGATCACTACGGACCGGGCGCCCGGACGGAACCTCTGTCCGGGCGCCCGGTTCGCGCGTTGACGCGGCCGGTGGATCAGCGCAACGACCACGACGGCCGGGCCGCGCGGCGCGGGCGCCTCAGCGGCGGTTTCGGTGCGGCTTCCAGCCCCATCAGTGCAGTTCAGAGGGCCAGAATGGAGAAAGGCGACCGGAGCCGCCACCCCTGGCCGGGTTCGGTCGATATGACCCTTTGACCTGCAGGTTCGTCGCCCTGGTGCAGGTTCTCGTCTTCCGGCTGAACCGGCCTGCTTCCAGGTGTTCCTGTCTGTTCCTGGGAAGAACAGCGGCAACTCACGCAACGGCACCCGAGCCAAGACCGTACTGACCGATGTCGGCCCGGTGGAGACAACCGTGCCCCGCGACCGCGCGGGCTCCTTCGAGCCGAAGATTGTCAACAAGCGGCAGAAGCGTCTGTCCGGCGTGGATGAGATGGTCATCCCGCTCGCGAAGGGTCTGACCACCGGCGAGGTTCAGGCTCACCTCCATCTCCACGATCACTGACAAGGTTCTCGAGGGCATGCCGAATGGCAGAACCGGCCCCTGGACGCCGTCTGCCCCGTGGTCTTCATCGACGCCACTCACGTGAAGATCCGGGTTCTGTCGACGATCTTGTGATCCGGACGGCTGAGCACGTTGCTCCGCCTGTTCGCGATCATGCATCGCGTGCTCTCGTGATGTGCTCCTCGAGCTGTTTCCGTACCTGTCCGCGTTGCTGATCGAGGAGGTCGAGCGGCGGCCGGACCAGGTAGTTCTGAGAGCGCGGGTGCGGGCGACGACTGGCTCCTGTCGGTGCGGTCAGAGCTCGGCCCGGGTGCACGGTCGGTACGTACGCAGGCTGCGTGATGTCGCCGTGGGCGGGCTCGGTGTCGTGATCGAGTTGTGCGTGCGCCGCTTCCGCTGCGAGAACCCTGCCTGCACGGCGGTGACGTTCGCCGAACAGATCTCAGGACTGACCACCCCGCACAGTCGGCATACCCCGCTGCTGCGCGAGGTGTTGACGCAGATCGGGCTGGCCCTGGCCGGCCGGGCAGGAGCCCGACTGGCGTCCGCGGTCGGACTCACCGTAGGAAAGGACACGCTGTTGCGGCTGGTCAGGGCTCTGCCCGAGCCGGAGATCGGCAAGGTGGAGATCCTCGGCGTCGACGACTTCGCCTTCCGCAAGGGCCGCCACTACGGCACGGTATTGATCGACATGGCCACCCACCGGCCGCTGCACCTCTACGACGGCCGCGAAGGCGAGGACCTGGCTGCCTGGCTCCGCGATCACCCAGAGGTGGAGGTCATTTGCCGGGACCGTTCCAGCGGTTACGCGGAGGGCGCTCGGGTCGGGGCACCGCAGGCCGAACAGGTCGCGGATCGCTACCACCTGTGGGCCAACCTCGGCCAGGCGGTCGAGAAGACGGTCAACGCCCATCGCTTCCGCCTGGCCGAACCGCCTCCCGGCTCGGCCTCCGGCCCCGACCACGCGGAGGTGGAGCCCGAAGTGGTCCAGCCACCGAAAGACCTGAAGATCGTGATCCGGCTGCGTGAGCAGCATGCTGCCGCCCATGAGCTGTGGCAGCAGGGGATGTCGAAGGCGGCGATCGGCCGGAAGCTCGGGCTGCACCAGGCCACGGTCCGTAAACTGGTCAACGCCCGCTCCGCCGATGATGTCGTGGCCAAGAACCTCCAACGAGCGCATGTTGTCGACCCGTACGTCGGCTACTTGCACCGGCGCTGGAATGAGGGCGTCAGGAACGCCGCCCAGCTCTACCGCGAAATCCAGCAACTTGGCTATCCCGGCGGAGAGTTGGCTGTTCAGCGGCATCTGCGGCACTACCGGAGCGGGCGCGGCCACGCACCCGACCCGGGACCGAAGCCTCCATCGGTCCGCGAGGTCACCTCCTGGATGATGACCCACCCCGAGCACCTGCGGGACGAGGACGCCGGCAAGCTGCACCGGCTGCGTGAGCGCGATCCCGAACTCGACCGGCTCACTCTTTACATCAGGAGGTTCGCCGCAATGATGACCGGTCGCCACGGCGACCGCCTCGAAGAGTGGATCACCGACGTCGAACGGGACAGTCTGGCTCCGCTTGCGGGCTTCGCCCGCAACCTCCGCCGCGACTTCGACGCGGTCCGCAACGGGCTGTCCCTGCCGCACAGTTCCGGTGCCGTCGAGGGCAACATCAACCGGCTGAAGATGCTGAAACGCCAGATGTTCGGCAGGGCCAGCCTCGATCTCCTTCGCAAACGCGTCCTGCTCACACGGTGAGCCTCGACCGTCCGGATCACAAGATCGTCGACAGAACCAAGATCCGCGACGGCGCGGTCGCCAACAGGCCCACACACGTGGCCCTGGCGGTCACGGCCGAGGGCCGACGGGACATCCTCGGGTGCGTCTACACGGCGATCATGTCGCTCGACCCCACCGGCAAGGGCCAAGCCCGCTGGACCATGCGCTGGAAGACCGCCCTGAACGCCTTCGATATCACCTTCGACGGCCGACTCTCCTCAGTCCGACAGTAACCGTCAACCCGGGTTACACCGCTCGTCTGACAGCCGCCAGTGGGGCGAGGCGATCTGCGGTGTCAAAGCGACGGCCCGGGGAGGGACCTGTGGCGGTGAGCGCGTACAGACGGTACGCCGCGAGTCCGTGGGCGGACCGGTTCTTCGTGACGTGGTCGCCCTCGTTGCTGCAGGACGGCGGCGAGGTCACCACCGTGACGTCGCTCTGTGGTGATCGCCTACGACCGTGACGGCTGACCTCGACCTGTTGCTTTCCAGACGGGGGGAGAGCCGCTGGCGATTCGGAGGCCTGGGCAGTGCAATACCGGAGAGGGGTATATTGCTGACCCGAGGAAATATACCCCCCTCCGGTATAGGAGACAGTTATGTCAACGCCAACCGCCCCTCCAAGTCCGCGCCGCTGGACGGCGCTCGCACTCATAGCCCTGGCCCAGTTCGCGGTGATCATGGACACGTCCATCATCGGTGTGGCTCTCCCCAAGATGCAGGTTGACCTGGGCTTCTCCCCGGAGGGTCTGTCCTGGGTGTTCAACGCCTACGTCGTTGCCTTTGGCGGGCTTCTCCTGCTCGGCGGCCGGCTGTCCGATCTGTTCGGCGCCAAGCGGATCTTCGTTGCCGGCTGGACAGTGATGGCCGCGGGATCCCTGGTCGCCGGCCTCGCCTCTGAGGTCTGGGTCGAACTGACCGGCCGCGCACTGCAGGGCGTCGGCGCCGCGCTGATCGCCCCGTCCGCCCTGACGCTCCTGATGATGCTCTTCGGCGCCCGTCCCAAGGAGCTGACCAAGGCACTGGCTCTTTACGGCGCTGCGGCCCCGGCAGGCGGCACCGCCGGCGTCTTCCTCGGCGGTGTGATCACCGAGTACGCCAGCTGGCCCTGGGTGTTCTACATCAACATCCCGATCGCCCTGGTCGTTCTGGCTGCGACCCCGGCTGTCATGCCCTCGGCTCCGGTCCGCCGCGGCTCCGTCGATTTCGCGGGAGCGGCCACCGTCACCGCGGGACTGGCCACCGCCGTCTATGCCATCGTCCGCGCCCCCGAAACCGGCTGGGGCTCAGCCCGGACCTGGCTCGTACTGTTGGCCGGCGTGGTACTGATCGCCGCGTTCATCGCCGTCCAGTCCAAGCGCCGCGAGCCGCTGATGCGGCTGGGTATCTGGCGGGCCCCCAACCTGGCCGGAGCGAACATCGCGCAGCTTCTGATGGCCGCCGCGTGGATCCCGATGTGGTTCTTCCTCAACCTCTACCTCCAGCAGGTCCTGGGACTGGGCGCCTTCGCCTCCGGCGCGGCACTGCTGCCCATGACGGTCGCCATCATGATCATGATGATCGTCCTGGCGCCCCGCCTGCTGGCCCGCTTCGGGGCCAAGCCGCTGATCGTTACCGGCCTGCTGGCCCTCGCGGCAGGCATGCTGTGGCTGTCCTTCGCCCGGGCGGAGGGCACCTTCTGGGTCGATGTCCTGCCCGCCTCCCTGCTGGCCGCGGCAGGCATGTCGCTGGCGTTCATCCCCTCCCTCGGTACCGCACTGTCCAGCGCGCGCCCCGAAGAAGGCGGCCTTGCCTCCGGCATCGTCAACACCAGCTACCAGGTCGGCTCCGCTCTCGGACTGGCTGCGATGACGGCCGTGTCCGCGGCGTACGGCGCGCGCGAACTCGGCAACCCCGGTGCGCTCACCAACGGGTTCTCCGCCGCATTCCTCGGCTCAGCAGCCCTCGCCGCCGTCGGCGCACTCGCGTCACTGCTCACCCTGCGCACAGCCTCCGCGCCGGATTCCACTCACGGCGAGGAGCGGCCCGCCAAGGCGAACGCAGCCTGAACCCGCCGGGATCATCGCGCGCCCGCAACGCACGTGTCGCCTGACAGGACAAGGAGCCCCTGTCAGGCGACACAGGGAGTTCAGGGGGCTGGGCCGCGGGCCGGCCAGCGTCACCTCGATGAGGCGGATCACAGCGGCTTGGGAGGAGAGACTCGCGGTGACGGTCAGGCGAACTATGCGTCTCGGCATCAGCCGTGCCCTGCCCCTCGCTTCCGTCACCCGCACCAGTCGATGATCGACCAGCTTCCATAACTGAGCTGAACCGGAAACTCAGGGCAGCTCACCCTGTGGAGGTCTCGGCGAACGTCAGGCACCACTCGCCGGGCTGCACCATGGCCCAGTACGGCAAGCGCCGGGTTGAGGGGGCCCGCAAGCCGGCTTCCGGGCCTGCGCAGCGCATTGGTTCGGGGAAGCTCGAACGGACCGGCCGGCGGGTTGGTCACGCGGTTGGTCACGCGAGTGATCTGAACGTGACATCAATGCAGTTCAGGCGGTCAGAACGCAGAAAGACGACCGGAGCCGCCACCCCCCACAGGAGAGGCCCCGGTCGTCTTCCGCGGGGCCGCAGGACGACCCCGTACTCATCTCAGCGCCGTGACTGCGTTTTCTGTCACACCGCGTCCCGGCCGCGGAATGTTGCGGGTTGTACAAGTCATGGACGTGATGGCCGCGAAGGACGTAGCGTGCTGAGTCGCGCAGGGTGGCGCGGCAGTGGTGACCAGCTGCGATTCAGGACATCAGGGCAGGTTGAGGGAGTGCTGGGGGACGACGCGGGGCTTACTGCCGCGGTGCTCGCGGCGCAGGACGGGGACGAGGACGCCTTCCGTACTGTGTACCGCGCTGTGCAGCCGCGGTTGCTGGGCTACATAAGGACGCTGGTGGGGGAGCCGGATGCCGAGGACGTGGCGTCCGAGTCCTGGCTCCAGATAGCGCGCGATCTCGACCGGTTCAGCGGTGACGCGGACCGGTTCCGGGGCTGGGCGGCGCGGATAGCGCGCAACCGCGCCCTGGACCATCTGCGGATGCGCGGCAGACGGCCCGCGGTCGGCGGCGACGAGACGGAACTGTCCGAGAAGCCGGCCGAGTCCGACACGGCCGCCGAGGCGATCGAGGCCCTGGCCACCGGCCGCACCATGTCGCTCATCGCCCAGCTGCCGCAGGACCAGGCCGAGGCCGTGGTGCTGCGCGTGGTGGTCGGTCTCGACGCGAAGAGCGCGGCGCTGACGCTGGGCAAGCGGCCGGGTGCGGTACGCACCGCCGCCCACCGCGGACTCAAGCGGCTCGCCGAACTGCTGCGGGCGGACGGTGCGGACAGCCCGGACGGCATGGACCATCCGGGGGGCGGGGGCGATCTGCCGGCCGCGGACCACGGGCAGGACGGCCGTCCGCACGACGGCGCCCCGGCCGACGTGCCGGCCCCCGCACAGACCCCGCACGGCAACGCGGCCGGCCGGACGGCGGAACTCGGCGCCGTACCCGCGCAACGCCCCTCCCGCACCGGCCTGGTGGCGCCCGCCGGTGTGACGCATTCGCGTCTGTGGACGCAGAAGGACATGTGATGGCCGACGAGCAGTACGAATGGCTTGACAAGGAAGCGGCGGAGAGACTGCTCCGCCGTGAACCGGTCGATCCTGCCGACGGCCGGCCGCAACCGGAGGCCGAGAGGCTCGCGGCCGCTCTGGACGCGGCGGCCCGGTCCGCCCGCCCGGCCACCGGTGAGCTTCCGGGTGAGGCCGCCGCGCTGGCCGCCTTCCGCGCCGCCCCCCGCTCCGCGACCCGTACCCGCTCCGCGTCCGCGCGGGCGGGCCGGGTGCCCGCCGCCGGGGCGGACGGGATCGGCGAGACCGGCATGCTCGCGCCCGTACACATAGGCCGGGCCGCC
>NZ_JAFMPZ010000125.1 GCF_017353455.1 Streptomyces laculatispora
CGGTCGCGGACCTCGACCTGTCGGCCGTGAAGCCCGGTCAGGGCGCGGGCGGGGCGATGGTCTTCAAGGACATCCCCGCGAAGCTGACGAAGGCGGGCTCCGACGCCTTCAACGGCCAGTACCAGGCGGGCGAGGTCCTCGACCCGGCCACGCTCACGGTGAAGGCGGTCGCGGCCCCGACCGAGAAGCCGACCGACCCGGCCGAACCGACCGAGAAGCCGACCGATCCGGCCGAGCCGACCGAGAAGCCGACCGATCCGGCCGAGCCGACGGAGAAGCCGACCGAGAAGCCCACCACCCAGCCCACGCAGCCCACGCCGAAGCCCTCCCCGAGCGTCACGGCCACCGACAAGCCGGCCGCCGACCCGGGCGCCATCGTCGACGGCACCCTGAACTGGGGCGTCAAGGCCTCCTTCCGTACGTACGTCACCGGCCCCATCGCCCACGGCAAGGTCGAGACGGCGGGCGGCGCGACCGCGTCCGGCGACGGCTACCGCTTCCCCGACGCCACCGGCCACTTCGACGCCGGCAAGCAGACCCTGAACGCCGAGTTCGACGGCAGGGTCCGCTTCCTGGGCCACCAGGAGGACGGCGCGTACACGCTCGACCTCTCCCTGAGCAACCTGGAGATCCAGGCCGACGGGACCAAGGGCAAGCTCATCGCCGACGTGTCCACCAGGGACCGCGAGACGAAGAAGGTCGCCGCCTACACCGGCCTCGCCGTCGCCGACCTCAAGCTGCCCGCCGGCGGACTCACCGCCAAGGACGGCGTGGTGACCCTCGCGGGTGTGCCGGCCACCCTCACCTCCGACGGCACCAAGGCCTTCGGCGGGATGTACCGGGCGGGTGAGCAGCTCGACGCGCTGACCGTCTCGGTCGCCCTGGACAAGGACGCCGAACTCCCGTCCGGCGAGAGCTCGACCGGCGGCTCGTCCACCACCGGCGGCTCGTCCACCACGGGCGGTACGTCCACCACGGGCGGTACAGGCGGTTCGACCACCGGCGGCACGGTGGGCGGCGGCGGTACGGTCGGCGGCTCGGGCGCCCTCGCCTCCACCGGCTCCGACATCCCGTCCGGCGCGCTGTTCGCCGCCTCGGGCCTCATCGTGGCGGCCGGCGCCGGAGCGGTCGTCGTGGCCCGCCGTCGCCGCACCGTCTGATTCCGCCGCACCGCGCGACACCACCGCCCGGGTACCGGCCCTCTTGAGGGACGGGCACCCGGGCGGTGCTTGAATGCGCGGGTGAGCGACTACGACGTACCCGCCGGCATCGACGTACTGCGCGTGTTCTGCGGCCCCGACGGCCGGCACGGCAACGCGCTCGGCGTCGTACGCGACGGGCGCGACCACCCCGACGTGGCCTCCCGGCAGGAACTCGCCCGGCGGCTCGGATTCAGCGAGACCGTGTTCGTGGACGATCCGGAACGCGGACACCTGGACATCTACACGCCCGGACTCCGGCTGCCGTTCGCCGGGCACCCGCTGGTCGGCGCCGCGTGGCTGCTTGACCTGGAGGTCCTGGAGCTGGGGGTGGGGGAGGTCTTCGCCCGTCAGGACGGCGAGTTCAGCTGGATCACCGCCCGCCCCGAGTGGGCCCCGCCGCGCACCCTGGAGCGGTACGGCTCGGCAGCCGAGGTCGAGGCGCTGACCGGCCCGCCGCCCGGTGAGGGCCGGCTCTACGTATGGGCCTGGGAGGACGAGGCGGCCGGCCGGGTCAGGGCGCGGGCGTTTCCCAGGCGGGGCGACAGCATCGATGAGGACGAGGCGACGGGGGCGGCCGCGCTGCTGCTCAGCGCCCAGCTGAACCGCGCCCTGAACATCAGGCAGGGCCACGGCTCCCAGATCCTCACGGCCCCCGCACCGGACGGCACGGTGGAGATCGGCGGCCGAGTCCTGCTCGCGGTCCAGGGGTAGCGCGTCGGCACATCGAGCCCGTCCGGCGATTGCGGGCAGGGCGAAGCGGCGGGGCGGCCCCGGCCGACAACTCCGGTCACCACCCCGCCGCCGAGCGCCAAGCGCTACGCGCTGAGCGGGAAGGCCTCCCCCAGCTCCCGGAACACCGCGGTGTTCAGCGCGAACGCCCGCTTGCACTCGTCCACGATGCGCTGCTTCTCCAGATCGTCCGCGTTCACCGCGTCCAGCAGCTCGCGGTATCCCCGCTTGAACGAGGCGGGGTTGGAGATCCCTTCGAAGACGTAGAACCGCACCCCGTCGCCCTTGCGCTCGAAGCCCCAGGTCCGCTCCGCCTTGTCGCGGATGATCTGGCCGCCCGAGAGGTCACCCAGGTAGCGGGTGTAGTGGTGCGCTATGTATCCCGCGGGCCAGGTGCGGGCGCACTCGGCGACCCGGTCGGCGTACGCGGCCGTGGCCGGCAGCGGCTCCAGGCCCTCGCGCCAGTCCGCACCCCGCAGATGGGCCAGATCGCGCTCCAGCTCGGCGGTGCGCATCAGCTCGGGCTGGATGAACGGACCGGCGACCGGGTCGTTGCGCAGCGCCTCGGCGCCGTCCTCCAGTGCCTTGTACACGAACCACAGCTGCTCGGTGTAGCGCGTGTACGCGTCCACGCCGAGGCGTCCGCCGAGCAGGTCGCTCATGAAGGTCGAGGTCTCCGCCTCGGTGTGCTGCTCGTGCGACGCGGTGCGGATCAGCGTGGAGAAGGGCGTGGCGGTGACGGTTGCGTCCAAGGCGGGCCTCCGGGGACCAAGGGGGACGGGAAGTCCAGAAAGAGACGGAAATATCGGCCCGCCGCAGCTGCGTACCGCAACGCCGGCCGATGTGCCGATCTTCCTACTTAGGCTTACCTAAGTCAACTGCTTCCCGACGCTCTGTCGGTAAAAATGTACCCCGGTCCGGCCCGGACACACGGATGACCGGGGGAGCGGACGCACGAAAAACGGCCGCCCGAGGGGGCGGCCGTTCCGGGCGGGGGACGATCCGGTTACGGGAGCGTGAGGATCTCGGCCCCCGTCTCCGTCACCACCAGCGTGTGCTCGAACTGCGCGGTGCGCCTGCGGTCCTTCGTGACCACGGTCCAGCCGTCGTCCCACATGTCGTAGTCATGGGTCCCGAGCGTCAGCATCGGCTCGATGGTGAACGTCATACCGGGCTTCATCACCGTGGTGGCGTGCTCGCTGTCGTAGTGCGGAATGATCAGGCCGGAGTGGAACGAGGAATTGATCCCGTGCCCGGTGAAGTCCCGCACCACCCCGTACCCGAAGCGCTTCGCGTACGACTCGATGACCCGCCCGATCACATTCACCTGGCGGCCCGGCCGGACCGCCTTGATCGCCCGCTTCAGTGACTCCTCGGTGCGCTCCACGAGCAGCCGCGACTCCTCGTCCACGTCTCCGCAGAGGTAGGTGGCGTTGTTGTCGCCGTGCACCCCGTTGATGTACGCCGTCACATCGAGGTTCACGATGTCGCCGTCGCGCAGCACCGTCGAGTCCGGGATGCCGTGGCAGATCACCTCGTTGAGCGAGGCGCAGAGCGACTTGGGAAAGCCCCGGTAGCCCAGCGTCGACGGATAGGCGCCGTGGTCGCACATGAACTCATGGGCGACCCGGTCGAGTTCGTCCGTCGTGACGCCCGGGGCGATGAGCTTCGCGGCCTCACCCATCGCCTGCGCGGCGATCCGCCCCGCGACGCGCATGCGCTCCACGGTATCGGCGTCCTGGATCTCCGGGCCGGTGTACGGCGTCGGAGCGGGCTTGCCCACATACTCGGGGCGCCGGATTTTTCCGGGCACGGAACGGACGGGAGTGAGCTCCCCTGGTACAAGCAGTGACTGGCCAGACATGCCAGCGAGTTTAGGGCCTGCCGTTCGGATCATGCGGTGCTCACGGGGTCCGGCACGCACCAGGCCCCGCTCCGTGATCCGGCCCGGTCCGAACGACAGCCCCTAACCAGCGGGTCTGGGGCACCATGGCACCGAGGAAAGGAGCCGACGATGGCCCTGTTCAAGAAGCGCACGGTCGGCAAGCCCGGCGAGTGGTACTACTGCCTGGAGCACAAAAAGGTCGAGGAGGGCCCCGAGTGCCCCGCCAAGGACCGCTTCGGCCCGTACACCTCCCGTGAGGAGGCCCAGCACGCCATGGAGACCGCGCAGGAGCGGAACCTGGAGTGGGAGACCGACCCCAAGTGGCACGACCGCCAGGGGCCGGACGAGAACACGAGCGGCTGAGAGGCTGTCGGGCGAGGGGGCCGGGGCCCGCGCCCCGGGCTCAGCCCGCGGGCGCCGCCTCCAGGCCCTCCTCGCGCCGTGCGCGCCTGCGCAACGCGTCCGCGTCCGTCTCGGAGTCGTAGGTGAGGAGCTTCGGCAGGGCCGCCGCCAGCAGCGCCACCGAGGCGATGCAGGCCACGCCCCCGCTCCAGACCGCGGTGCGGGTCCCCGTCCACCCTGCCATACCGCCGGCCCGTACCTGGCCCAGCTGCGGGCCCACGCTGTACGAGAGCACCTCGATGCCCGCCAGCCGGCCCCGCAGCTCCTCCGGGATCGTCTGGTTCCAGATGGTCGAACGGCCGAGCCCGCTGAGCATGTCGCCCGCACCGGCCACCGCCAGGCAGACCAGCACCAGCCACACGTTGCCGAACCAGCCGGCCGCCGCGATGGCCAGCCCCCAGACGGCCGCGCCGAACACCACGAACAGCCCGTGCCTGCGCACCCGTGAGGTCCAGCCGCTGGTCAGGCCCAGCAGGAGGGAGCCGACCGAGCCCGCCGCGTACATCAGCCCGAGCGACCACTCGGCATCCAGCTCGTCGCTGAGGAACGGGAAGATCGTGTTCGGGAAGGCGAAGAACATCGCCGCCATGTCGATCGCGTACGTCCCCAGCAGCACCGGCCGGCTCCAGGCGTAGCGCGCGCCCTCCGCGATCCCGCGCAGCGACGGCTTCCGCCCCTTCTCGGCGGGCGGCGCGGGCGCGAGCCGGCGGCACAGGAGCACGGACACGGCGAACGTGACCACCGTGACCGCGTACGCCGTGGCGTGCCCGGCATAGGCCACCACCAGGCCCGCCAGCGCCGGGCCCATGATCGCGCCGGCCTGCCAGCGCAGCGAGTTCAGCGCGGCCGCCGCGGTGAGCTGGTCGTGCGGCACGATCCGGGCCATCAGCGAGTCCAGTGCGGGCCGCTGGAGCCCCGCGAGCGCGGAGACGCCCCCGGCCACCACATAGAGCGGCCACAGCATCGGACCGGGCAGGGCCGCGTTCACCAGGAGGACGAGGGCGAGCAGCCCGAGCCCCGCCTCGGTGGCCAGGATGACCTTGCGGCGGTCGGCGGAATCGGCGAGCGCGCCGCCGTAGAGGCCGAACACGACCAGCGGCACGAGCTCGACCGCGCCCATGGCGCCGACGGCGAGCGGGGAGCCGGTGAGGTGCTTGATCTGGAGGGGCAGCGCGATCAGCGCCATGGAACTGCCGAAGAAGGTGACGAGCCCCTGCACCCACAGCAGCCGGAAGTCCGCCGAGGACCGCCAGGGCGAGAGGTCGGGAAGAAGCGCGGCAAGCCTGGCGGCGAGCTGGGGACGAGAGGTCACGAGGGGTCATGGTCCGCCCGGACGCGCTCCCGGGGCAAGTGCATTTGTGGGCCGCACGAGGTCCTGGGCGCCGCCCGCACCACGGCGCCGCCCGCCCCGCTCACCAGCGCGGTGGCGGGGGCGCCGTCAGCTGGTCGGCGAGCCGGGACAGCCGGTCGCGCAAGCGCCGCCGGCCACGCAGTACGGGTGCGCTGTTCTCCCCGGCCGCCGCGCTGACCAGGTGCTGGACGGTGTCCAGGTCCACATCGTCGCCGCCCGCCACGGACAGCGCCTCGTGGGCCAGGCCCCGGACCTCCGGATCGCCGTTGTCCAGCGAGAGCACCGTCGCGCCCGCCCGGCGCGCGTCGTGCACCCGCTCCAGCAGGCCCTCGCCCGGCGACTCCGGCACCACCACGAGCAGGGTCTCGCCCCGCCCGGCCGCCTCGATCCGGCCCAGGCCGACGGCCAGGTGGGCCGGATCCCCGGGCTCCACCCGGTGGCGGACCAGCGTGGGCGTCAGCTCGGGCAGCCCGGACCAGGTGGATTCGTCGACCAGATGCGCGGCCAGGTGCCACGGCTCGTACTCCTCGGTCCCCACCAGCAGCAGTCCGCCGCCGTGCGGGACGACGGACGAGCGCAGCGTCCCGGCGAACCGCCGGGCGGCGGCCGGCCACTCGGTCCCGGCGAGCACCTCACGCAGCAGCGCCACACGTACGGCATCCATGGCCCGGCATCCTGCACCACACACCGGGTCCCACGCGGGGGAACGGCCGCGGAACCATCCGAACGGGGCCGGGAACGTGATCCGGATCGCGGTCCGGCCGCGAGGCGGCCCTTCCCCGCCTGGAAGTACTGTCGGGGCCATGACTACGAATGACAGTGGCAGCGCGCCCAAGCCCCCTGCCAAGGACCCCTGGGACCTCCCCGACGTGTCCGGCCTGACCATCGGCGTACTCGGCGGCACCGGCCCGCAGGGCCGTGGACTCGCCTACCGGTTCGCCCGCGCCGGACAGCAGGTCGTCATCGGCTCCCGCGCGGCCGAGCGCGCGCAGGCCGCCGCCGAGGAGATCGGCCACGGTGTCCGGGGCGCGGACAACGCCGCGTGCGCCCGCGACAGCGACGTCGTGATCGTCGCCGTGCCGTGGGACGGGCACGCCAAGACCCTGGAGTCGCTGCGCGAGGAGCTCGCCGGGAAGCTCGTCATCGACTGCGTCAACCCGCTCGGCTTCGACAAGAAGGGCGCCTACGCCCTGAAGCCCGAGGAGGGCAGCGCCGCCGAGCAGGCCGCCGCCCTGCTGCCGGAGTCCCGGGTCACCGCCGCCTTCCACCACCTCTCGGCCGTGCTCCTCCAGGACGAGGCGATCGAGGAGATCGACACCGATGTGCTGGTGCTGGGCGAGGCCCGCGCCGACACCGATGTCGTCCAGGCGCTGGCCGGCCGCATCCCCGGAATGCGCGGCGTCTTCGCGGGACGGCTGCGGGGTGCCCACCAGGTCGAGTCGCTGGTCGCCAACCTGATCTCGGTCAACCGCCGCTACAAGGCACACGCGGGGCTGCGCGTCACCGACGTGTGAGCCGCACCCCGCTCGGAGCGGGCGGGGGCATGGGGGACACTGGACGGGACCGCGCACCATCCCCCGACAGGAGCCGTCCCCATGCCCCGCCTCGCTCTCTACGCCGTCGCCGTCTGCGTCCTCGCCGTCGCCGCGGCCGTGCTCTCCTTCGTGCAGGGCAGCTCGCTCCTCGGGATCGTCTGGGTGCTCCTGGTCGGACTCTCGTCCAACATGGCCTGGTACTACCTGCGCCGGCAGCGCGCCGCCGGCGCCGCGCAGAACGCCTCCTAGCCGTTCAGGGCGCTGCCCAGCCGCACACACGCGTCCTAGCCGTTCAGCGAGCAGACCGCGTTCGGCGTCTGCCAGAACCGGTAGGCGTCGAGACCGCAGTACGTGTCGAAGTCGCTGACGCCGAGCGACCGCAGCAGCGCGTCGACCGCGTCGAAGAACGCCGCGTTCACCCCGGGAACCCACAGCAGGGCGAAGACCGCGATCAGCCCGAACGGGGCGAACGGCTCCACCTGGCGGCGCACCGAGTGCGAGAGCCAGGGCTCGATCACCCCGTAGCCGTCCAGACCCGGCACCGGTACGGAGTTCAGGATCGCCGCCGTCACCTGGAGCAGCGCCAGGAAGCCCAGCGCGTACCGGAAGGCGGCGGGGACCCCGTCCAGCGCGTGCAGCCAGAACGGCGCCGTGCACACGATCGCGAACAGCACATTGGTCAGCGGCCCCGCCGCCGAGATCAGGCTGTGCCGCCAGCGGCCGCGGATGCGGCCGCGCTCGATGAAGACGGCGCCACCCGGCAGCCCGATCCCGCCCATGATCACGAACAGCACCGGCAGCACGATGCTGAGCAGGGCGTGGGTGTAGCGAAGGGGATTGAGTGTGAGGTATCCCTTGGCGCCGATGGTGATGTCGCCGCTGTGCAGCGCGGTCCTGGCGTGGGCGTACTCGTGGAGGCAGAGCGACACGACCCAGGCAGCCGTGACGAAGAGGAACGTGGCGAACCCCGGCTGATCGGCGAAGTCCGTCCACACCGCCCAGCCGGACACCGCCGCGACGGCGGCGATCCCGAGGAAGACCGGGCTGATCCGCCGGTCGCTGCGCGCTGTTGCGGTGGTCATCGGCGGCTCCAGGTGGCTGCGGGAGGGACGGGAGCGGGCGGGCGGCGAGCCCCGACCGTACAGGCGACACGGCCAAAACGTCTGGCATCCTGCCGGTGGTTCCGTAAAGGGTGGGGGCATGACAGGCAGTACGGCGGACGGCCCGCACGCATACGGCCGGGCTGCGGTCCCGCTCCCGGCCCCGGTCACGGAGAATGGGCGCGTGCGCTACGGCATCCTCGGTACCACCCAGGCACTCCGCGACGACGGCACGGCCGTCGCCGTCGGCGGGGCGCGGCTGCGCGCCCTGCTCACCGTTCTCGCGCTGCGGGCCGGCCGGGCGGTGCCGGCCGCCGTGCTCGTCGGCGAGGTGTGGGACGGGGACCCGCCCGCCGACGCGCCGGGCG
>NZ_JAFMPZ010000126.1 GCF_017353455.1 Streptomyces laculatispora
GTGCGGCGCCGGTACCGGCGCTTCATCGTCCCCGCCACCCTCGCCTTCTTCGTCTGGTACCTCGCCTACGTGGTCATGGCGGTCACCGCGCCCGGTCTGATGGCCAGACCGGTGGCCGGGGCGGTCAACGTCGCCATGGTCGCGGGGCTCGGGCAGTTCCTCACCACGTTCCTGCTCACCGGCGCGTACGCGCGGCACGCGCGGCTGCGCAGGGACCGGGCGGCGCTCGATCTGCGCTGGGAGACACAGGAGATGACACGGGGGTTCGGGCGTTGAGCGGGAATCACCAGACCCTGGCGCTCCTGCTGTTCAGCGTCTTCATCGCCGTGACACTCGGCATCACCACATGGGTGAGCCGCAACCGGCACGGTTCGGCCGAGGAGTTCTACGCCGGCGGCCGGCTGTTCTCGCCCATGGAGAACGGTTTCGCCATCGCGGGCGACTACATGTCGGCCGCGTCCTTCCTCGGCATCTCCGGTCTGATCGCCCTCTTCGGATACGACGGCATGCTCTACTCGGTCGGCTTCCTGGTGGCCTGGCTCGTCGTGCTGCTGCTCGTCGCGGAACTCGTGCGCAACTGCGGCCGGTTCACCCTCGCCGATGTGGTCGCGGCGCGGATGGCCGAGCGCCCGGTCCGGATCGCGGCGGGGACGTCCTCCGTCACGGTCTCCGTGCTCTACCTGGTGGCGCAGATGGTGGGCGCGGGCAGCCTGGTGGCCCTGCTCCTCGGCGGAACGAGCGGCGCCGCCCGGTCCTGGACCGTCATCGGCGTCGGTGCGCTCATGGTGATCTACGTGTCGCTCGGCGGCATGCGCGCCACCACCTGGATCCAGATCGTGAAGGCCGTCCTGCTGATGGCGGGCACGATCGTCCTCACCGTGCTCGTCCTGGTCCACTTCCACGGCAATGTCAACGAACTGCTCAACTCCGCCGCCGACCGCAGCGGATACGGGAAGAAGTTCCTCTCGCCCGGCCTCCGGTACGGCGGTACCTGGACGGCCCGCGTCGACTTCATCAGCCTGGGACTGGCCCTGGTGCTCGGCACGGCCGGACTGCCGCACATCCTGTCGCGCTTCTACACCGTGCCGACCGCCCGCGCGGCCCGCCGGTCGGTCGTCTGGTCCATCGGCCTCATCGGCAGCTTCTACCTGATGACGATCGTGCTCGGATTCGGGGCGGCGGCGCTGGTCGGCTCGGCGGACGTGCGGGCCTCGAATCCCGCCGGGAACACCGCCGTTCCGCTGCTGGCCCTGGTACTCGGAGGCGGCGAGGGCTCCACCGGGGGAACGATCCTGTTCGCCGTGGTCGCCGCCGTCGCCTTCGCGACCATCCTTGCCGTCGTCGCCGGGATCACACTCGCCTCGTCCGCGTCCGTCGCCCACGACCTCTACGCCTCGCTCCGCCGCCCGGGTTCCAAGCAGCACAGCGAGGTCGCCGTGGCCCGGGTCGCCGCAGCGGGGATCGGGGTGGCCGCCATCGGGCTGGGGCTGCTGGCCCAGGACCTGAACGTGGCGTTCCTGGTGGGACTGGCCTTCGCGGTCGCGGCATCGGCGAACCTGCCGGTGCTGCTCTACTCGCTGTTCTGGCGGAACTTCACCACACGCGGGGCGGTCTGGTCGGTCTACGGAGGGCTGATCCCCGCCGTGCTGCTCGTCGTGTTCTCTCCGGTGGTCTCCGGCAGCGCCACCTCGCTCTTCCCCGGCGCGGACTTCCAGCTCTTCCCGCTGGAGAACCCCGGCCTGGTCTCCATCCCGCTGGGATTCCTGGCCGGCTGGATCGGCACGGTCACCTCGCAGGAGCCGCCGGACGCGGCCAAGCACGCGGAGACCGAGGTCCGTGCGCTGACCGGAGCCGGCGCGGTCTGACGGGGACGGCCCGCCCTCAGGTGCGGGGCAGGCCCGTGCCCCAGGTGTAGCGGTGTTCCGGGCGCCCCGTCTCCCCGTACCGCAGCGTCAGACGTACCCGCCCGGACCGTTCCAGCAGCTTCAGATAGCGCTGGGCCGTCTGCCGGCTCATCCCGGCGATCTCCGCGACCTCCTGCGCCGAGAGCGGGCCGTCGGCGCTCCGGAGCGCCTTGCGGACCAGCTCCGCGGTGGTCGTCGAGTGTCCCTTGGGCAGGTCGGGCTCGCTCGCTGCCCACAGAGCGCCGAAGAGCCGGTCCACCTCCGCCTGTTCTGCCTCGCCGCCACTCTCCAGGGTGTGCCGCAAGGAGGCGTACGCCTCCAGTCTGGTGCGAAGACCCGCGTACGTGAACGGCTTCACCAGGTACTGAAGAGCGCCCTGGCGCATGGCCTCCTGGACCGTGGCGATGTCACGCGCGGCCGTCACCATGATCACGTCGGTGCGGTGGCCGAGACCGCGCAGCTCCCGCACCACGGCCAGACCGTTGCGGTCCGGCATGTAGTGGTCCAGCAGGATCAGGTCCACCGGGCCCTCCTCGACCGCGGCGAGGGCGTCGGCGGCGCAGTGTGCCTGCGCGGCCACCCGGAATCCGGCCACCTTCGACACATAGGCGGCATTGATCCGCGCGACCCGGACGTCGTCGTCGACGATGAGTACCTCGATCACCGGTCTGCTCCCGCCCTGTCGGATTCCGCTTCGGTCATGGCCTCCGGCAGCACCACGGTGAACTCGGCGCCGCCCCCGTCCGCCCCGTCGACCGCCGCGCTGCCGCCCTGCCGCTCGGCCAGTCGCCGCACGAGTGCGAGCCCCAGGCCCCGCTTGCCGTGCGCGGGCAGGTCCTTGGTCGACCAGCCCTCCGTGAAGATGGACTCACGCCGGCCGGGCGGTACACCGGGACCGCTGTCGCGGACCCGCAGCACCACCGTACGGCCCTCGGCCCGCAGCCCCACCTCGACCAGGGCGCCGTCCGATCCGGACGCGGCGTCCAGGGCGTTGTCGACCAGGTTGCCGACGATCGTGACGAGCCCGCGCGGATCCACCAGCCGGTCGGGGAGCAGCGTGCCGGGAACCATGCGCAGCGCGACGCCGCGCTCCGCGGCCACCGTCGCCTTGCCGACCAGCAGCGCGGCCAGCAGCGGGTCACGGACCTTCTCGGTGACCTGTTCGGCGGTGGCCCGGTGGACGCCGACGACCTCGGTGACGAATTCCCGCGCGTCCTCGTGCAGCTCCAGCTCCAGCAGCCCGAGGAGGGTGTGCAGCCGGTTGGCGTGCTCGTGGTCCTGGGCGCGCAGTGCGTCGATCAGCCCGCGGGTGGAGTCGAGCTCGCGGCCGAGGTGTTCGAGCTCGGTGCGGTCGCGGAGGGTGACGACGGCGCCTCCGTCGGCCGTCGGCATCCGGTTGGCCAGCAGTACCCTGCTGCCGCGTACGGTCAGCAGGTCCTCGCCCGCCACCTCGCCGGCCAGCACGTCGGCGGTGCGTCCCGCGCCGAGCACCTCGGTCAGCGGGCGGCCCGACGCCTCGGGCCCGAGCCCCAGGAGCCGTTGCGCCTCGTCGTTCAGCAGGCGGATCCGGCCGGTCGCGTCGAGCGCGACGACGCCCTCCCGGATGCTGTGCAGCATCGCCTCGCGTTCCGCCAGCAGCGCGGCGATATCGGAGAATCCCAGGTCGTGGGTCTGCCGTTGCAGGCGCCGGGAGATCAGGTAGGCGGCCAGCGCCCCCACGGCCAGCGCTCCGCCCGCGTAGGCGAACAGCCCGGGAATCGCCGCCAGGAGCCGGGCGCGGACGCTGTCGTACGCGATGCCGACGGAGACGGCGCCCGCGATACGTCCCGACGCGTCGCGCAGCGGCACCTTGCCCCGGGCGGAGCGTCCGAGTGTGCCGCTGTCGATCTCCATGACGTTCTCGCCCGCGAGTGCCTCGCCCGGATCGGTCGAGACGAGCTTGCCGATCCGGCTGCTGTCGGGGTGCGACCAGCGCACTCCTCGCCGGTCCATCACGACGACGTACTCGGCGTCCGTGGCACGCCTGAGCCGCTCCGCCGCGGACTGGACCGGACCGAGCGGAGCCGGGTCCGTGGTGAGCAGAGATTCGGCCATCTCCGGCTGGGCGGCCGCGCTCTGCGCGATGGCCAGCGCCCGGCGCATCGCCTGGTCGTCGAGTTGTGCGCTGAGGGGTGCCAGAAAGAGGCCGGTGGCGAGTACGGTGACGCCGGTGGCGATGGCCAGCTGCATCAGCAGTACCTGCGAGAAGACCCGCTGGGGCCAGCCGATCCGGCGCCGCTTCCTGACGGTGGGCGGTGGGGCGCTCATCGTAGAGACGGTAGAGGGCATTCCGGTGCTTTCCGAAATTCGTCTCGTTTCCAGCTCCACGCAATCCGCTTGCGCTTCTTGCGCTAATCTTGCACACATGACGCGACGACTTGCTCAGGTGGCACAGAAAGTTGGAGTCAGCGAGGCCACGGTCAGCCGGGTGCTCAACGGCAAGCCAGGAGTCTCCGACGCCACGCGGCAGGCCGTCCTGTCCGCGCTGGACGTGCTCGGATACGAGCGGCCGACCCAGCTGCGCGGCGAGCGGGCCCGGCTGGTCGGCCTGGTCCTGCCCGAGCTGCAGAACCCGATCTTCCCCGCCTTCGCCGAGGTGGTCGGCGGCGCGCTGGCGCAGCAGGGCCTGACGCCCGTCCTGTGCACCCAGACCAAGGGCGGCGTCTCCGAGGCGGACTACGTCGAGCTGCTCCTCCAGCAGCAGGTCTCGGGCGTCGTCTTCGCCGGTGGCCTCTACGCCCAGGCCGATGCCCCGCACGACCACTACAAGGTGCTCGCCGACCGCAAGATCCCCGTCGTCCTGATCAACGCGGCCATCGCCCATCTCGGCTTCCCGGCCGTCTCCTGCGACGATTCCGTGGCCGTCGAGCAGGCCTGGCGCCATCTGGTCTCGCTGGGCCACGAGCGCATCGGTCTGGTGCTCGGCCCCTCGGACCACATGCCCTCGCTGCGCAAGCTGGCCGCCGCCCGGGTGCTCGCCGAGGAGTCCGGCACGGCCATCCCCGACGCGTGGGTGGCCAGGGCGATGTTCTCGCTGGAGGGCGGGCAGGCGGCCGCCATGCGACTGCTGGACGAAGGGGTCACGGGGTTCATCTGCGCCAGCGACCCGCTGGCCCTCGGGGTGGTGCGCGCGGCACGCCGCCGCGGTCTCTCGGTGCCCGCCGACGTCTCCGTCGTCGGGTACGACGACTCGGCGTTCATGAACTGCACCGAGCCGCCGCTGACCACGGTCCGCCAGCCGATCGAGGCCATGGGGCGGGCGGCCGTCGAGCTGCTCTCCGTGCAGATCGGGGGGCGTGCCGTGCCGTCCGACGAACTGCTCTTCGAGCCCGAGCTGGTGGTACGCGGCTCCACGGCCCAGCCCCCGCGCAATGCTTCCCGCTGACCGTCGCTAATTTGCGACTGGCGAACCGTCTATTGCGGCGGCGTCCCTGTGGCATCGGGCAGCGGCCGAGGTGGTCGCGGCCCGGTGTACTGGCCGATGGGACGCATCCGCAGCGGTCGCTCCCCGTACTCCTCCAGGGCATGCGCGATCCACCCCGCCGTACGGGAGATCGCGAACACGGTCTCGCCCGACTCCGCGGCCATGCCCCAGGAGACGGACAGCACCGCGAGCGCCAGGTCGACGTTCGCGTGCAGCGGGGCGTGGCGCGCGGTCGTGGCGACCACGTCGCGGGCCGCGGCCAGTGCCGGCGCCGCCCGCGGGACCTTCGCGAGCAGGGCGAACAGCGTCGTGGCCCGTGGGTCCTCGCCGGTGTAGAGCCGGTGGCCCAGCCCCGGTACCCGGCGTCCGGTACGGAGATGGTCCGCGACCACCGGGGCCGCGCCGCCCCGCTCCAGGGCCTCGGCCAGCATCCGGTGCGCCAGTCCGCTGGCCGCGCCGTGCAGTGGCCCCTCCAGTACCCCCAGCCCTGCCGAGACCACGGCGTACGGGTGGGCGCGGGCGGAGGCCGCGACCCGGGCCGCCAGGGTGGAGGCGGCCAGATCGTGGTCGATCAACAGCCCCAGGGCGGTGTCCAGCACGTCGAGTGACGCCTCGTCGGCCGGGCGTGCGGTGAGTTTCGGCCACAGCTGACGCGCCAGCCCGGCGTCGGCGGATGCGACCGCGCCGCCGTCGATCCCGTCCGCGCCCACCGTCGGCAGTGCGGCCACCAGGGTCGGGATCAGACTCCGGGCGCCGCCCAGCACCGCCTCGCGCGACAGGTCGAACCGCAGCGGATCGGCGGCCGCCGCGGCGACGACCGCCACCCGCAGCCGGTCCGTCGAACCGCAGTGCGCCGGGAGTGCGCCGACCGTCCGGCGGGCCGCGGCCAGCGCTTCGGAGGGCGCCGTGAAGCGCGTGCCCGTCCGCAGCTCACCGGTCCAGAGCCACTCGGCGACCTCCTCGTAGGTATGGCGCCGGGCCAGCTCTGCGGCGTCCACGCCCCGGAAGTAGTAGCGGTCGCTCTCGATGAGCGTGATGCCGGTCCGGAAGGCCAGCTCACCGGCGGGGGAAGCGGGCTCCCTGCGTCCCGTACGCCGTGCCAGGGCGTCGACCTCCGCCGCGTCGAAGGTGCTGCCCCGCGCGCCGGGCGCGCGGTTGCTGCTCAGCTGGCCCCGGCTCACGTACGCGTACACCGTCTCTGGCTTCACGCCCAGGCGCTCGGCCGTCTCCCGGGTGGTGAGCCGGTGTGCTGCAGTGCCCGCACCGTCGCCCGCACCTGCTTGATCCGTCATGCTGCCCACCGTATCCATATTGATTCAATCAACATTGACAGATCTAAAGTCAAGCATGGACAGTCAAATCAATGTCAAGAGTCGCAGCACTGGAATGTCCATGGAGGACGCAATGACGACCATGACCGGCTCAGCCCCGCTCGACGTCCCCCGTGGCCTCGCGGGTGTCGTCGTCACCGACACGGCCCTCGGCGATGTCCGCGGCCGCGAGGGCTTCTACCACTACCGGCAGTACTCGGCGATCGAGCTGGCACAGACCCGCGGTTTCGAGGACGTCTGGTACCTGATGACCGAGGGCGAGCTGCCCGGTCCGGCCACCCGCGCCGACTTCGCGGCCCGCACCGCGGCACTGCGCCGGCTGCCCGCGGAGGTACGTGACGCCCTGCCCGCCATAGCCCGCGCGGGCGCCGTCTCCGGTCCGCTCGCGGGGCTGCGCACGGCGCTCTCGCTGCTCGGCGCATCGGCGGGCTTCCGTCCGGTGTACGACATCGACGCAGGGCGGCGCCGCGCCGACGCGCTGACCGCCTGCGCCGCGGTCCCCACCGTGCTCACCGCCCTGCACCGGCTCCATCAGGGCCTCGAACCGGTGGAGCCGCGCGACGACCTGCCGTACGCGGCCAACTACCTCTACATGCTCACCGGTTCCGTGCCGGACGCCGCCCGGGTCAGGGCCGTCGAGCAGTACCTGATCTCCACCGTCGACCACGGCTTCAACGCCTCGACCTTCACCGGCCGGGTCGTCGCCTCCACCGGCGCCGACATCGCCGCCTGCCTGGTGGCGGCCGTCGGAGCACTCTCCGGACCGCTGCACGGCGGTGCGCCCAGCCGGGCCCTGGACACCCTGGACGCCATCGGGACCCCCGACCGCATCGACGGATGGATCCGCGAGCGCGTGCTCGCCGGCGACCGGATCATGGGCTTCGGGCACCCGGTCTACCGCACCGAGGACCCGCGCTCGCGCATGCTGCGAGGCATCGCCCAGAGCTTCGGCGGACCGCTCGTCGACTTCGCCGTCGAGGTGGAACGGCAGGTCGAGGCGATCCTCGCCGAGCTCAAGCCGGGGCGCGAACTGCACACCAACGTGGAGTTCTACGCCGGAGTGGTCATGGAGCTGTGCGGCCTGCCGCGCGAGATGTTCACACCGACGTTCTGCGCGGCGCGGGTGGTGGGCTGGAGCGCCAATATCCTGGAGCAGGCGGAGGACTCCAAGATCATCCGCCCGGCGGCCCGCTACGTCGGCCCGCCTCCGCCGCAGCCGGTCCCGGCCGCCTGACGTCCCCCGGAAGGGCCCCCGTTGAACCCGTCGTCCCCGCCCCGCAGCAGGCAGATCCCGGTCATCGTCCTCGCAGGATTCCTGGGATCCGGCAAGACGACGCTGCTCAACCACCTGCTGCGCCATCGCGCGGGAAACCGAATCGGCGTGATCGTCAACGACTTCGGGTCCATCGAGATCGACGCCATGACGGTGTCCGGACAGGTCGGCTCGACGGTCTCGCTCGGCGGCGGCTGCCTGTGCTGCGCGGTCGACGTCAGCGAGCTGGACACCTACCTGGAGACCCTGACCCGGCCCGCCGCCCGGCTCGACGTGATCGTCATCGAGGCGAGCGGGCTCGCCGAACCCCAGGAGCTCGTACGGATGCTGCTGGCCAGCGACAATCCGCACATCGTGTACGGGGGGCTGGTCGAGGTGGTCGACGCCGCCGAGTTCGCCGCCACCCGGGAACGCCACCCGGAGATCGACCGCCATCTCGCCGTCGCCGACCTCGTCGTGCTGAACAAGACGGACCGGGCCGCGGACGCCGACCTGCTGCGCGTCCGGGAGGCCGTCGCGGCCACCGGCAGTACGGCGGCGGTCGTCCCCGCCATGTACGGACGCGTCGACCCCGAGCTGCTCTTCGATCCGGCGCTGCGGCCCGACCGCGAGGAGAAGGCCCGGCAGCT
The DNA here is from genome assembly GCF_017353455.1 of Streptomyces laculatispora. Lineage (GTDB taxonomy): Bacteria > Actinomycetota > Actinomycetes > Streptomycetales > Streptomycetaceae > Streptomyces > Streptomyces laculatispora. The sequence continues at coordinate 8,601 of NZ_JAFMPZ010000126.1, forward strand.
GACCTTCGAGGACCTGTACCTGGAGGAACGGGCGGCGCGGGCCGGTGAGGAGCACGGGGAGCATCTGCACACGGCGTACGAGAGCGTCGACTTCACCTCCGACGTGCCCATGAGTCCCCGTCGGCTGATGGGCTTCCTGGACTCCCGGCCGGAAGGCCTCTACCGGATCAAGGGGTACGTCGACTTCGGCACGGGGGACCGGGACAACAGCTACGCGCTGCACGCCGTCGGCAGGTTCCTGCGGTTCGCCCCGCAGCCCTGGACCCGCGGCGAACCACGGCTGACCCGGCTCGTGCTGATCGGCTCGGGCATCGACGCCGAGGCCCTGCGCAAGGAGCTGGCGGACTGCCGCGAGACCGCCCCACTGCCGGGGGAAGCGGCGCCTGGGGAAGAGGCGCCGGACACAGCGCAGGACGCCGCACATGAGCGAAGCATGTGGGGCGTCCTGCGGTACGTGCAGCAGCCCGGCGACGACGCATAGCGCCACGGACCGGGCCGGCCGGTCACACGGGGCCGGCGATCACCGCGACCGGGGACTCCAGTGGCGTCCCCGAACCGTCGCGCCGCGGGTCGGGCTCGGGCAGCGTGGCCGGTGCGCCGTTCTTCTGCGCGGCGCGGGCGGGTGTCGGGCCCGCCCAGGCGAACGTCAGGATGTCCTCGCCCTTGAGGAACCGCTGACAGCGCACTCCGCCCGTGGCCCGGCCCTTGCGCGGGTACTGGTCGAACGGGGTGAACTTGCACGTCAGCACGGAGTCGTCGAGTGTGCCGTGCGAACCGGCGACCGTGAACACCATGGCGTCCGCGGCCGGATCCACCGCGGCGAAGGAGAGCACCTCCGCGCCCTCCGTGAGCTTGACGCCCGCCATGCCGCCGGCCGGACGGCCCTGCGGGCGCACCTGCGCCGCCGGGTAGCGCAGCAGCTGCGCGTCCGAGGTGATGAAGACCAGGTCCTCCTCGCCGGTGCGCAGTTCCATCGCGCCGACGATCCGGTCACCGTCCTTGAGGGTGATGACCTCCAGCTCGTCCTTGTTGGCCGGATAGTCGGGCACCACGCGCTTCACGACGCCCTGCAGGGTGCCGACCGCCAGCCCCGGTGAGGACTCGTCGAGCGTGGTGAGGCAGATGATCTCCTCGTCCGCCTCCAGGGTGAGGAACTCGGCGACCATCGCGCCGCCCGAGAGGCTGGGCGCCGCATGGGTGTCCGGCAGCTGCGGCAGATCGATCACCGCGAGCCGCATCAGCCGCCCCGTCGAGGTCACCACGCCGACATCACCCCGTGCCGTGGCCGGCACGGCCGACACGATCACATCGTGCTTGGCGCGCTTGGCGTCCTCGGCGAAGACGATCGGGTCGCCGTTGGCCGTACGGGCCAGCAGACCGGTCGAGGACAGCAGCACCCGGCACGGGTCGTCCGCGACCTCCAGCGGTACCGCCGCGACCTGCGAACCGGCCGACTCCAGCAGCACCGTACGCCGGTCGGTGCCGAACTTCTTGGCGACCGCGGCCAGTTCCGTGGAGACGAGTTTGCGCAGCTCGGTGTCCGAGTCGAGGATCGCGGTCAGCTCGTCGATCTCGGCGTTGAGCCGGTCCCGCTCGCTCTCCAGCTCGACCCGGTCGAACCGGGTGAGCCGGCGCAGCGGGGTGTCCAGGATGTACTGCGTCTGGACCTCGCTCAGCGAGAAGTGCTCGATGAGCCGGTCCTTGGCCTGCGCCGAGTTGTCGCTGGACCGGATGAGCCGGATGACCTCGTCGATGTCGATCAGTGCGACGAGGAGGCCCTCGACCAGGTGCAGCCGGTTGCGGCGCTTGGTCCGGCGGAACTCGCTGCGCCGGCGCACCACGTCGAAGCGGTGGTCGAGATAGACCTCCAGGAGCTCCTTGAGGCCCAGGGTGAGCGGCTGTCCGTCCACCAGCGCCACATTATTGATGCCGAAGGACTCCTCCATCGGCGTCAGCTTGTAGAGCTGCTCCAGCACGGCCTCCGGCACGAAGCCGTTCTTGACCTCGATGACCAGGCGCAGTCCGTGCGAGCGGTCGGTGAGGTCCTTGACGTCCGCGATGCCCTGGAGCTTCTTCGCCGAGACCAGGTCCTTGATCTTGGCGATCACCTTCTCCGGACCGACGCTGAAGGGCAGTTCGGTGACGACCAGACCCTTGCGGCGTGCCGTGACGTTCTCCACGGCGACGGTGGCGCGGATCTTGAACGAGCCGCGGCCTCCCGCGTAGGCGTCCTTGATGCCGCCGAGGCCCACGATCCGGCCACCGGTCGGCAGGTCGGGACCGGGGACGAACCGCATCAGGGTCTCCAGGTCCGCGCCCGGATGCTTGATCAGGTGGCGGGCGGCGGCGATGACCTCGCCCAGGTTGTGCGGCGGCATGTTCGTCGCCATGCCGACGGCGATCCCGGTCGTGCCGTTGACCAGGAGGTTCGGATAGGCGGCCGGGAGGACGACCGGCTCCTGCTCCTGGCCGTCGTAATTCGACTGGAAAGCGACGGTGTCCTCGTCGATCGACTCCGTCATCAACGACGTCGCGTCGGCCATCCGGCACTCGGTGTACCGCATGGCGGCCGGCGGGTCGTCGTTGCCGAGCGAGCCGAAGTTTCCGTGTCCGTCGACGAGGGGGAGCCGCATGGAGAACGGCTGTGCCATCCGCACCAGGGCGTCGTAGATCGACGCGTCCCCGTGCGGGTGCAGCTTACCCATGACCTCGCCGACGACGCGGGCGCACTTCACATAGCCGCGGTCCGGGCGCAGGCCCATCTCGTTCATCTGGTAGACGATGCGGCGGTGCACCGGCTTCAAGCCGTCACGGGCGTCCGGCAGGGCGCGTGAGTAGATCACCGAGTACGCGTACTCAAGGAAGGAGCCCTGCATTTCGTCGACGACGTCGATGTCGAGGATCTTCTCCTCGAAGTCGTCCGGCGGCGGGGTCTTCGTGCTGCGGCGGGCCATCGCTGCTGCGACTCCTTCACGGATTCTGTTCGGGCAACCTCAGGTTCTGACGCGGACCATTGTGGACCGCCGCACTGACAACTCCGACCTCGACCCGTCCCAAAGGGGGTTCTCCACCCGTCCCGAGGGGGTCCGGACGCCGCTTTCCGGTGACCTGCGCGGCACGGAGACTTCGCCAGGCGCCGGTGTGCCTGCTTACAGTGGCAGGTCTCGCATCACATCCAGTATCGCGATCGAAGGGACGTACATGCCCATGGGTCACACGGCCACAGCCCAGGCCGGCTCCGGCGGCTTGACAGCGACCGAGCACCGTCTGGCCAACGGCCTGCGCGTGGTGCTCTCCGAGGACCATCTGACCCCGGTCGCCGCGGTGTGCCTCTGGTACGACGTCGGCTCGCGCCACGAGGTCAAGGGACGCACCGGTCTGGCTCACCTCTTCGAGCACCTGATGTTCCAGGGCTCGGGCCAGGTCAAGGGGAACGGACACTTCGAGCTGGTGCAGGGCGCCGGCGGCTCCCTCAACGGCACCACCAGCTTCGAGCGGACCAACTACTTCGAGACGATGCCCACGCACCAGCTGGAGCTGGCCCTGTGGCTCGAGGCCGACCGGATGGGCTCACTGCTCGCCGAGCTCGACGAGAAGTCCATGGAGAACCAGCGCGACGTCGTCAAGAACGAGCGCCGCCAGCGCTACGACAACGTTCCGTACGGCACCGCGTTCGAGCGGCTGACGGCTCTCGTCCACCCGGACGACCACCCGTACCACCACACCCCGATCGGGTCAATGGCCGACCTGGACGCGGCGACCCTCGAGGACGCGCGGACCTTCTTCCGTACGTACTACGCGCCCAACAACGCGGTGCTCTCGGTCGTCGGCGACATCGACCCCGAGCAGACGCTCGCCTGGATCGAGAAGTACTTCGGCAGCATCCCCTCCCACGACGGCAAGCAGCCGCCGCGGGACGGCAAGCTGCCCGAGATCATCGGCCGTGAGCTGCGCGAGGAGGTCCGCGAGGAGGTCCCGGCGCGTGCGCTGATGGCCGCCTACCGGCTGCCGCACGACGGCACCCGGGAGTGCGACGCCGCGGATCTCGCGCTGACCGTGCTGGGCGGCGGCGAGTCGTCCCGGCTGCACAACCGCCTGGTGCGCCGGGACCGGACGGCCGTCGGGGCCGGGTTCTGGATGCTGCGGCTGGCCGGTGCGCCCTCGCTCGGCTGGCTGGACGTCAAGACCTCCGGCGGTGTCGAGGTGGCGCAGATCGAGGCCGCGGTCGACGAGGAGCTCGCCCGGTTCGCCGAGGAGGGCCCGACGCCCGAGGAAATGGAGCGCGCCCAGGCCCAGTTGGAGCGCGAGTGGCTGGACCGGCTCGGTACGGTCGCGAGCCGGGCCGACGAACTGTGCCGGTTCGCCGTGCTGTTCGGTGACCCGCAGCGCGCCCTGACCGCCGTGAACCGGGTGCTCGACATCACCGCCGAAGAGGTCCGGGCGGCCGCCAGGGCCCAGCTGCGGCCCGACAACCGGGCGGTGCTGGTCTACGAGCCGGTCGAGTCGGCGGAGCCCGCCGAAGAGGCCGAAGACGGCGCCACCAACGACACCGACGCGCACGAAGGAGCGGACAAGTGAGCGACGCTGCCGCGACTGGAGTCTCGATGAAGTACCACCCGCAGCCCGCCCCCGGAGTGGCCAGGCCCTGGGCCTTCCCCGCACCCGAGCGCGGCTCCCTGCCCAACGGCCTCACGGTGCTGCGCTGCCACCGCCCCGGCCAGCAGGTCGTCGCGGTCGAGATCTTCCTCGAGGCCCCGCTGGAGGCCGAGCCCGAGGGCCTGGACGGGGTGGCCACGATCATGTCGCGCGCCCTGTCCGAGGGCACCGACAAGCACAGCGCCGAGGAGTTCGCCGCCGAGCTGGAGCGGTGCGGCGCCACCCTGGACGCCCACGCCGACCACCCCGGCGTCCGGGTCTCCCTGGAGGTTCCCGCCTCCCGGCTGGCCAAGGCACTCGGTCTGGTCGCCGAGGCCCTGCGGGCGCCGGCCTTCGCCGACAGCGAGATCGAGCGGCTGGTGAACAACCGGCTCGACGAGATCCCGCACGAGCAGGCGAACCCCGCCCGGCGCGCCGCCAAGCAGCTCTCCAAGGAGCTCTTCCCGGCCACGGCCCGCATGTCGCGCCCGCGCCTGGGCACCGAGAAGACCGTGGAGCGGATCGACTCCGCGGCCGTGCGCGCCTTCTACGACGCCCACGTCCGGCCGTCCACCGCGACCGCCGTGGTCGTCGGTGACCTCACCGGCATCGACCTGGACGCCCTGCTCGCAGACACCGTCGGCGACTGGTCGGGCAACACGGCCGAGTCCCGTCCGGTCCCGCCGATCACCGCCGACGACACCGGCCGGGTGGTGATCGTGGACCGCCCCGGAGCGGTGCAGACGCAGCTGCTGATCGGCCGGATCGGCGCCGACCGGCACGACAGCGTCTGGCCCGCCCAGGTGCTCGGCACGTACTGCCTGGGCGGCACGCTGACGTCCCGGCTGGACCGGGTGCTGCGCGAGGAGAAGGGGTACACCTACGGCGTACGCGCCTTCGCCCAGGTGCTGCGTTCCTCGGCCCGGGACTCCGCCGCGGGGGCGACGGGCGCCTCGATGCTCGCCATCAGCGGCTCGGTGGACACGGAGTCCACCGGTCCGGCGCTGGAGGACCTGTGGAAGGTGCTGCGGACCCTGGCCGCGGAGGGCCTGACGGACGCCGAGCGCGAGACGGCCGTGCAGAACCTCGTGGGTGTCGCACCGCTGAAGTTCGAGACGGCGGCCTCCGTTGCCGCCACCCTCGCGGACCAGGTCGAGCAGCACCTCCCGGACGACTACCAGGCGCAGCTGTACGCGCGCCTCGCAGAGACCGGCACGGTGGAGGCGACGGCAGCCGTGGTCAGTGCCTTCCCGGGGGACCGGCTCGTCACGGTCCTCGTCGGGGACGCCGCGCAGATCGAGGAGCCGGTCAGGGCCCTCGGTATCGGCGAGGTTTCGGTCGTCACCGGCTGACCGGTCACTCTCCCCGATAACGGGGCAAAAGAAAGGTCCTGGCGGATCATCGACCGCCAGGGCCTTTCCTTTTTGTCCGGTTTAGGGGAGAGGTTGCCTGTCTGCCCTGTGGGATGCGCTACAAAACCGCCTGTCCGTTTGGTGTGGGGAAGTACCCCCGTCTAGCGTCGGCCCGGCTGTCCGTCACTCGTATGCCGCATCCGCGACGTACCGGGCAGTCATCGCCGAGTCCCCGTCAGGCGCGAGCCCGGGGAGCCGGGGACCCGCGCAGTCCCTGGGGTGAATCGGATGCCCATGCCTCAGCGAGGCCGGGGATCCGTAGGAGACCTTCCTGCTCCGAACCCGTCAGCTAACCCGGTAGGCGAGAAGGAAGGAAAGGACCAGCCACTTCATGGCGTTCACCCGTGCCACGGGGAAGCACCGTGCCCCGAGCCGTCTGACGCGCTGCGGCGCGAAGGCCGTCGGCATCGCGACCCTGGCCACCACCGGCGTCATCGGCTCCCTGGCCTCCCCGGCCCTCGCCGCGGACGCCGAGACCCCCGCCCCCGGCGAGACCGGCCTCTCCCAGGTCATCGCCATCGAGGGCGACCTGGCCGACCGGATCGACGCGCAGGCGGACGCGCAGCAGCGCCAGGCCGACGTCGCCGCCCAGGCGAAGGCGGAAGCCAAGTCGAAGGCCGAGGCCGAGAAGAAGGCCGACGCCAAGAAGAAGGCCGACGCCAAGGCCAGGGCTGCCGCGAAGGCCAGGGCCGCCGCCAGGGCCGAGGAGGCCCGCGAGTCCGAGGCGCGTGCCGCCCGCTCCGCCGAGCGTGCCCGGCTGGGCACCTTCCAGCTCCCCGTCGCAGGTTCCTATGTGAGCACCGGCTACAAGTCCAGCGGCTCCCTGTGGTCCTCCGGCAGCCACTCCGGCATCGACTTCCACGCCGCGTCCGGCAGCTCCGTCGTCGCCGTCGGCGCCGGTACGGTCGTCGAGGCCGGCTGGGGCGGCGCGTACGGCAACAACGTCGTGCTCCGGATGACGGACGGCACGTACACCCAGTACGGCCACCTCTCCTCGATCGGCGTCTCCGTCGGCCAGAGCGTCGGCCAGGGGCAGCGGATCGGCCTCTCCGGCTCCACCGGCAACTCCACCGGACCGCACCTCCACTTCGAGGCCCGGACCACGCCGTCGTACGGCTCCGACATGGACCCGGTCGCGTATCTGCGCGCCCACGGCGTCACCGTCTGACCGACGCGAGGAACCTCGGTGAAGGCCCCGGCACCGCGCCGGGGCCTTCGTCGTGCCCGGCCGCCGGACCGGGGCGCGGAGCCCGTTCCCGAACCGGTCCATGACCAAAAGATATTGATGAATTTCCGCCCGGCATCGGAAATGCGACCGCATTGCAATAGAGTCACAGGACAGGCGTCGATCGGCCGCGTTCCGCGGGGATTAAGGCGGAGGTTCGGACATGCGCATTCCGGCGCATTCGGTATGCACGGCAATCCGTGAAGACATCGTCTCCGGTGTCTTCGAACGCGGCAGCCGACTCACCGAGGAGGTGCTCGCACGCCGTTACGGGGTTTCCCGCGTCCCGGTGCGTGAAGCGCTGCGCACCCTGGAGTCCGAGGGCTTCGTGGTCACCCGCAGGCATGCCGGGGCCTGCGTCGCCGAGCCGGACGAGCAGGAGGCCGCCGACCTCCTGGAGGTCCGGATGCTGCTGGAGCCGCTCGGTGCGGCCCGTGCCGCCCAGCGCCGCACCGAGGCCCACCTCAAGGTGCTGCGCGGCCTGGTCAGGCTGGGTCAGGAGCGGGCCCGCCGGGGCGAGGGCGAGGATCTGCGCTCACTGGGCGGCTGGTTCCACGAGACCCTGGCCCAGGCCTCCGGCAGCCCCGGTCTGATCGCGCTGCTCACCCAGCTCCGGCACAAGATCGCCTGGATGTACGTGGTCGACCAGCCGTCCCGCCCCGCCGATTCCTGGGCCGAGCACGGGGCCATCGTGGACGCCGTGGCGCGCGGTGACGCGGAACGAGCGAGGGCGCTGGCCGCGCAGCACGCCGAGCGGGCCATCGCCGCGCACCGGCTGCGCCGCCCCGGCCGGCCGGGTGCCGGTGTCGTGCCCCGCGCCGGCCGGGTGAGGACTTCGCAACATGTCGTAAACACCCCGAGCGGCCGGCATTAACAATGACGCCGTATACAAAGAGCGGCTATTCGGCAGGACTTTCTTTTCGCTGCCCTGAATTCATTCCGGCGTCCCGTCCCCAGGGGTCGGATTCCCGCGCAAATGAAAGAGCCGCGACTCCCCGTCAGGGGCGCCGCGGCTCGTGCGCAGGAATTCCGGCGATCGGGACCGCTGGATCAGACGGTCTCCGGAAGCTCGTCGAGCCCCTCGGCGACCAGCTTGGACAGACGGTCCAGAGCGGCTTCGGCGTTGTCGGCCTCGGAGGCGAGAACGATCTCCTCGCCGCCCTGGGCGCCGAGCCCGAGCACCGCGAGCATGGACGCGGCGTTCACCGGGTTGCCGTCGGCCTTGGCTATGGTCACGGGTATACCGGAGGCCGTGGCGGCACGGACGAAGATGGATGCGGGGCGGGCGTGCAGGCCCTCGGCCCAACCGACGTTGACGCGGCGCTCAGCCATGGTTCTGCCCTTCACGAATCAATGGTTGTCTAGACCAGTCTCTCATGCAGTGCGTGATGCTCCGGCCGACCCGCGGCCGGTCCGCGGCCCGCGTCGTACCGTCGATCGGCCACCCTCAGACTGCCCCGGCCCCGCCCCCCACGCGACCGCTGACAGAGCCGTACGCTTTGCCCATGGAGCCCTCTCCGGAGCAGAGTCCGCATCACGTCTACCCCGACCACTGGGAGGCGGACGTGGTGCTCCGCGACGGCGGCACCGCGCGGATCAGGCCGATCACCACGGACGATGCCGAACGGCTGGTCAGCTTCTACGAGCAGGTTTCCCCGGAGTCGAAGTACTACCGCTTCTTCGCTCCCTACCCCCGGCTCTCCGCCAAGGACGTCCACCGCTTCACCCACCACGACTACGTCGACCGGGTGGGACTCGCCGTCACGGTGGGCGGCGAGTTCATCGCCACCGTCCGCTTCGACCGGATCGACGCCCACGGCAGGCCCGCGTCGGCCCCGGCGGACGAGGCCGAGGTCGCCTTCCTCGTCCAGGACGCGCATCAGGGCCGCGGCGTCGCCTCCACGCTGCTCGAACACATCGCGGCCGTCGCCCGCGAGCGCGGCATCCGGCGCTTCGCCGCCGAGGTGCTGCCGGCCAACAACAAGATGATCAAGGTGTTCCGGGACGCCGGGTACACCCAGCAGCGCAGCTTCGAGGACGGCACCGTCCACCTCACCCTGGACCTCGAACCGACCGCCGAGTCGCTCGCCGTCCAGCGCGCCCGGGAGCAGCGTGCCGAGGCGCGGTCCGTGCAGCGGCTGCTCGCCCCCGGCTCCGTCGCCGTCATCGGCGCCGGCCGCACCCCCGGCGGGGTCGGCCGTACGGTCCTGCGCAACCTCCTGGGCGCGGGTTTCACCGGCCGCACCTACGCCGTGAACAGCGCCTTCGCCGCTGATCAGGACACCATCGACGGGGTGCCCGCCCACCGCTCCCTCGGCGAGATCGGCGAAT
>NZ_JAFMPZ010000504.1 GCF_017353455.1 Streptomyces laculatispora
GTTCTCGCTGAGTCGGCTGCTCATCCACTCCAGGGCGGCGGGAATCTCCCGGCGCCAGGTGTTGAAGTTGTGCCCGCCGCTGCCGAGCACGATCGACGAGGCCTGCGCGGGCGACCTCACCTTGGCCAGGAACTTCCGCGTGTCGGCGTAGTTCGCCTCGCCGTGGCGGGACGTCGTCACCAGGAAGGACGAGTCGGGCATCGGCCGGTGGTCCAGGGTCCACAGCAGGTCGGCGTGGTCGCGTGCCCGCTGGTCACCGTGGAAGAGGTCACCGGTCGTCGGGTCCTCGGCCGCCCTGTAGTAGGCGGAGAGCCCCGCGCTCGCCGTGAACCGGCCCGGGTGGTGCAGCCCGATCTTCAGGGCGCAGTAGCCGCCGGTCGAGTTGCCGATGAGGCCCCAGTTGCGGGCCCGATTGCCGACCCGGTAGGCGGCCGAGATGGCCCGCGGCAGGTCCTGCGCGAAGAACGTCTCGGTCTGCGGACCACCCTTTATGTCCACGCACTCGGTGTCCCGCGGCGGCGCCAGCGTCGGCCGCAGCATCACCAGGATCATCGGCTGCGACCGCCCCGCCTTCACCTGATCGAGTGCCGTGCGCGGGTACCGCAGCCCCTTGAGGAGGTTCTCCGAAGTGCCCGGGTAGCCCGTGAGCACCACGACGGCGGGGAATTTCCGCCGGGCGTACGCCTCCTGGAAGTACTCCGGCGGCAGATACACGTACGCCGAGCTCTCGATCTTGGAGTGCCGCCCCGCGATCACGACCTTGTCGATCCGGCCGCCCCTGGTGGGCAGTGATCCGCCCGGCACATCGGGCCGCTGTGTCCCCACCCGGACGATGTTCTTCGCGGCCAGGGTCCCGGAGGCACGGTCGGTGACCACGCCCAGTTCCTGCTTCTGGCCGAACAGGTCCGCCCAGGAGCCGTAGAAGAGGAACGAGTTGTTGGCCAGCAGGCCGACCGAGGCGAAGACCGCCACCTGGGTCGCCAGCAGCAGGCCGACCCTGCCGAACACCATGGGCACACTGCGCCGGGCGAACCGCGGCCAGAGCCAGATCGTGACGGCGAACAGCACGACGGCGAGCGCGATCGCCAGGATCAGCACTGCCTTGCCGGTAAGGCCCATGGCGGTTGAACTTTCTTGTCAGGAAATTTCCGGGATACGGGTGAACCCACAGCCCGGAAGGCTCGTCCTAGAGGTCGCACATCGTCCGCAGGGCTCCGGCCGGCGGACTCCAAGAATCTCTCGCGGAACCACGGGAAACCATGTCTGTCACGCTAGATGGGGATAAATCGGGATCGGTTCCGAATAGCGCACGCAAGTTCGTGCGCGGACCGCGACCAGAAACCGTACCGGTGCTCGTCGGCACCGCCTGCACCGTAGTCGGCCTGATCGACGTCGCCTCCGGGGTCTTCCCGCGCTTCCGCCACAGCCGGATGCACACCCTCGCCGAAATCCTCCCCGGCGCCCTCGGCCCCTTCGCCGCCGCGCTCTCGCTGAGCGCCGGCGTCCTGCTGCTGCTCCTGGCCCACGGCCTCAAGCGGCACAAGCGACGGGCCTGGCGGGCGGCCGTCGTGCTGCTCCCGGCCGGTGCGCTGTCCCAGTTCCTCTACCGGCACTCGCTGCTGGGCGCGGTCGTCTCACTGGCGCTGTGCTGTCTGCTGGTACGCCATCGTAGTGAATTCGCCGCGCTCCCCGACCCGCGCAGCCGCTGGAGGGCGCTGGCCAACTTCGTCCTCCTCGGCGCGGGTTCGCTCGGCCTCGGCCTGGTCATCGTCAGCGTCCACCCCGGCCGGCTGGTCGGGAACCCCAGCATTGCCGACCGGCTCCAGCACGTGCTGTACGGCCTGTTCGGCTTCGAAGGCCCGGTCGAGTACGCCGGTGTCACCTCCTGGACCGTGGGGTACTCGCTCGGTGCGCTCGGCCTGCTGACCGCCGTCACCACCATCTACCTCGCGTTCCGCCCCGAACATCCTGCCGCCCGCCTCACCGAGGACGACGAGGTCCGGCTGCGCGCGCTGCTGGAGCGGCACGGCCGCCGTGACTCGCTCGGCCACTTCGCGCTCCGCCGCGACAAGGGCGTGGTGTTCTCCCCCAGCGGCAAGGCCGCCGTCTGCTACCGGGTGGTGTCCGGGGTGATGCTGGCCAGCGGCGACCCGATCGGCGACGTGGAGGCGTGGCCGGGCGCCATCGAACGGTTCATGGACGAGGCCAGGGCCCACTCCTGGACGCCCGCCGTGATGGGCTGCAGCGAGACCGGCGGCGAGGTCTGGACCCGCGAGACCGGCCTCGACGCCCTGGAACTCGGCGACGAGGCGGTGGTGGATGTCGCGGATTTCTCCCTCGCCGGACGTGCGATGCGCAACGTACGCCAGATGGTGAAGCGCATTGAGCGCGGCGGGTACGAGACCCGGGTCCGGCGCGTGGCCGACATCGGCGAGGCCGAACTGGCCCGCATCCGGCGGGCCGCGGCCGACTGGCGCGGCACCGACAACGAGCGCGGCTTCTCCATGGCGCTCGGCCGGATCGGCGACGGCGCCGACGGGGACTGCTTCATCGCCACCGCCCACAAGGTCGACGAACAGAGCGCCGAATCCCCGTACGGCGATCTGAAGGCCGTGCTCCACTTCGTCCCGTGGGGCACCGACGGGATGTCCCTGGACCTCATGCGCCGCGACCGCGCCGCCGACCCCGGGATGAACGAGCTGCTGATCGTCGCCTCCCTCCAGGCCGCGCCGCGGCTCGGCATCACCCGCGTCTCGCTGAACTTCGCGATGTTCCGCTCCGCGCTGGCCCGCGGCGAGAAGCTGGGCGCCGGACCGGTGCTGCGGATCTGGCGCGGCCTGCTGATCTTTCTGTCGCGCTGGTTCCAGATCGAGTCGCTGTACAAGTTCAACGCCAAGTTCCGGCCACGCTGGGAGCCACGTTTCGTGGTCTACCGCACCGCCCGCGATCTGCCCCGGATCTCACTGGCGGCCATGCAGGCCGAGGGGTTCGTCAACTTCGCGCTCCCCCGTCCGCTGGCCCGCAGGCTGCCGCAGAGCGGACGGCGTCCGTGCGCGCACGCGCCGGCGACCGCCGGGGAGCACAGCGCCCACGCGGCGTGAGAGGCCGCCGGACGGGGCGCGGCGAGGCGCCGGAGCGTCCTGGGACGGGGCCCGCCCCGCTCGAACGAATTCGAGAGCCCGGCAAAGGAGCTGTCGGGGCGTTCCGGTAACGCCGCGGGGTGCCGTGCCGGGCGCCGCGACCCCGGCCCTGACCCTCCGGACAGGCTCTAGGCTGGGCGTATGAGTACGTTGCGTGGACGAGGCACGGTCCAGGGCCTGCCGGAGTGGGACCGCTGCGCGGTCATGGGTGTCGTCAATGTGACCCCCGACTCCTTCTCCGACGGGGGCCGCTGGTTCGACACCACGACGGCCGTCAAACATGGTCTCGACCTGGTCGGCGAGGGCGCCGACCTCGTCGATGTCGGCGGTGAGTCGACCCGCCCCGGCGCCAGCCGGGTGGACGAGTCCGAGGAGCTGCGCCGGGTGGTCCCGGTGGTCCGGGGTCTGGTCTCGGAAGGGGTCACGGTCTCCGTGGACACCATGCGGGCCCGGGTCGCCGAGCAGGCCGTCGACGCCGGAGCGGTCCTCGTCAACGACGTGAGCGGCGGCCTCGCCGACCCGGACATGGTCCCGGTCGTCGCCGCCGCCGCGGTGCCCTTCGTCGTCATGCACTGGCGCGGCTTCAGCGAGTCCATGAACAGCCGGGCGGTCTACGGGGACGTCGTCGCCGAGGTCGTCGAGGAGCTGCGGGTCCGGTTGGACGCCGTGGTCGCCGGCGGTGTCGCGGCCGAACGGATCGTGATCGACCCCGGTCTCGGCTTCGCCAAGGACGCCGGCCACGACCTCTCGCTCATCGCCCGCCTGGACGCGCTGCACGACCTGGGCCGCCCGCTGCTGGTCGCCGCCTCCCGGAAGCGGTTCCTGGGCCACGTACTGGCCGGAGCGGGCGCCGCCCCGCCGCCCGCCCGCGAACGCGACGCGGCCACCGCCGCGATCTCCGCGCTCTCCGCCCGCGCCGGTGCCTGGGCCGTCCGGGTCCACGAGGTACGGGCCACCGCCGACGCCGTACGCGTCGCCCGCGCCGTCGAGGGAGCCGCGTGAACGAGTCGCGGGACGAGCACGCGGACGCGGCCGCCGACATCGAGGCGGTCGAGCAGGCGAACACCGCCTTCTACGAGGCGATGGAGCGCGGGGACCTCGACGAGCTCACCGCCCTCTGGCTGCCCGGCGAGGACCTCACCGTCTCCTGCGTCCACCCCGGCTGGCCGGTGCTCACCGGCCGCGGCGAGGTGCTGCGCAGTTACGCCCTGATCATGGCGAACACCGAGTACATCCAGTTCTTCCTGACCGACGTCGGGGTCTCCATGACGGGCGACACCGCCCTGGTCACCTGTACCGAGAACATCCTCAGCGGCGGTCCGGCCGAGGAGGGCAGCTCACTGGGGCCGCTCGTGGGGCAACTGGTGGTCGCCACCAATGTGTTCCGGCGCACTCCGGACGGCTGGAAGCTCTGGTCCCACCACGGTTCGCCCGTTCTGGCCGAAACCGGTGAGGAAGAGGACGAAGAGTCCCCCACCTGAATGGGTACAAGCCCGGTGGAGACTCGAAAAGCAGCTCCCGGGGATTGGAATCAGGCGCATCCGGGTATCAGCGGCTACCAGCCCCGTGCGGTCCCCCGCGGCCCCCACGGGCGAGTGCTGTCGGTGCTCGCAGGTAGATTCCAATGAGGGCAGGACGCCGCCCGCACGCGGCCCGTGCCCCTACGACCAACAACAGCAGGAGTGATTCGCGTGGATCGTGTCGCGCTGCGCGGCCTCAAGGCCCGTGGGCACCATGGCGTCTTTCCCCGGGAACGGGAAGAGGGACAGACGTTCATCGTGGACCTGGTGCTCGGCCTCGACACCCGTCCCGCGGCAGCCGCCGACGACCTGACGAAGACCGTGCACTACGGCGTGGTCGCGGAGGAGGTCGTCGACGTCGTCAAGGGCGAACCGGTCGATCTGATCGAGACGCTCGCGGAGCGCATCGCCCAGCAGTGCCTCAAGCACGAAGGCGTCGAGGAGGTGGAGGTCGTGGTGCACAAGCCGGATGCGCCCATCACCGTTCCCTTCGACGACGTCACCATCACCATCACCCGGAGCCGAGCATGACTGCATTTTCTACCGAGGGGCAGAGCGACCCGACCGTACAGCCGGTTCCCGCCTCCGTGGTCGAGCAGGTGGACGCCGCGGACATCACCCTCTCCAACCCCAAACGCGCCGTGATCTCCCTGGGCTCCAATCTCGGCAACCGCCTGGAGACCCTGCAGGGTGCCATCGACGCCCTGGAGGACACCCCCGGCCTCCGGGTCAAGGCGGTCTCCCCGGTGTACGAGACGGAGCCGTGGGGCGTCGAGGCCGGCTCCCAGCCGTCGTACTTCAACGCGGTGGTCGTCGTGAAGACGACGCTGCCCCCGTCCTCCCTGCTGGAGCGCGGCCAGGCCATCGAGGAGGCCTTCGACCGGGTCCGGGAGGAACGGTGGGGTCCGCGCACGATCGACGTCGACATCGTCGCGTACGCCGACCTGGTCTCCGACGACCCGGTGCTCACCCTCCCGCACCCGCGGGCCCGCGAGCGCGCCTTCGTCCTCGCCCCGTGGCACGACGTGGATCCCGCGGCCCAACTGCCCGGCGTCGGCCCGGTGGCCGATCTGCTGGCCGGTGTCGGCCGCGGCAGCGTACTGCCCCGGGCCGACCTGGAACTCCGGCTGCCCGAGTAGTCGTTAGGCTCACAGGAACAGCGGGACGGATCACAGGCGGCGAAGGGCGGCTCACCCGGTGAAGCAACTACGGCTCGGAGTACTGGCCGGCCTCTTCGTCGGCGCGGGGGTGCTGTCCTGGGGCGGCGCCCGCCTCTGGGACGCCCTCGGCACCCTGCCGAGCGTGCCGCTGGCCGCGCCCATCGTGCTCGCCGTGATCGCCGTCGTCCTGCTGGCGACGGCGCTCTCCATCCGCTCCCGGCTGCGCGCCCAGCGTGAGCGCCGGCCGGGTGCGAAGGGCGTCGAACCGCTGATGGCGGCCCGCGCCGTGGTCTTCGGCCAGGCCAGCGCCCTCGTCGTCGCCCTGGTCTCGGGGATGTACGGCGGCACGGGCGTCTTCCTGCTCGGCTCCCTCGACATGCCGGCCCGCCGCGACCAGGCGATCTACGCCGGCTTCGCGGTCCTGGCCGGCATCGCGGTCATCGCGGCGGCCCTGTTCCTGGAGCGCGTCTGCAAGCTCCCGGACGACGAGGACGACAACAAGAACGCGGCGGGGGCCTAGCCCACCCACCGCCGCGTTCCCAGGATCCGCCGGGGTCAGCGCGCCATGATCAGGCTCATGGCCTCGGCACGCGTCGCGGGGTCACGGAGCTGGCCGCGTACCGCCGAGGTCAGCGTCTTCGCACCGGGCTTGCGGATACCGCGCATCGACATGCACATGTGCTCGCACTCCACGACGACGACGACGCCGCGCGGCTCCAGGATCTTCATCAGCGAGTCGGCGATCTGGGTGGTGAGCCGCTCCTGGACCTGCGGCCGCCGGGCGTAGACGTCCACCAGCCGGGCCAGCTTCGACAGACCGGTGATCTTGCCGCTGGTCGCCGGGATGTACCCGACGTGGGCCACCCCGTGGAACGGCACCAGGTGGTGTTCACAGGTGCTGAACACCTCGATGTCCTTGACCAGCACCATCTCGTCGTGGCCGAGGTCGAACGTGGTCGTCAGGACGTCCTCGGGCGTCTGGTACAGCCCCGCGAATATCTCCTTGTACGCCCGCGCCACCCGCCCCGGGGTCTCCCGCAGCCCTTCCCGGTCCGGGTCCTCGCCCACGGCGAAGAGGAGCTCACGTACGGCGGCCGCGGCCCGCTTCTCGTCGAACTCGCCGATCGAATCCTGGCCGTCCAGCGTCACCGGGTCGGTCATCTGTGCCTCGTTCCTCTGAACTGTCAGCTGCGTGGACATCCGCGCAGATATACGAAAGCCGCGCCCCCACAGGCTAAAACCTGGAGGGCGCGGCTTCCATTCCGGGCCTGGTCGAGCCCCTGTGACGGGGATCGCACGGTCCGGTATCTAGCTCTCGGGTCGCTCCTCGGGGATCGACTCGGTGGCCGGGACAACGTCCGCGACCGACGAACCGTTCGCCGTGGTGGCGCCGTTGGTGAGGGCGAGCTCCTTCGGGGAGAGCACCGGCGGCCGGGTGGACGGCGTGCGCCGGGCGGAGCCGGTCCACGCCGGACGCGCCGGACGCTTGACGATCGGAGCGAAGATCTCGGCGATCTCCGCCTTGCCGAGGGTCTCCTTCTCAAGGAGCTGGAGAACCAGTGCGTCAAGAACGTCGCGGTTCTCGACCAGGATCTCCCACGCGTCGTTGTGCGCGCTCTCGATGAGCTTCTTGACCTCTTCGTCGACCAGCGCGGCGACCTCTTCCGAGTAGTCGCGCTGATGGCCCATCTCGCGGCCCACGAAGGGTTCGGTGTTGTCGCCACCGAACTTGATCGCACCGAGCCGCTCCGTCATGCCGTACTGCGTGACCATCGCGCGGGCCGTTGCCGTGGCCTTCTCGATGTCGTTCGCAGCGCCGGTGGTCGGATCGTGGAAGACCAGCTCCTCGGCCGCGCGCCCGCCCAGCATGTATGCCAGCTGGTCGAGCATCTCGTTGCGCGTCGTGGAGTACTTGTCCTCCTCCGGGAGCACCATCGTGTAACCGAGGGCGCGGCCGCGGGAGAGGATCGTGATCTTGTGGACCGGGTCCGACTGAGGTGAGGCCGCCGCGACCAGGGCGTGTCCGCCCTCGTGGTACGCGGTGATCTTCTTCTCCTTCTCGGACATGATCCGGGTCCGCTTCTGCGGACCCGCCACGACGCGGTCGATGGCCTCGTCGAGCATGCTGTTGTCGATCAGCTTCTTGTTGCTGCGCGCCGTGAGGAGCGCCGCTTCGTTCAGCACGTTCGACAGGTCGGCACCGGTGAAGCCGGGCGTACGACGGGCAACGGCGCCGAGATCGACGTCCGGTGCGACCGGCTTGCCCTTCTGGTGGACCTTGAGGATCTCCAGCCGGCCGATCATGTCCGGCCGGTCGACCGCGATCTGCCGGTCGAAGCGGCCCGGGCGCAGCAGCGCCGGGTCGAGGATGTCCGGCCGGTTCGTGGCGGCGATCAGGATGACGCCGCCCTTCACGTCGAAGCCGTCCATCTCGACGAGCAGCTGGTTCAGCGTCTGCTCGCGCTCGTCGTGACCGCCGCCCATACCGGCACCGCGGTGCCGGCCGACGGCGTCGATCTCGTCGACGAAGACGATCGCCGGAGCGTTCGCCTTGGCCTGCTCGAAGAGGTCACGCACCCGGGAGGCACCGACACCGACGAACATCTCGACGAAGTCGGAACCGGAGATCGAGTAGAACGGGACGCCCGCCTCGCCGGCGACGGCGCGTGCGAGCAGCGTCTTGCCGGTACCGGGAGGCCCGTACAGCAGGACACCCTTGGGGATCTTGGCGCCGACGGCCTGGAACTTCGCCGGCTCCTGGAGGAACTCCTTGATCTCGTAGAGCTCCTCGACCGCCTCGTCCGAGCCCGCCACATCGGCGAAGGTCGTCTTCGGGGTGTCCTTGGTGATCAGCTTGGCCTTGGACTTGCCGAACTGCATGACCTTGGAGCCGCCACCCTGCATCTGGTTCATCAGAAACAGGAAGACGACCACGATGAGAACGAAGGGCAGCAGCGAGAAGAGGATCGAGACGAACGGGGACTGCTTCGACGGCGAGACGGTGTAACCCTTCCCGATGTCACCGCTCTCGAACTTCTTCTGCAGCGTGTCGGCCAGCTCGACGCCCTGGTTGCCGATGTAGCTCGCCTGGAACTTGCTGCCGGACTCGCCGGAGAGTTTCTGGCCGTTCTTCAGCTCAATCTTGAGGATTTGATCGTCACCGGTGGTGAGCTTGGCCTGCTCCACCTGGTTCTTACTGATCGCCTGGATCACCTTGCCGGTGTCCACCGTCTTGTAGCCGCCGGACGAGCCGACGACCTGCATCAACACGACCACGGCGAGGACGGCCAGCACGATCCACATGACCGGCCCACGGAAGTATCGCTTCACGTCCATCCATACGGAGCGAAGTCGCCCCGTCCCTCCTGCCCGTAGGTAAATGCTGCGTGTGAGTAAAGACTGTTCTTCGGACGGTACCCCAGCATTGTCACCGACGACCGCCGGGGACGTCTGTCAAACCTGCCTTCGAAGGCTCAACGGCGGGAAATCCGTGAGGGTTCCCCGGAGTCGGCGCGGGTTGCGCCGCGTCGTGGTCAGCCGCCGTAGACGTGCGGGGCGAGGGTGCCGACGAAGGGGAGGTTGCGGTACTTCTCCGCGTAGTCCAGCCCATAGCCGACGACGAACTCGTTGGGGATGTCGAAGCCGACCCACTTGCAGTCGAGCGCGACCTTCGCCGCGTCGGGCTTGCGCAGCAGGGTGCAGATCTCCAGCGAGGCGGGCTCGCGCGAGCCCAGGTTCGACATCAGCCAGGACAGGGTCAGACCCGAGTCGATGATGTCCTCGACGATCAGGACGTGCTTGCCCTTGATGTCGGTGTCCAGGTCCTTGAGGATCCGGACGACACCGGAGGACTGGGTGCCCGCACCGTACGAGGAGACGGCCATCCAGTCCATGGTGACGGGGGTGGACAGGGCGCGCGCCAGGTCCGCCATGACCATCACCGCGCCCTTGAGGACACCGACGAGGAGCAGGTCCCTGCCCGCGTACTCCGCGTCGATCTTCGCGGCCAGCTCGACGAGCTTCGCGTCGATCTCTTCCTTGGTGAGGAGCACCGACTGAAGGTCGGTGCCCATGTCCTTCTCGTTCACCCGCGTCTCTTTCTTTGCCTGCCGGGTCCGGGTGGTGTCCCGGACCTGCGCGGCCGCTCGCCTGCATGTCAGCCGCTTGTGCGTCAGCTCTGCCGAATCACCAGTCTGCCACCCTGGCGCAGGGCTTCGACGCGGCCGGGGAGGTTGATGGCCTGCTGGCCGCGCCATCCGGTGATGAGACGGTCGACTTCCTCGATGTGCCGGGCGAACAGGGAACCGGCCGGGGAGCCCGCCTCTATGGCCGCCCGGCGCAGTACCCGGCGGCGGACGGCGGGCGGCAGAACACAGAGCTTGGCGCACTCCAGCCGGCCCGCGTCGTCGCGTACGTCACGCTCGGCCTCGGCGGCCCAGGTGTCCAGGGCGTCGGCGTCGTCACGGGAGAGCTGCGCCGTACGGGCCAGGGCCTCGACGACTCCTTTGCCCAGCGCCTTCTCCAGGGCGGGCAGGCCCTCGTGACGCAGCCGGGAGCGGGTGTAGGCGGGGTCGATGTTGTGCGGGTCGTCCCAGACCGTCAGGGACTGGACCAGACAGGCCTTGCGGGCGGTCTGCCGGTCGAGCTGGAGGAAGGGGCGGCGGTAGCGGCCGGCCGGGCCGGACGCGGCGGCCATGCCGGAGAGGGAGCGGATGCCGGAGCCGCGGGCGAGGCCCAGCAGCACCGTCTCCGCCTGGTCGTCGCGGGTGTGGCCGAGCAGGACGGCGGCGGCGCCGTGGCGTTCGGCCGCCGCGTCCAGTGCGGCGTAGCGGGCGTCACGGGCGGCGGCCTCGGGCCCGCCGCCGTGGCCGACCCGCACCGCGACGGCCTCGACCGGGTCGAGGTCCATGGCGGCGAGACGGCCGACGACCTCGGTGGCCCGGGTGTCGGAGCCATCCTGGAGGCCGTGGTCGACGGTGATCCCGCCGGCCCGGACGGCGAGTTTGCGGGCCTCGAAGGCGAGGGCGGAGGCGAGTGCCATGGAATCGGCGCCACCGGAGCATGCCACCAGCACCAGCGGGGTATCGGGGCGTTCGGGGAGTGCGGCGCGCCGCCTGCCGGCGCCGGCTTCCGCGAGCTCGGGGTGCGGGGCGCGTCCGGCGTGCGGAGCGCGTTCGGTCTGTTCGGTGAAGTCGGTGAGTACGTCGTGGAGTACGCGGCGGACCGCCAGGCGTATCGCCGCGACCGCAGGATGGGGACCCATGTCCGGTGCCCTTCGTGAAGTTTCGGAGAGGTGCCTCGGAGTGCCGGGACAGGAAAGAGTGCCGTCACTCAGAGTGCGTCGATGGTGACAGAGCAATGCGGTCCATCGAGCATTGCACGCCTTCCCATGCCCCTACGGTCCCTCGGATGGGTGATTACCGGCGCGTTCGCCTGTGACTACGAGCCCCTGTTCGCGCCGTGATCATGACTCTGCCCTACGGTGCACCCTCGCGATCCAGTCCTCCGGCTTGGCGATCTCCGCCTTGGTCGGAAGGGTGTTGGGCGAGGTCCAGACCCGGTTGAAGCCGTCCATGCCGACCTCGTCGACCACGGCGCGCACGAACCGCTCGCCCTCCTGGTACTGGCGCAGCTTGGCGTCGAGGCCCAGGAGCTTGCGCAGCGCCTGATCGAGCCGGCTCGCGCCGCGCGCCCTGCGCTGCTGGAACTTCTCCCGGATCTCGCCGACGGAGGACACCACCTCGGGGCCGACGCCGTCCATCACGTAGTCCGCGTGCCCCTCCAGCAGGGACATCACCGCGGTGAGCCTGCCGAGGATCTCGCGCTGGGCGGGGGTCTGCACGACCTCGACGAGGCTGCGCCCGCCGTCCTCGCCCTCCTCGCCCTCGGGCCGGCCCCCGGCCAGCGACTGGGCGGCCTCGCGGAGCCGTTCCAGCACCGTCATCGGGTCGACGTCGGTCTCGTCGAGGAATGACTGGATCTCGCCCTGCAGATGGTCGCGGAGCCAGGGCACCGCGGTGAACTGGGTGCGGTGGGTCTCCTCGTGGAGGGCGACCCAGAGGCGGAAGTCGTGCGGGTCGACCTCCAGCTCCCGTTCGACGTGGACGATGTTCGGCGCGACCAGCAGGAGCCTGCCGCCGCCGTCGGCCGAGGCGGGGAGGTCACGGGTGGCGGGGGCGAACGTCTCGTACTGGCCGAGGACCCGGGAGGCCAGGAACGACAGCAGCATCCCCATCTCCACCCCGGTCACCTTGGAGCCGACCGCGCCGATCACGGCGCCGCCCGTGCCGCCGCCGCGCCGTTCCTCCATCTTCTCCAGGAGGGGGCGCAGCAGCTCGCGGAAGCCCGCCACGTTCGCCTTGATCCAGCCGGTCCGGTCGACGACCAGGACCGGGGTGTCCTCCGGTTCGGTCCCCTCCGGGATCATCCGGGTGAAGGCACGGACGTGTTCCTCCGCGGCCTTGGCATGCCTGCGCAGCTCTGCGACGACCTCGCGGGCCTCCTCGCGGCTGATCTCGGGCCCCGGCCGCACAAGTCGGGTCGCGGTCGCAACCGCGAGATTCCAGTCGACCATCCCCGCACCACCGATGCTCGTCATGCGTCAACCGTACGTGCTCGGCCCTTGATGCGGTGAGGTGTTGACCGGCTCAGCTCTTACCGGCGGCCAACGCGGTCGCGAGCGAGTCGAGGCCGGACTGGGCGCCGGACGGGTCGGTGGTGTCCGATGCCAGGAAGGCGAACGCGAGCAGCCGGCCGTGTGCGTCGACGACCGTTCCGCAGAGGGTGTTGACGCCGGTGAGCGTGCCGGTCTTGGCGCGGATCAGGCCGGTGCCGCCGGACTTCGTCGTGTAGCGGCCGCTCAGCGTGCCGCTGAAACCGGCCACCGGGAGCCCGCTGAGGACGGAGCGCAGTTCGGGGTGGTCCGGATCGGCCGTACGGGCGAGCAGACCGGCGAGCAGTGCGGCGGTGACCTTGTCCTGGCGGTTCAGTCCGCTGCCGTCGGCGAAGTTCACGCCCTTCAGCGGCAGTTTCAGCTTCTTCAGCTGGGCGGTGACGGCCCGTCGGCCGCCGTCGAAGTCCGCCGGTTCGCCAGCGGCCAGCGCGGTCTGCCGGGCGAGTGCCTCGGCGATGTCGTTGTCGCTGTTGGTCAGCGCCCGCTCGACGAGGCCGGACAGCGGGACGGAGAGGTGCCTGGCGACGGCCCTGGACTTCGCGGCCGCCCGACCTGCCCCGGGTCCGGACCCGGTGTCGATCCCGGCCTCGCGCAGCAGTCCGCCGAAGGCGTCGGCGGCATCCCGGGCGGGGTCCTCGCTGCGCGGGGCGGGTCCGCTCGCGGTGTCGTCGAGGCGCCCCTCATTGACCATCAGCGCGCTCAGCGGGGCGATGTTCTCGTTGGGGCCGATCGGGTGGTGCGCGGGCCCGGAGTAGCCGGAGGCGTCGTACCGGAGCCGGACCTCGTGGGCCCCGGCGTCCTTCAGCGCGCGTGCGGTGTCGGCGGCCAGGGCGCGCAGGGCCGCCCGGTCCAGGGTGGGGTCGCCGCCGCCGACCAGGGTCACGGTGCGGGAGTCGGCGGAGACCCGGACGGTGGTGGCGATGCGGTGGTCGGGGCCGAGCGCGGTCAGGGCCGCGACCGTGGTGGCGATCTTGACCGTGGAGGCCGGTGTCATGGGGGTGTCGGCCCCCTTCCCGTACAGCCGCTCGCCGGTGGCGGTGTCGATGACGACGGCGCTGGGCCGGGGTCCGAGCGCGGGGTCCTTCAGCAGCGGGCCCAGTACGGCGCGGAGTCCGGCCGCTTCGCCGTCCGGGGCATCGGGGGCTTCCGGCGCGGAACGGTTGGCGGCGGTGCCCAGCGCCGCCAGCACGGCCGGGGCGCTGGGGGCGGGGGCCGGTCCGCCGGGTGCGTCGGGGTCGTGATGTGCGCCACCTGTACGGGCCCGGGCGGCCGCCCAGTCCTGCTCGGCCTTACGCTGACCCGAGTCCCAGGGACCGGCGGCAAGGACGGCGCCGGCTGCGAGCGTCAGGCCGAGAACGGCACAGACGGCCGTGAACTGCCAGTCGCTCAGCCCGTTCCGCAGGTCGAGGTGGTCCGTCAGGGCCGCCCTGCTGAGCTTGCCGAACGGATTGATCGACGGTCTTTTCACTGGCTCTGCCACCGTTGACCAGCCCCTTTCGCGAGCACACATCTCCGTGGGGGACACTTAACCATCAGTCGTATGTGTTGATCATGGAGGAGCCACCCGTGGAGTTCGACGTCGTTATCGAGATCCCGAAGGGTTCGCGGAACAAGTACGAGGTGGACCACGAGACCGGTCGGATCCGCCTGGACCGTCGACTCTTCACCTCGACCAGCTACCCGGCGGACTACGGTTTCGTCGAGAACACCCTCGGCGAGGACGGCGACCCGCTGGACGCGCTGGTCATCCTGGAGGAGCCGACCTTCCCCGGCTGCCTCATCAAGTGCCGCGCGATCGGCATGTTCCGGATGACCGACGAGGCCGGCGGCGACGACAAGCTGCTGTGCGTACCGGCCTCCGACCCCCGGGTGGAGCACCTGCGCGACATCCACCACGTGTCGGAGTTCGACCGCCTGGAGATCCAGCACTTCTTCGAGGTCTACAAGGACCTGGAGCCCGGCAAGTCCGTCGAGGGCGCCGACTGGGTCGGGCGCGCCGAGGCCGAGGCCGAGATCGAGAACTCGTACAAGCGCCTCGAGGCGCAGGGCGGCGCTCACTGACGTTCCGCCAGCGGTTCCGTCCACGGTTCCCCTCGCGGTTCCGTTTATGGCTCTGTGCACGCGACGGGCGGCACACCTTCACCGGTGTGCCGCCCGTTTCGTGTGTGCGCCCATCTCCGCGGCCATACTGGGCAGGAGCGCTACCGAAGACGCGCAGCCGATGGTGAGTGAGGTCAGTGGTGGCGGAGCCGGGCGGTCCTGAGGACCAGAAGCCCCAGTCCGACGAGGCACGCAGCGCATTCTCCCAACCCGCCGGGGTGGGGAAGCCGCCGCCGTCCGAGGAGGACCACCCGACGTCGGAATTCGCCCTTCCGTCCGGTCTGACGCCTGAGCCGCAGGGTTCGGGATCCGCCTCGGGAACAGGTTCCGCTTCCGGTTCCGGAGCGGCCTCGGGATCGGACACGATCGGCTCGGCCTTCGCCCCGCCGCGCACCTACAGCGCCCGGGACTCGCCCGCCTTCACGCCCGCGCACGGCATTCCGATGGTCCGGCTGACCAAGGAAGCCCCCTGGCAGGACCGGATGCGCACGATGCTGCGGATGCCGGTCGCCGAGCGCCCGGCGCCGGAGCCCGTCCAGAAGCCCGACGACGCGGGTCCCGCGGTGCCGCGCGTGCTCGACCTGACGCTGCGTATCGGGGAACTGCTGCTGGCGGGCGGCGAGGGCGCCGAGGACGTCGAGGCGGCGATGTTCGCCGTGACCCGCAGCTACGGCCTCGACCGCTGCGAGCCGACCGTCACCTTCACGCTGCTGTCGATCTCGCACCAGCCCTCGCTGGTCGACGACCCGGTGACGGCGAGCCGTACGGTACGCCGTCGCGGCACCGACTACACCCGGCTGGCCGCGGTCTTCCGGCTCATCGACGACATCACCACCGAGGAGGAGGTCTCCCTGGAGGAGGCCTACCGGCGCCTCGCGGAGATCCGGCGGAACCGGCATCCGTACCCCGGCTGGGTGCTGACGCTGGCCGGCGGCGGACTGGCCGGCGCGGCATCGGTGCTGGTCGGCGGTGGCGCGCTGGTGTTCGCGGTGGCGGCGCTCGGCGCGATGCTCGGGGACCGGCTGGCCTGGCTGTGCGCCGGGCGCGGGCTTCCGGAGTTCTACCAGTTCGTCGCGGCGGCGATGCCGCCCGCCGCGATGGGCGTGGCGCTCACCCTCACCCACTGGTCCGACGTACGGCCGTCGGCGGTCATCACCGGTGGGCTGTTCGCCCTGCTGCCGGGGCGGGCTCTGGTGGCAGGGGTGCAGGACGGTCTGACCGGCTACTACATCACCGCGGCCGCGCGGCTCCTCGAAGTCATGTACTTCTTCATCGGCATCGTCGCCGGGGTGCTGCTGGTGCTGTACGGGGGCCTCCAGCTGGGCGCCGAGCTGAACCCGGAGGCCCGGTTCATCTCGCACGACCGGCCGGTGATCCAGATCCTGGCGTCGATGGTGCTGAGCCTGGCCTTCGCGATCCTGCTCCAGCAGGAGCGGTCCACGGTGCTGGCGGTGACCCTCAACGGCGGTGTGGCCTGGGTGATCTACGGGGCGATGGCCCGGACCGGCGGTATCTCGCCGGTGGCGGCCACGGCGGTGGCCGCCGGTCTGGTGGGGCTGTTCGGGCAGTTGTTCTCTCGGTACCGCTACACCTCGTCGCTGCCGTTCATCACGGCCGCGATCGGTCCGCTGCTGCCCGGTTCCGCGACGTACTTCGGTCTGCTGGGCATCGCGCAGAACGAGCTGGACCGGGGGCTCGCCTCGCTGTCGACCGCGGTGGCGACGGCCGGGGCCATCGCCATCGGGGTGAATCTGGGAAGCGAGATCTCCCGGCTGTTCATGCGGGTGCCGGGTGCGGTCAGCGGCGCGAACCGCCGCGCGGCCAAGCGGACGCGCGGCTTCTGAGGCCGCGAGAAGGGCCTGGGAAGGACGGACCCGGGAAGGGAGGGCCCGGGAAGGACGGGCCCGGGAAGGGCGTCAGCGCTTGGCGTGACGGCCACGGCGCCCGGCGGCCGGGTCCTGGCCCTCGTCGTCTCCTGCGGCCGCTTCCTTCTTCGACTTGCTGCGGGCCCGCAGGAACTCGATGCCGATCGGCACGACCGAGATCAGGACGATCAGGATGAGCATCGCCTCGATGTTCTTGTGCACGAACTCGATCTTGCCCAGGACCGCGCCCAGGAGCGTCACCCCGACGCCCCAGAGGACCCCGCCGATGATGTTGAACGTGATGAACGAGCGGTAGTTCATCCGGCTCACACCGGCGATGATCGGTGTGAACGTCCGCACGACGGGCACGAAGCGGGCCAGGATCAGCGACTTCGGGCCGTACTTCTCGAAGAACTCGTGGGCCTTCTCGACGTTCTCCTGCTTGAAGAGGCGGGAGTCCGGGCGGTTGAAGAGCGACGGGCCGACCTTGCGGCCGAAGAGATAGCCCACCTGGTCACCTATGACCGCGGCCAGCGCGACCAGGAGGCAGACCAGCCACAGCGGGGTGTGCAGCTTGTCCGTCGTCACCAGCAGACCCGTGGTGAACAGCAGGGAGTCACCGGGCAGGAAGAACCCGATCAGCAGCCCGGACTCGGCGAAGACGATGACCAGCACACCGATCAGCCCGAACTGCCCGATGAGATGGTCCGGGTCCAGCCAGCTCGGTCCGAGCGCAAGCGTATTCAAGGGTCCGGGCTCCAGGATGTGGTCGATGGCGGCTGCGTGGCCGCCCAAAGCTATCAACGCAACGGAGCCCCTCCGGGTTCCACTGGCCCTCGCGAAGATGCACATGGGGCGAACCGGGGCAAAACTCGGTCCCAGGAGGTGCCACAACCATGGGCATTGATGATTACGGCGGTGGCCAGACGGCACAGGCCGATGTGCTGGTCGTCACCACCAATGACGTACCGGGCCACCAGGTCACCCAGGTCATCGGTGAGGTGTTCGGCCTGACCGTGCGCTCCCGCCATCTGGGCAGCCAGATCGGTGCCGGCCTGAAGTCCATGATCGGCGGCGAACTGAAGGGCCTGACCAAGACGCTCGTCGAGACCCGCAACCAGGCCATGGAGCGGCTGGTCGAGCAGGCGAGGGCGCGGGGCGCCAACGCGGTGCTGATGATGCGCTTCGACGTGTCCGAGGCGGCCGACGTGGGCACGGAGGTCTGCGCGTACGGAACAGCCGCGGTGATCAGCAAGCTGTGAGCGGTCACGGGGGTGGGGCGCCCCACCCCCGTGAGCACGCGTCCGCCTACTCCTGACGCTCCGCGTTGGCGTCGATCGCGTCGCGCAGGTGCTCGGCCAGGCCCGTCCGCATCGACTCGTAGAACGCCTTGAACTGCGGATCCGCGACATACATCGCGCCGAGCCCCTGGTGGATCTCCGTCGTGCAGTCGTAGAACCAGGTCGTGATGTGGAGCCGGTGCTCCTCCGCGAGGTCCATCGCGCGCTCGCCGGTGGCCGGCTCACCGGCCGCCATCAGCGCGTCGTACCGCTCGCCCCAGGAGGCGACCTCCGCCTGCATCCGCTGCCAGTCCTCCTTGGTGTAGCGGGCGGTCCGGCGCTGCGACTCGGCGTAGGTGCTGGTGCCGCCCCAGCGCCGCTCGGCCTCCTGCGCATGACGCTCCGGGTCCTTGTCGCCGAAGACCTCGAACTTCTCCTCGGGCGTGAGATCGATGCCCATCTTCCGTGCCTCCATGGCTGTCTCGACCGCTGCGGCCATCCGCTGCAGTTCGGCGATCCGGTCCGACAGCAGCGCGTGCTGGCGGCGCAGGTGTTCCCGCGGGTCCGCGGCCGGGTCGTCGAGCAGGACCGCGATCTCGTCGAGCGGGAAGCCGAGCTCCCGGTAGAACAGGATCTGCTGGAGCCGGTCGAGATCGGCGTCGTTGTAACGCCGGTGGCCCGCGTGGCTGCGCCCGCTGGGCGAGAGCAGCCCGATGCCGTCGTAGTGGTGCAGGGTGCGCACCGTGACCCCGGCGAATCCGGCGACCTGTCCCACGGAGTGCTCCATGGCTCCGCGCCCCTTTCCGTGTGCTGAGTACGTGTCCGAGCCTGCGCCCTGACGTGACGTGAGGCGCAACCCCGAAATGCCGCCGCATTCCGACTCTTTGGGGGTTATGAGTCTTTTGTCTCGCTAGGGTGAGCCGATGTCCACCGACTCCGCCGTCTCCGCCGAAACAGCCCCCGCGCGCCGGCTGCTGCCGATCCTCGTACCCTCACTGGCCGTCGGAGTGGTCTCGGCCCTCGTCCTGCTCGGCGTCAGCCTGCTCGCGGACCAGTTGCAGGACGTGCTCTGGGAGACGCTCCCCGACGCCCTGTCGATCGGCCGGTACTCCTCGCTGTGGATGATCGTGATGCTCACGGCGATCGGCCTGGTGACCGGTCTGGCCATCCGGGCCGTGCCCGGCCGGGCCGGACCCGATCCGGCGACCATGGGCCTGGTCGATGCGCCGCTGGCGCCCGGCGTGGTGCCGGGGCTGCTGGTGGTGACGGTCCTGGCGCTGGCGGGCGGAGTCAGCCTCGGCCCGGAGAACCCGATCACCGCGGCCAACATCGCGCTGGCCTACTGGGCGGGGCGCCGGTTCGCGCCGGACGCCCCGGCCGCACTGTGGGTCGCGCTCGCCGCGGCGGGCACCGTCGGCGCGCTGTTCGGCACACCCGTCGCCGCCGCGCTGATCCTCACCGAGACGCTGGCCTCGCGCCCCGGCCCCGGAGCGCTCTGGGACCGGCTCTTCGGGCCCCTCGCGGCCGGGGCGGCCGGGTCTCTCACCATGAACCTGGCCGCCCACCCCAGCCTCGACCTGTCACTTCCCGCGTACACCCACACCCACTGGAGCGACCTGCTCTCCGCGATCGTGATCGCCTCCGCCGGGGCCGTGCTGGGGCTGGCGGCGGTGTACGCCTTCCCGTACGCGCACAAGGCCTTCCGCGCCCTGCCGAACCCGGTCCTGGCCCTGACACTGGGCGGGCTCCTGCTCGGCCTGCTCGGAGCGCTCGGTGGCCACCTCACCCTCTTCAAGGGGCTGGACGAGGTGAAGCAGCTCACCGCAGACCCGAGTGGCTGGTCGTCCGCCGAATTCGGGCTCATGGCGGTGGTGAAGGCCGCGGCCCTGCTGGTCTCCGCGGCCTGCGGCTTCCGGGGCGGCCGGATCTTCCCGGCCATCTTCTCCGGCGTGGCACTCGGCCTGTGCGCCCACGCACTCGTCGACGCGGTGCCGGTGTCCCTCGCGGTGACCTGCGGGGTGCTCGGAGTACTGCTGGCCATCACCCGGCAGGGCTGGCTCAGCCTGTTCACGGCCGCGGTCCTGGCCTCCGACATGACCCTGCTCCCGCTGCTCTGCGTCGCCTCGCTGCCGGCCTGGCTGCTGGTGACGGGGCGGCCCCAGATGCAGCTGCGCGAGGACGGTACGCCGCTGCGGTGAACCCGGGCGGGTGGCGCCGCGGCCGGGCCCGTCCGGCGCGCCGGACCCGCA
>NZ_JAFMPZ010000127.1 GCF_017353455.1 Streptomyces laculatispora
CTGATCTCGCAGTTCACCCAGCCCCATTCCGCCTGCTCGACCACCGCACCGAAGTCGGCCTGGGTGAACTGCGAGATCAGGAAGTAGGCGGCGATGGCGCCCGCGATGAAGCTGAGCAGGGTGCGCGGTTTGATGCGCTCCAGACGAACCGGCTCGACCGGCGCCTGTGGCCGGATCAGGAGCACCTCCCGGCGGATCTGGGAGAGCAGGTCCTCCTCGCGGGCCTCGTCCAGCGCGTCGTCGAGCGCCCGCTTCTCGGCCTGCTTCTCGGTACGCACCGATTTGCGGACGGCCTTTCGGTCCGCGTCCTCAGGGAGCTCCGTGCCATGGGTACGGGCCCGCTTGGCCGCGTCCGACGCGTCGAGCACCGCCTGGCGCTCCCGCTGCGACCGCTCCCGGGCGAGCCTGCGCAGATGCGCCCGGGTGGAGCGGCTGAGCGCGATCGGCTGGAGCAGCGGCAGACAGTCAGCGACGGTGTCCGGACCGACCACCGCCAGCGCGGCGGCCACCGCCCGCTCGGCGCCCACCCGCAGACCGGTCGTGGTGAGCAGCTGGGCGACGTCCATCCGCAGGACCAGATCGCCGGCCGCGATCTCGCCGCCCCGCAGATCCGTGACGAACACCTTGCCGGAACGATCCACCAGCAGGGCGTCGCCGGTGAGCCTGCGGTGCGCGATCCGCCGCGACTGGAGCGCCTGCACCTGGCGCCAGGCGCCGCGCACCAGGTCGTCGGTGATGTCGGCGTTCTCCAGGGCGTCCAGCGAGCGCCCGCCGATGTGCTCGTACACCAGCATCACGGCGTCGGGGCCCAGCTCGGAGGTGGCGATCAGCTTGGGGGCGTTGGCCCCGGCGGCGATCGCCGCGTACGCGAGCAGCGCCTCCTGCTCCAGCGCCTGGCGCAGCGACTGGATGGAACGCCGCTGGGTGATCCCGCGCAGCGTGAGCCTGCGCCACACCCGGTAGAAGAAGCCCTGGGCCTGCTGTTCCCGGTCGACGACCGTCACATCCAGCGGTGGGCCGTCCTCCAGGGAGACCAGATAGCGGCGTCCGCGGTCGTTCTGGTCGCCGGCGTCGGGGTCGTCGTCGGCCCGCATCGCGGTGACGGGGCGGAAGCCGACATGGCGCAGACCTGCCATCAGATGCTGACCTGTGGGCCGGACGTTCGGCGAGCCGACCGCGTACAGCGTGCCGTATGCCACCGTCCAGCCGATCAGTACCGTCAGGATGATCGAGAGCGGTGTCGTGTAGCCGCCGACCAGCATGGCGAACGCGTCGAGCAGCAGCACCACCCACAGCACGACCCGCCAGCGCGGCCGTCTCGCCATCCCGACCGCCGTCATATAGGCGATCACGGGGGCGAGATAACCATGTACGGGATCGGTGAGCGCGTCACCGGGCGCCGGCTGGGTCAGGGCGTCCTGAATGGTTCCGGAGGCGGACTTGGCGACCCACAGGTCCGCCGCGAGTGTCACCCCGTGCGCCAGGACGGCGGCCAGCACACCGTCCGCGATGCGCAGCCCGTCCCGTTTGATCAGCCGCTCGATGGCGAAGGCGACCGGCACGAGCAGTACGGCGATGCTGGAGACCAGACCGGCGATCTTGATGAGCATGTCGGGCGCCTGGCCGGTGCCCTTGTTGATGTCCGCTTCGAGACCGGTGGTCGTGCCGTGGGCGAACGCGGCGACGGAGAACACCACGACGATGGCCAGCACGCCGATGAGGAGCCGCAGCAGGTCGGAGGGGCGGTGCACCCGGGCGGGGAGCAGGGGTTCGTCCCCGGAGACGCTTTCGGACAGTTCCTCTTTGGCGGTCGAGAGCGTCGAGCCGGCCGGGCTCCCGGAAGGATTATCCGGATCGGTGTCCGCATCCGGCCGGGGCCCCTCCGGGCGTGGCTCGGCATCAGAGGCGTCGGCCGCCTTCGGTGGCTGCACGCCCTGCTCCTTCGTCGCCTCTGATTGGTCTTCGTGTTCTCGTATCACCGGTCACCGCCCGGATGATGGTGGCACGGCCCGCGGGCGGAGGAGGGCATCAGGGTGTGATGCAGGGGCGCTGCGAAGCGCAAGATACGCCCCTTTTCCGCTGGGCGCACGCTCCGTGTCCGGCCGGACACGGAATCGGCCGTGCTGTCGGTGGCGTAGGGCAGGATGAGCCGGATGAGCGAAAACCCGACGAGCGACGCGTTGCCGGAGTACGCGGAGCGCGTGCTCGATGTCGCCGAACTGATTCCGCCCGGCCGCGTCATGACGTACGGCGACATCGCGGAGTGGCTGGGGGACGGCGGCCCGCGTCAGGTCGGCCGGGTCATGGCGCTGTACGGGGGAGCGGTGCCGTGGTGGCGTGTGGTGCGCGCAGACGGGGCGCTGCTGCCCGGCCACGAGCTGCGTGCGCTGAATCACTACCGCGAGGAGAGCACTCCCCTCCGTGAGGCCCCGCGGAATGCGGACGGTCACGTTCCGCGTCTGGACATGAGACGCGCACGGTGGGACGGCGTGGCCGACGGAGCGGCGGGCGACAGGACGGGCGGTCCGGGAGCGGACGGCGGCGGGGGTGCTCACACCTGACAGCCTCGGCCATCCGGTGGCGCATCGGGCGGAGCCGGGCCCGTACGGCGTACGGGAAGCGTGACGCGCGTAAGGTGCGGGGCCCGCTGTCCCCACGGCGATCGCCGTCCGGGCGGAACGTGACGATCCACGCAGCGTTCCCGCCGCAATCGGGCCCGCCGCCGGAGTAGCGTCGTCAGTCCGCGGCAGGTGCCGCGCCCTCACCATCAGCACACCCACCAGGACCGGCGACCCACGTGAGCTCCTCCTCCACCACCCGGCACAGTCCGCACCGTCAGGCACGGCGGGGGACCACGGGCGCGTACCGGCTGGTGCGTACCCTGCCGGGCTCCGTGGATCCCCCTCTCCTGGACGCGGCGCAACGCGCGGTGGTTGACCACCCCGGCGGGCCGCTGCTGGTCCTCGCCGGACCGGGCACGGGCAAGACCACCACGCTCGTCGAGACCGTCGCCGCGCGCGTCGCGCAGGGCGCCGACCCGGCCCGCGTCCTGGTCCTCACCTTCAGCCGCAAGGCCGCCGTCGAACTGCGCGACCGGATGGCCGCCCGGCTCGGCGCCGTCCGGGGCCCGCAGGCCACCACGTTCCACTCCTTCTGTTACGCCCTGGTCCGCGCCCACCAGGACGCCGATCTCTTCGCCGACCCGCTGCGGCTGCTCTCCGGGCCGGAGCAGGACGTCACGGTCCGCGATCTGCTGGCCGGCCAGCTCGATCTGGAGAAGCAGGGCCACGCCCACATCCGCTGGCCCGACGAGCTGCGGGCCTGCCTGACGACGCGCGGCTTCGCCGACGAGGTACGCGCGGTGCTCGCCCGCAGCCGAGAGCTGGGCCTCGGCCCGGACGCCCTCGCCGACTTCGCCCGGCGCACCGGCCGCCCCGACTGGAGCGCCGCCGCCGAATTCCTCGCCGAGTACCTCGACGTGCTGGACGCCCAGGGGGTGCTGGACTACGCGGAGCTGGTCCACCGCGCGGTGCTGCTCGCCGAGCGCCCCGAGGTGTCGGCGCTGCTGGCCGGCCAGTACGACCTGGTGTTCGTCGACGAGTACCAGGACACCGACCCGGCGCAGGTACGGCTGCTGCACGCACTCGCCGGGAACCGGGGGAGCGCCCCGGGCGGCGGCGGTGGCCGGAACCTGATCGCGTTCGGCGACCCGGACCAGTCGATCTACGCCTTCCGGGGCGCCGACGTGAACGGCATCCTCGACTTTCCCGAGGTGTTCCGGCGGGCGGACGGCGCTCCGGCCCCGGTCGGCGTCCTCACCACCTCCCGCCGCTCCGGCGCCGGGCTGCTGGCGGCCACCCGGCTGCTGACCCGGCGGATGCCGCTGACCCGGCTGCCCTCGGCGAAGGTCCGCGCCCACCGGGAGCTCGGCGCGGTCCGCGAGGGCGGCGGCGTCGAGACGTACACCTACCCGACCGCCTCCACCGAGCTCGACAACATCGCCGACCTGCTGCGCCGGGCGCATCTGGAGGACGGGGTGCCGTGGCACGAGATGGCGGTGCTGGTCCGGGCCGGCGGCCGCTCGATCCCCGCGGTGCGCCGCGCCCTGACCTCGGCGGGCGTTCCGCTGGAGGTCGACGGCGACGACCTGCCCCTGCGCCACGAACCCGCGGTGGCCCCGCTCCTGACCGCCCTGCGCACGGTGGCGACGGCGGCACTGAACCGGGGCGCGAGTGCTGCTGACTTCGCGGAGGCTGCGGACGCCGCTGCCGCCGCCGACAGCGCGCATCCGGACGAGGCATCCGCCGACGAGGCTCCGGACGAAGTCTCCGCCGACGAGGTTCCCGCCGGGCCGCAGGCCTGGCTCGACACCGAGACCGCGCTGACCCTCCTCGCCTCGCCCCTCGGCTCCATGGACGCCGCCGATCTGCGCCGCCTGGGCCGGGCCCTGCGCGACGAGGAGCGCGCCGCCGGGAACCGGGTTCCCGCGCCCTCCGGCGACCTGCTCGCCCGCGCCCTGGCCGAGCCGGAGCGGCTCGTCGCGCACGATCCGGCGTACGCCCGTGGCGCCCAGCGCCTCGGCGCGCTGCTGCGCAAGGCCCGCGAACTCCTGGAAGGCGGCGGCACCGCCGAGGAGGCCCTGTGGGAGCTGTGGTCCGGCACCCCCTGGCCGGGCAGGCTGGAGCGCGCCGCCCTGCGCGGTGGTGCGGGCGGCCGCAACGCCGACCGCGACCTCGACGCGGTCTGCGCCCTGTTCGACACCGCGGCCCGCGCCGAGGAGCGCACCGGTGGGCGCGGCGCGCTCAACTTCCTGGAGGAGGTCGATGCCCAGGACATCGCCGCCGACACCCTCTCCCGGCGCTCCGCCCGGCCCGAGGCCGTACGGCTGATGACCGCGCACCGGTCCAAGGGCCTGGAGTGGCGCATGGTCGTCGTCGCCGGGGTGCAGGAAGGCCTCTGGCCCGACCTGCGCCGCCGCGGCTCGCTGCTCGAAGCGGACCGGATCGGCCACGACGGTCTCGCCGAACCCCTCACCCCCGGCGCCCTTCTCGCCGAGGAGCGCCGGCTCTTCTACGTCGCGGCCACCCGCGCCCGCGAACGCCTCGTCGTCACCGCCGTCAAGGCACCCGCCGACGACGGCGACCAGCCGTCCCGCTTCCTCACCGAACTCGGCGTCGAACCCCGCGACGTCACCGGCCGTCCCCGCCGCCCCCTCGCGGTCGCCGCCCTCGTCGCGGAGCTGCGCGCCACCACCGTCGACCCCGACGCCTCCGACATCCTGCGCGAGGAGGCCGCCCACCGCCTCGCCCGGCTCGCCGCGCTCACCGACGACGAGGGGCAGCCGCTCGTACCGTCGGCCCACCCCTACCGCTGGTGGGGCCTGTACGAGCCGACCCGCTCGGCCGTCCCGCTGCGCGACCGGGACCAGCCCGTGGCCCTCTCCGGCAGCGCGCTCGACCAGCTCGCCAACACCTGCGCGCTCCAGTGGTTCCTCGGCCGCGAGGTGAAGGCCGATGCCCCGGCGACCGCCGCCCAGGGCTTCGGCAACGTCGTCCACGTACTCGCCGACGAGGTGGCCTCCGGCCGTACACCCGCCGACCTGGCCGTCCTCATGGAGCGGCTCGACTCGGTCTGGGACGGGCTGGTCTTCGACGCCCCCTGGAAGTCGCACCAGGAGAAGGAACAGGCGCGCGTCGCACTCGAACGCTTCCTGCGCTGGCACGTCATGGACCGTACCGGCCGCACCCCGGCCGCCAGCGAGCACGACTTCGACGTGACGCTGGAGGCGGGCGAGTACGAGGTGCGCATCCGCGGCTCCATGGACCGGGTGGAGCGGGACGCCGAGGGCCGGGCCTACGTCGTCGACTTCAAGACCGGCAAGCAGTCCCCGACGAAGGACGAGGTCGCCCGCCACCCCCAGCTCGCCGTGTACCAGCTGGCCGTCCGGGAAGGGGCGGTCGACGAGGTCTTCGACGGCCGGCGCCCCGAGTCCGGCGGCGCCGAACTCGTACAGCTGCGCCAGCCCGCCCCGAAGAAGGAGGGCGGTGACGCCGTCCCCAAGGTGCAGGCCCAGCAGCCGCCCGACACCGAATGGGTCTCCGACCTGCTGGCGACCGCAGCGGGCCGCGTCCTGGACGAACGGTTCACCCCGACGACCGGCCAGCACTGCACCCACTGCACCTTCAGGGCTTCGTGCAGCGCCCAGCCCGAGGGCCGGCACGTCCTGGAGTGAACCGGCCCGGCCGGGTGGCCCCGCCCCGGTCCCGGGGCTGTCGGGCTGTCACGGTTTGCGGGCCATCACTCCGTACACACTGACGTCCGCGTCCGTGACGTCGTTGATGCCCCGGTAGCGCGTCCTGTCCAGCTCGTCCAGGCTCGCCACGAACTCCTGGTCGGGGTTGGTGGCCTCGGGCAGATCGGTGACCTGCTCCGGACGCCAGCGGTGCACCGGGACGACGCCGGGGTCGAGCATGTCCAGACCGTTGTCGGTCACGAAACGCTCCACCTGGGCGCGCGAGCGGCGGACCATGGCGAAGCCGCGCTCCTTGAAGGCCTTCGTCACCTGGCCGACCTGCTCGGGGTTGAGATCCGAGCTGACGTTGCTCAGTACGAGATGGCTGCCCGGCGGCAACGCGTCGATGAGCTGCCTGACGATGGGGTAGGCCTCGTCGTCCTCGATGAAGTGGAGGACGGCGGCGAGGACGAGGGCGATGGGGCGGTCGAAGTCGAGGGTGCGCCGGGCTGCTTCGAGGATCCTGGCGGGGTCGCGCAGGTCCGCCTCGATGTAGTCGGTGCTGCCCTGGGGTCCGCTGGTGAGAAGGGCCTGTGCGTGCACGAGGACGACCGGGTCGTTGTCGACGTACACGACCCGCGAATCGGGGGCGATGGCCTGCACGATCTGGTGGACGTTCTGCTGGGTCGGCAGCCCGGTGCCGACATCCAGGAACTGCCGGGTGCCGTTCTCCGCGGCGAGCGTCACCGCGCGCCGCATGAAGTCCCGGTTGTGCCGCACGGTGAGATACCCGCGTGGATTGGCCGCCAGGGCCATGGCCGCGGCCTCGCGGTCGGCCGGGTAGTTGTCCTTGCCGC
>NZ_JAFMPZ010000128.1 GCF_017353455.1 Streptomyces laculatispora
GAAGAAGGCCGCGCGGATCTCGCCCGCCCGCTCAAGGCTGCCGAAGAGGGGGGCTTCGGCGCCGCACGCGTCCGCGCCGCGTAAACGCAGTGCCTCGGTCACCGTCAGCGGGACGGTGTGCAGGGCAGGGCGCGAGCGCAGGAAGTCTCCGGCTCGGGCAAGAAAGCCGTCGAGGTCTTCGGTGAGGTGCCAGCCATCCGGACGCATGCCTCATGATCCCTCGTGCTGCCCGCGTGCGCCCACAGTTTTCCGCTGGGGCGAGGCGGCAGGGCCCAGTAGATCAGACACCATCCGCAGCACGGGGAGGTCGGGAGCAGTCCGCCGTCCCGAGGTGGGATCGTGAGCGGCCCAGTCGACGATGTCCTTTGACAGGGAAGCTAGTCTAGTCGCCCCAGGTCATGGCGCTGCCACCGACTAACTTCCAAAGGACAGCAGTTGTCCCGTCGCACCGAACCTTGAGCGAATGTTCCGTCTCAGCCGATCTGATCTCTGTCTCAAATGATCTGGCCCGATTCGCTCGTCGTCTCAGATGATCTGTTCCCATTGGTGCTGCTGTCGGTGGGGGCGGCAAGCGATCGTCTTTATCACGGCCTATAACCGGGGCGACATCACTCCATCGACCCCAGAATGCGGTCGAGTGTCCGGCGCCCCATTCTGCTCATCGTCGGATTACTCTCGACGTAGTACCAGACAACACCCATCGCCTGTTGGAACGCCCATGCCTTGCCGCGCTCCCACTCCAGATCGTCACAGACCAGTGTCCGCCGGAGCACTTCCCGCGGACCCGGCTGCAACAGGTGCCAGGCACTGACCAGATCCAGAGCGGGGTCGGCCGGGCCGAAGCCGCCGGTGTCGAGTACGCCGCTGAGCCGGTCTCCCGCGACCAGTACATTGCCGGGAATTAAGTCACCATGGCTCATCACGTCGGCACCCGTGCGTGGTAACTCCCGAAAGTGGCTCCACACCTGGCGCAGCCGGAGCACGTCGAGCAGCCCCTTACTCTCCTCGAAGCACTTCGCCATCCAATCGTCGTGGTGAGCGAGAACGCCACCACGACCCTCGCCGCTGAAAAGCCGCCCCCGCGTCTCGGCCTCCCGGAGGGCTGCGATGAAGGCCGCAAGGTCCTCGGCAAAAGCGTCCGACCCACTCGGGTCGGCATCAAAGGCGACCGTTCCCGGCAGCCATGTCTGGACCGACCACGGCATGGGGTAACCCGCTCCAGGCTTTCCCAAGGCGACGGGTTCCGGGGCGGGGAACCGAGACACCTGCGCCAGCTCCGCGCTCGCCTGGGCTTCCTGTTTCAGAAACGCCAGCGCCTCGGCGGCATCGGCCAGACGCAGTGGGAAACGCGCCGAGAGGTCGTTCCCGATGCGGAAGATGGCGTGGACCGTCCCGGTCGACGGCAGGAGTCGGATCGCCTTGCCGCTCCACTGAGGGAACTGTTCCTGGATCAAAGTCGCAACGGTTTCGGTGGTCACGTCCACTTGGTCATCGTGCATGGTCATCTCTCGCCCGCTCTTCCACTAGTCCGACTCGAAACGCCGGAAGCAGACCAGACCAACTG
The DNA here is from genome assembly GCF_017353455.1 of Streptomyces laculatispora. GTDB lineage: Bacteria > Actinomycetota > Actinomycetes > Streptomycetales > Streptomycetaceae > Streptomyces > Streptomyces laculatispora. The sequence goes on from NZ_JAFMPZ010000128.1 coordinate 1,565, forward strand.
AGACGACAGCCAGTATTCATACGCCAGGGTCCAGATCAACTGAGATTTTCGTCCGCCCAGGTGTCTCAACCGTTCTGGTCGCCCCCGAGAGAACACAGCCGCGGCTTCGGACCAGATCACTTGAGACGGGACAGCGAATCTTGCCGAAGACTGACGGATCGCAGTTCGTCTCACCGAAGGTTAAGTACGCAGGTCAGGGCGTTGCCGCAGTGGTCCGAGAGCCTGTCTGCTCACCGCTCCCGTGTTTGCCGGACGACTGGGATACCTCGCCGGTCTGCCATCGTCACTCTGACCTGCGGCGTAGTCGGTGCTCAGACTTTCAGTAAGACGGCTCAAGGTTCGGTGCGACAGGACAGATGTCTGGTGAAGTCGGCCCGGCCGGGGCGCGGTTCCGGTCTTTCGACCGGCCCGTTTCCCGGGAGCCGCTTCCCGAACCAGGCATGCGACTTGGCACCGCGCCCGGCTCTCCACAAGCCCCGAAGGCTTCGTGGTGGTTGTCATCATCTTCCGTGGACGCTGGGTGAGGCGACAGGAGAGGGGCGTAGAAGCCACCAATCCACACGAACCGCTACCGAGCGGGATTAGGGCCGCAGCCTTGACGCTCCTGCAATCAAGCACTTTTGGGCAAGAAACTTGACCAACGCAATATCAGGCCCTAGCGATTCGACTTCCTTCGAGAAGGGTAGTAGGAGTGACGTCTTCTCGCCTGGAGCTTTACCATCCTCCTTTGCGTGAACGATACGACATCGGATGTCATACACGCGGTCTGCGAGCTGACTCAACAAGTCATAACCGGTCTTCTTGTTGTTGGCATCAATTCCCGTAACCCCCTTAAGTGGATCCGCGTCGAAGTGCTCTGTTAGCCAAGGGTCATTTTTGATGAAATCACGCACGTGCGATTCAGCCACACACCCTCTGACAGTTGCTTTCAGCTGCTCGCGTTCGGATCCGAAGCCTTCTCCGGACTGCGAGGTCAGCGTCAGAATCCGTTCGAGATCCGAGTCATCTTCCACATCGAACCGAGGATCACGCAGCTCGTGCCGAATTTTGTCCAAGGTGCCGCGTCGGCTATAGCTACGGAAGTGATATTCGAGCACTTGGTAATAGGCAAGGAATTCCAGCAGCGGAAGGCCAACTGCCGACCTGGCGTACCAGTACAGACTCAGCGGCTTTTCTGCATATTGAGTGCGCGGAGAGCGGGTAACACTCCCACCGCCTTCGCCGGGATCCTCAAGAGAGCGTCGACGTCGCACATAACGGGCCGGACGTGCCGGTGCAACTTTGAGTGCAGTATCGAAACGCAAATCTAGCTCAAAGAAGAGGGAATCAGAAACGCGCTTCAATATCCTCAGTGCCTCGTCATGGCGTGTAGCCGTCACCCCTGAAATTCTGAGAGTCGTAAACTTGTCGGGCCTGCTCGTGCCAGGTACGCGCCCTCGGCGCATATTACCTCGCGTACTGAATTCCGAGAATCGCTCGCTCGCGGTCCCAATTTCGACGCCGAACGGCGTTCCTTCAGGGCGCTCAAATCCAAGTACCCAATCATCCTCGGGCTTTATTTCATTCGGCTCAACATCCGGCGCTGGATCGGCGTCTTGCTCCTCGTCTGGAGTCGACTGCTCTCCAGAAACTCTCCGGATTCCAGGCAATTCGATAATGGCCCGTTCGTATCGCCATGAAGTGCCAGACGTGCGTGGAAGAATCGAGGCTTCAATAACTCCTGTATCGCGAAATAAGCAAGCGTCGAGATCGCCGAGATGTGTAACGGATGCGAAATTGTGGCGAAGGAAGGCATCAGATCTCTCCTTGTTCAGGACCCTCCACTTTTTGTCGCGGCCGTTCGGGAGGCCAACTCGAAGGTAAGGTTCCGTGTTCTGCAATTGCCAATTGTGTTCAACCTTCTGCTTCCGGCATTCCTCCTCCGCCGCTATGCGCGGATCGGCTGAATCCAGAATATTCTTTGCTTCTTCAGGTGAGATCAGACCATCAAGATCACTCAAAGCTGCGCCTTTCCGTGCGGGCGACCAAATTTCACGTTTATCATAGGTGGTGCTGCGTGCTCTCGGGACTATTTTTGAGACTCGGCCTCGTGGAGCAGAAGCGATGAAACACCTTCACGAGTCTCCCGATGGGCGTGAGGGAGCCCCAGCGGCTTCCGAGCACGGGACGCAAGGGCCCCGCGTCCCAGACATCTGTCCATGTCGCACCGAACCTTGAGCCGTCTTACTGAAAGTCTGAGCACCGACTACGCCGCAGGTCAGAGGGGTGACGATGGCAGACCGGCGAGGTATCCCAGTCGTCCGGCAAACACGGGAGCGGTGAGCAGACAGGCTCTCGGACCACTGCGGCAACGCCCTGACCTGCGTACTTAACCTTCGGTGAGACGAACTGCGATCCGTCAGTCTTCGGCGAGATTCGCTCAAGGTTCGGTGCTGTAGGATCTCGCGGCTCGTGGTACGCCGTCCTTGCTGACCAGCAGCTCTTACGCTGTCTCAAGTTGATGGCACAGCCGGTCCGTCTCATGGCCGGGGCATTTCCTCAGGGTGTAGTCGGCCCGCCGGGACCGGTGGGCGGGAGGTCCAAGTTGGTGAGCTGAAGTCACGCCCGCGGGTGGCGCGATCTGCTCCCCCCCCGAAACCTGGCCCTCTTCGCGAAGTGATCAGACCTTGGTCTTGCGCCACGGCGCGGCGGGGTCCGAGAGCGTGTCCAGGATCAGCTCGCACCAGGTCACGGCAGCATTGACCGTCAGGCGGGCATGACGCACTCCAAGCCCAGACGGTGCGCTCGCCTGACCGTGACCGCTACCGAAACCCTGGTTGCGCAGTTCGGCGACGCCGACTGCGATGTTCACCGAGCCCGAAAGGATTCTCTTTACGGCCTTGCTGCCGTCCGGCCCATCAGGAGCCGAGCCAGCGTCGAGCTTCAGCGCCTTCTGGACCGTGCTGATCAGGGCTGGGAGCGCGGCGTTCCGGTCGACCTCGATGTTCAGCTCCCCAAGAGCGGTCTTCGCCGTTGCCTCGATGAGCTGCTTGGCCGCGCCGATGGCCCCATGGGGATCGGTGGTCAGGTCCCTCCGAATGCGCTCCAACTCGATCGTGATGCCGGAGGCGTCGCTCAGGGTACTGAGGTCGCGGACCAGCACTGGCGGGTTGGACCAGGAGATCCTCCCCTCCTTATCGAGAGTGAAGCCGTCCCGCTCCAAGCGAACCCTGATGTCGTCAAGCCACTTCGGAGTTCCCTGATCGTCCGGGTTCCGGTACGCGCGGATGAAGTCCTCGAAGACCAGGAGTACACGTCGAACCTGGCTCGGATCCGACCAGTCGACGCCCTCCGCGTAGAGCATGAATTCAGTCCGCCGCTGGCCTGAGTCCTGGTACTTCAGCTCATCTGGCGGGCTGGGCGCGAACCCGTGGTCCTCCCACAGTTCGGCGACAATCCGGACGGTCAGGTCCGTGGCCAGAGAGCGGAAGGCGTTGCGGGTGGCCGGGCTCACCAGCTCCCGCCGTGCGGTGACGGTCATGGTCTGAAGATAGGAGCAGACCCTGACACCGTCACTGTCTTTTCCCAAGGTGACGTCTGATCCATGCCGCGCCCGTCTAGCCAACCAGCCTCTGGTTGCGGCTGATCGGCCACGGAATCTGAGATCCCACAGCCGTCTGTAGGGTCTCGCCGCCCATGGCCAGCGGCGGTTCCGTGACCTGGTAGTTGTCGTCGTGTCTCACGGCTTGGCCAGCCGTTCAGTCTCACGGCCGTGTCCAAATCCTCGACATGGGACTTCGGACTGGATGGACCGACCAAGCGACAACTGGCTGGCCCCCCTGCCCACATGAGGCTGGCGCACGCCACAACGCCGGACCATGCAGTTGTCATTTGACAGCTGGGTTGGTCGCGATCAGTGCGTTGACTTGGCCCGACTGGATTGGGTTGCCAAGCACTTATTTCGCTCAGGTCCCCGTCCGGCGCTCCCCCGTCCGTGACAGCTGGAACCTGTAGCGCAGGCCCTCGCCGACCGAGCGGAAGAAGTGGGCCGACCGGGGGTGGAGCGGGTTGGGTAGGAGGTGGATCTTCCGCAGGTCGGCGTCGAGGGCGTGGGAGACGTACAGGATGTGGTACGTCTCTCGCTTCTTCAGGGAGCGCGCCCGGGCAATCTCGGTGGGCGAGAGGACGAACTCCCCCTCGCCTCCGGCCGAGGACTTCACCTCGAAGAGCAGGCTCGACCGTTTCCTCTCGACGATGAGGTCGTAGCCGAGCGTGTCGTCGCCCATGCCGTCACCCAGGACCTTGTTGCGGTAGCCCGACACCCACGCGCTCTCGTCCACGGCGTCGTACCGGTTCATGAGCCAGGCGAGGGCGGCGACCTCCCCCGCGAGTCCGACCGCGAGCGCCTGTGTGTCGGAGAGCTTGCCCCGTCGGCCAGCGGAGAATCCGGGGCGCCCGGCGCCGGGGAGCCGCTGTGTCTGCCGACCCAGTGCGACGAGCGGGGCGTCGCCCGCGGAGCCGAGGAACTCGGGGGTGAGGCCGCCCCGTACGGCCTCCACGATCGCGTGGTAGTTGTCCTCCTCCGCCGACATCCTCGTGCGGTCCACCACGATGTGCCGCCGCTCCTCCTGCCGCAGCCGCCGCTCCCTCTTCTCCTGCCGTTCGGCGTCGTCCAGCTGACCAGTCGTCAGGCCGAGGTCTCCGGGTGTCAGGGCGAGCGGGACGGCGGCGGGCCAGCGGTCTCCGGTTCGGAGCCAGTGCAGCGTCGTGGCGTCGTCGAGCGGGAAAAAGTCGAGTAGCCCGGCGGCGGTGGCCTCGGTCGTGAGGTTCTCCGGGTCCCCCGGGAGGCCGGAGGTGGACTCGCCGTGCGCGGCCTCCCACGCGTGGATCAGGGTCCGTGCGCGCTTCAGCCGTTCCAGGAGGAGGGGCCGGTTGGTCAGCCGGAGTTCGTCCACGGGCGTCAGCCCCGCGTCCGTACCGAGCGGCGGGGCCCCGAGTCCGGTGAGCCAGCGGTCGACGTGCGCCTGCATTAGGGCGGTCTCCAGATGGAGGTGTTCGTCCGCCCAGGCGGTGTCCGGCACGAGTCCGGTCAAATTCCGGTTCTCGGCGTACGAGGTCAGGGGGGCCCCGGACCGGAACGCGTCCAGGAAGCCGACCCGCAGCGCGTCCAGGATGCTTCGTCGCCGGCTGGCGACGAAGTGCCGGAACTCCTGCTCGATGCCCTCGGCGTTGCGCAGCGGCCGGTAGGTCGAACCGAGGGCGGCGATCGCGGCGTTGAGCTCGCGCAGCGACAGCGACATGGCCCTGCGGGCGGTGTCCAGGTCGGGGTGGCGGGCCGCCGCCCGCAGCGTCCGGTGGTCCGTCGGCGTCAGCCGGGCGGCGAGCCAGCGGTCCAGTTCGGTCTCTGAGGCGAGGGCCTCGTCGTTGGACAGGAGGGCGTGGGCCGCTTCGAGGTCGAGCGTCGCGAGCAGTGGCACGAGGATGTCCAGGAGGGCGTCCAGGGGCTGTCGCAGGGTTGCGGTGATCTCGCGCACCCGGGCCCGGTCCTCGCCCAGGACGTCGGCGATCGCGTCGGCGTCCGGGCTCTGACCCGGGCCCCAGCCGGCCGTGTTCAGGTCGAGGAGGGCCATGCGGAGGGTGTCGGCGAGTTCGGGGTGGTGGAGGAGTTCCATGATCCCCGCGGCGGACCGCTGGAGCAGGTCCTCCTCGCCCTGGCTGGGCCCCTCAAGCAGGAGAGTCGGGGTGTCCTGGTGTGGGACGGCCAGCCACCGTCTGCCGCCGTGGCCGGGCCGCTCGGCGATCTCGTCCACGACGGAGGTCAGGACGCCGGCGTGGACGATCTGGATGCGCTTGGCGATCGCGCAACCGCGGCGCACGGACTCCGCAGTGGGGCGGCGGAAGCGGCTGGCGCGCAGGTCGATCACGGCCGCGACGAGGGTGAGGAGCCAGTCGCGCTCGGACGTGATCAGCGGGTCGCCCGCGGTCCCGGCGTGGAACGCCTCTCCGTCCACCCGGACTTCGACTCGTGCTCGGGAGATCCTCCGGACGCGCGAGCCGAAGCACCGTTGGAGGAGCGCGGCCACCGCGCCCCCGTGCATGTTGCGCATGCGGAGCAACGGGGCACCGCGCTGTTCGAGGAGCTGGACGAGCTGGCGTGCGTCGGTGTCCTCCACGTACAGGTGATCCACGGTGTTCGGGGAGTCCGTGTCGTCGGCGAGTGTGACAGCTTCGAGCCGACCGCCCCGGCTGACGACGACCGCCGCCTCCGAGCCCTGGGGGTAGGGGTCCTGGCGCGTCTGGGCGCACTCCGCCCAGGCGTCCTCGTACGCCCGGCGGAATGCGGCCGTCATCGTCTCGGGGATGGCGCCGTCGCGGAAGAGCTCGGTGAGCTCGCGGACCCGACGCGCGGCGGTCTCCGGGGAGTCCCACCGCTCAAGTCCCCAGCCTCTTGCGCGACGGACCGCACGGTCGTTCGCCTGGAACGCACGGCGCAGCGCCGAGGGCAGCAGGGGGACGAACGACGGGGCGGCCTCGTCCCCGTGCGTCCAGGCGGCATCAGGCCGTACGAAGCGCCAGTCGGCGCGCTCGCGCGGGGACGCGACGGGCATCCACTCGGCCTCGGCGAGGAAGGCGGTCACCGGCGTGGGAAGGCTGAAGGAGTCCCACCGGTCGTTGTAGCGCCGCACGGTGACGTGGAGGGCATCGGCGGCCCACTCGGAGCAACCGGCGGCCACGAGCCGGGCGTACACCCGCTTCGCGGCGTCGGACAGATGGTGGTGGTCGTCCTGGCCGGGCAGCCGATACAGAGGAGTCTGGCCCACGTACTCGGTGTACGGCCGCCGATCCGTGGGGGGTTCCCTCTCCACATGGCGCAGCCAGACTTCCGCGGTGGCCTGCGGCAGGGACATCGTCGGGGGCCTGCCGTCCGTGAAGTGACGGCCGTCCGCCCGCAGGGTGGAGCGGGGCACAGGCTCGGGGCAGAGCCCCGCGCCGACCCCCAGACGCCCGAGGAAGGCACGCCACTCCGCCCGGTCCGCGCCCCGGAATGCCTGGTGCTCCGGGGGTGCGGTCAAGCGGCCCCGGAGCACCGCGAGTTCTTCCGAGACATCCTGCGCGCGGTCGATGAGCTCTCCGAGCAGCTTCGCTCGTTCTCCGCCCCACTCGGCACAGAGCAGGGCCTTCGAGGCGGGTATCCACACACCGTCGGCGCCGGGGACGAGCAGCCCCATGGCCTGGATGTCCCGCCACGGTGCCGTGTCGCTCCTGGAGAGCCGGAAGGCCCAGGCGAGGACCTCCGCCGCGAGCTCCGGCGTGGGCTTGTCCTGAAGGGAGCGGGCGACCAGTGCCAGCAGTTCGTCGGCGCGGTACTCGTTGACCAGACCGCCGTCTTCGAGCATCCGGCGGCCTCGCTGCTTGATCGTGATGCTGCCGAGCCGGTTCTTCCACGGGATGTTCCGCGACACGAAGAAGACCCGGTGGCGCAGCGACCGTGGAAGGCGGGGGCCTTGCTCCGTGGATCCTGCCTGTTCCTCGCCGTCCGCTCTGGGCGAGAAGAAGGCCGTGGCACGCCTGACCCTGCCGTCGGCCGCGTTGCACAGCCGGAGCTTTCCGTCGTCGTCCATGAGGATGCGGCGGCCCTGGAGTGCGCGGGGCCGCTCGACGCAGCCGGCGAGCTCGTCGTAGAAGCGGGCCCACAACTCCGGCTGAAAGGGCGCGTCGGCGAGGCTGCGCGCCAGGCTTTCGGCCCACTTCGCCAGTAGTTCATCCGACGGCCGGGGTGAGCGGCCGACGAGCGTGGCGACGGCCTTCTCGAGCCGGGCCGCACGCTGCCCGGTGACGGACGGGTGTACGAGTACGGCGTCCGCGTCCCGGCTCAGCCGGTCGGTCGTGAACAGGGTCCGGTCCTTGTCGTCCCAGAGCCGGGCCTCCGTGAGGGAGGCCCACGGCCGCGCGCCCAGGGCCAGGGGGATGATCGGGGCGGTGCCGACCTCGTGTCCGAGGCGTTTGAAGGCCCGGGACAGCCGGTCGGACATAGATGCGTCCCAGCTCAGCAGGTCCGCACAGAGGGTCGGTGGGAGCTCCAGGGTCCCGGCGGAGCAGGCGAGGAGCGTCTCGGCCCCGAGGAGAGCCAGCTCGTCCAGGAGGAAGTCGTTGAGTGGGACCGTCTTCTCGAGGTCCACGCGGGCTAGCTTCGCGAAGAAGGGCGCGTTCACATGGGCCGGAAGGGGGGCAACGGGCTGCTCGCCCATCGGCAGGTGAGTGTAGAGGCGTCCTTTGGTCAACCCTTCCTCGACGGGAATCGCGAGCGTGACCCGGGCGTCTCCCTGCCAGTCGCGCCATCCCTCGCTGATGTGGTCGCCGAGCACGCTGCGTTCGACCGCGTCGCCGAAAGCCTCAGCCGCCACCTGCCGGTCGAGCAGGACGAAGGCGCCGCCGTCGCCGACGGTCACCGTACTGACCGTGAGTTGGTCGAGTTCGGCGTCCGCCCGCTCGGTCCGGGCCAGGGTGCGCCGGTCGACCATGCCGTCCTGCCGCTCCTCGACAGTGAGCGAGCCGATCCGGCGCAGGAAGAGCAGCACCGGCGGGCCGGCGGACAGCATGGTCAGCTGTTCGGCCGCCTCGGCCCGGGCCTCCTCGCTCTTCAGCGGCAGGCGCAGCACGGTCACGTATCCGTCAGCTGCGAAGGCGTTCACGGTGTCGGGAACGCTGTCCAGGGGCACGGGCAGGCAGAGGTGGAAGACGTCGGCGGCCACCTCCGCCGCGAGAGTGGCGTCGCCGTCCAGGAGGTCCTTGAGCGAGGTCTCGTCGGCGAAGCTGAAGCGGTAGCCGTCGAAGACCCGGCCGCCTTCCTCGGAGACGGAGTAGACCTGAGGTGCTCCGGTCAGCTGGAGAACGCTCTTGAAGCCGATCCCCTTGTTACCGATGCCCTCCTCCGGGCGCTTGTCCGACTGGGCGATGTCGGTGATCGCGTCGAAGTTGCTGCGGCTGACGGGCCGCCCGGTGTTCGCCACGTACACCGCGCCGTGCGGCCCCTCGTCGTGGTCGAGCCTGATCAGGACCCGGCCTCCCAAGTCGCCCGTGTCATGAGCGTCGTGGGCGTTCTGCAGGAGCTCCACCAGGGCGCGGTGCTCGTAGTCGCGGATGGCCTGTTCGATGAGGTTCTTGAGGCTGCGGAACAGGTTCCAGCGGTCTTTGGCCCCCTGGTACGAAGTAATGCGGTCGAGCGTCTTCGCACGCACTTCGGCGCGGAGGTCCGGCATGGTCGTGTTTCCCTTCAGACGCGTGCGAGCGCCGTGAGCAGTACGGCGGTGGCGACGGCCGCCACCAAGACGGCGGAGCCACCTGGTGCCGGGGTGCGGAGCCATGTGTCTGCCGGGTGTCCTCGGTACGGGGCCAGCGCGGGTCCAGGCCAGTTCGGCGGCGGGCGGCTGCTGGGGCAGGTCGACCAGTCAGGGACGGCAGGGGGTGTGGCGGACGAGGGCCGCGCAGTGGATGTGCTCACGAGGGTCCGTAGGAGGGCCACGAGCAGGATGGCCGGTACGACGAGCACTCGCATCGAGCGGGGACGACGGGGCGGCTACGGGGGCGCGAGGGCTCGTGTTCCTCTCCGCAGGACTGCGCCGTAAGGCCCGGAGCGCTCCGGCCAGGACGTTCCTTCGTACGCGCGTGTGCTCATGGCCCGACCGTAGCCCGCAGGTCGGACAGCGCGGCCGGGCGGGGGGCCGCTGCACCCAAAAGTGCGAGCAAGGTGGCTCGGGGATCTCAGATCCGTGGCCAATCGGCCACGAGGTGGCCAATGGCCGTGCAATTTGGCCACACCATCTGAGATCCCACAAGTGTCACCGGACAACAGTTTCCGTCCACCTCGTCGGCTACGGCCGCGCCAACCACGCCGGTTCGGGAGACGACGACCGACAACGGGTCCAACACCGACGGCAACCCGCACTTCTACGGCTTCGATTGCATCAACACCAGAACTGGCCGGAAGCCCAGCTGGACGCGATGCACAAGGTGAGCGCGGCACTCTGTCGCGCGCATGGCTGGTCCGAGAAGTCGGTAATCGCCCACAAGGAGTGGCAGCCCGGCAAGCCGGACCCCGCCAGCATCACGATGTCCGACTTCCGCACTGCCATGGCGAGGCTCCTCGGCGCGAGCACGGAGCCCAGTAGCGGTTCGTCCAAGCCGTCCGGCTCCACGTCCGACAAGGAAACGTCGGGATACGCCCCGTTCCCCGGCGCGGGCTACTTCCGTACCGGACGCCGCTCGGCCCTCATTACCGCGATGGGCAAGCGGCTCGTCGCCGAGGGCTGCGGCAAGTACGGCACGGGCCCCGGCCCGCGCTGGACCGACGCCGACCGCCGCTCGTAAGCAGCCTGGCAGCGCAAGCTCGGCTACTCCGGCGCGGACGCCAACGGCATCCCGGGAGCCCCCAGTTGGGCCAAGCTCCACGTCCCCAAGCCCTAATTGTCAGCGAGAGGAACACCACCACCATGGCCCGACCACCGGCACATCCAAGCTGCTCGCCGGCATCGCCGAGCGCACCGTCCTCACCTACGCCGAGGCATTCCTCGGCCTCCTCCTGGCGACGGCCACGACCGACATCCTCGACCTCTCCACCCTCCAGTCCGCCGCCATCGCCGCGATCCCCGCTGGCCCGGCCGTCGCCAAGGGCGCCGTCGGCACCCTTCTCGGCCGCACCGGGACCGCCTCCTGGCTCCCGGCGAGAACCGACCCCGCATCCCCGTCCACGACGAACTGACCGCAGGAGCCGCGCCATGCCCGACGGAGAGGTAGCCCTTGAACTGGCAGAGCTCCGCCGCGCCCTCGAAGTCGGGCTGGCGCGCATCGACGGCCAACTCGCCCTGATCGCCCAGCGATCTGACCAGATCGACAAGGCCGTCGGGGAACTCGACGGCAAAGTCACCGCCCTCGAACGCGCCCGCTGGCCCCTGCCGACCATCGGCGTACTGACCAGCCTCGCAGCTCTCGGACTCGCCGCATGGTCGGCGCTCGGCAACTGACCGCACCGGACCACAGCGAAAGGCAAGGGAATGACCTCGGCCGACCAGCCGTGGGGACCCTGCTCCTGATCGGCGTCGCGTATGAGATCAACATCCTGGGGAACGACGAGAGTGGCGACACCTCTCGGAACGCATCCGCAGCCTGGCTCCGTGTCCACGCCCGTCCTGGGCACGTGGCCTTCATGGCTACCTGGTCTGCCTTCGCAGTGTGGTTCCTTGGGCATATCGGGACGTAGCGCCGAGTGCCCCGGAGTTGGAGGTCTCCCGTTCGTCAACTCGTCGATGTGGAACAGGTCATGACCGTACGGTAGGTGGCACAAAGTCAGTGCAGCGCCGAGCGAACGCCCAGGGATCAAAGGCGGAGCCGCAACAGGGAGATCCATTGACGTCGCCGCCACTTCCCCCCATTCCTCCACCACCGGGATCCCGCATTGGTTCCGTGAAGCACATCCACCACGTGATCGAGAACTTGATGGCTGGGCGGCCGGAGGCATGCCACTTGGCGAAGGCTCTGGCCAAACAGGCTCGTGCCACGCACCGCCGCATGGCGAGAGCACGTGCCGTTGGGTTCGAGGCGTACGAGACGACCCTCACCGACCTGCTTCTGACGGAGCTTGCGCATGTGGACCCGCGTTTCTGGCGGGTCGTTAGATTCAAGCCGCACGAGGAACGAGCGAACGGCGCCGACTGGGAGTGGTGGATCCAGCGGAGCGACTCATCGTGGGTGCGTCTCTGGATTCAGGCCAAGCGCCTCTACCACCCTGGTGAACGCTACGAGGAGCTCAAACACAAAGTCCGGAGAGGATCAGACGGCAGGATCTGGCAGAGTCGGTTGCTGGTCGAGGCCGCGCGACGGGAAGGCCGGAACGGTGAGGTCCCGCCGGTCCCGTTGTACGCCTTCTACAACTGCCTGCAGGGTAAAAGGGCTGAGCCATGGCCGTGTACGAGACTTGAGCCCTGTCAACAGCAGCCCCTGCTCGGCATCACGATCGCCCCCGCCCAGCAGATCGACGAGTTGGTCGTGAAGGGTAAGAACGGCTACTGCGACGTACTGGCCGAAAGTAAGCCGCTGTCGTGCCTGGTGCACTGCCCGACAGCGCGGTCGGGGCATCATCAGGAGTCATACGCCTCGACGCTGCTGATGGGCATGGAAGGGCTGCACAGCAACGACGTCCTCTCTTCGACTCCGTCCCTGCCTGGCCGCATCGAAGAAGCGCTTGAGGCGGACGACGAGGTGGTCGCCGAGGAGTCGGACCCTCGGATCGCTCTCATCACGGGTCACGCGGCGCTCCCCGGTGCCCGCATGGATGAAGTGCCACCAGGGTTGGCCGACCTGCGGGAGCGGTTCGACCTGCGGGCACTGGAGCGGCAGGGGTGGCGGGAAACGACGTGACAGCGCCCCGGGCAGAGTGCGAGTCAGATCCCGGGGCGCTTTTCCGCATTGGAAAGAGGCGGAGAGCCTATGACCCGCGCTCAACTTGAGCAAGCACGAGGCATGTCCCACCGGGTATGGGTTCCGTGTTGCCATAGGCCCGTATTGCGTAGCAGCACTGTCACCACCGTTCGGGTCGCCGTGTCGATGACGCAGGCGCAATCTCGACGCTGGTGGACGCGCCGGGCACCTGGGTATTTCGGGTCGCCTCCGTAGGTCTGCTCGGGAGATATGACGCACCGCAGCACTTCACTCTCATCGAAACCGAGCTCCTTCGCCCGGGACAGGGCGTGCCGGCTCAGCGTGACGCCTGCATGCGTGCGAAGTCGGGTCAGCGCGCGCTCTCGACGAGCATCGCGTCGGGCGTTGCTCATGAGGCGGCATCACCGGACACTAGATCCATGACAGCGCTTCTGCCCCAGTCGCCGCTGCGCTTCCGCGTGGGAATCGCTTCTAGCCTGAGGTGACGAGCGATCTCCTCATACGAGTACCCCGCCTGGCTCCGCAGGCGCTTCGCGACGGCCCTCGCGTGATCGATGGACCGGGTGGTCTCGATCACGGTGTGGCTGTCGTGCATCCGAAGGGCGGCGAACGTCTTGATCACCTCCCGCAGAACTCGCTCTTGTCTGGAACCTTCAACGGTCGACTTCACCGACTTGCCCGCCTCCAGAACCTGGACGCCGAAGTGCTCGACCCACCTGTACGCGACCAGCCGGTCCAATTCACTGGGGAAGAGGGAAGAGTCGGCTACGTAGAGGGTGCGGACAGGCGCGGGTGTGGTCACGAAGTGGAGAAGGTCTGTGAGCCCGAAGTCCGGAGTGCTCGGGGTAAAGGAGAAGGCGAAGAGGTGGTCGTGCGCCTTCGCGATGTTCTGGACGTCCCTCGATCGTGTGAGGTGATCTCGTTCGTCGTCTGGTCCGTAGACGGCCATCACCTCGATCTCCTGGAGAACTTGATGTGACCTCCCGCTGGTACGGATCCGCTCGCCATCGACCGTCCGGGGGGCATCGTCGTCCCAGCACGCGTCCTGGAGGAGCCGGTGAACGATCTGCTTGTTGAAGTCCTGCTCACCCTGCACGCCATCCCACATGTAGCCCGCTTGGTTGAGGAGGTCCGCAGTCTGCGCCAGCGTCAGTTGAAACCCGAAGTGCAACTTGTGTGCGAGCCGCACCACTTCGTTCTTGCTCAGGCCGCGGCCGATGTCCAACTGGCCCTGCTTGCCTCGTTGGCGAGGAAGAAGAGCCCGAAGCGCAGCGCAGGTAGCCTGAACCTGGTTGCGAACACCTCGCTCGGTGTTGCGCAGCGTGTGATCAGGTTCGATGACATCACCGGCCACGGTCAGTGTCGCGCGGTGATCCCGGATCTCGTCGCGGACCATCTCCCGGGTGATCGGATCGCCCAGGTCATCCCACCTGGACACGCGGATGCTATCCACGAGATCGGCACGCAGGCAGAACAGAACCTCCTGGAGCGCTGGACGATCGCCCGCCGCTACCCTGCTGCGTGACTCCGCTTCGGTACGCCATAGCGTCCCGTCCTTCGGCGCCTTGTCTCCATGACGCACCACGCGATACCCGATTTCGGACGCCGACATGCTTCCCTCCAAGGCTCTGGCCAGCAACGGAGCGCCACTCTGTCAGCTCCCTGGGTCCCTGCAAGCGAGCAATTAGTCCGGCGATTTCGAGGATGCGGACGTTCAGAACGTCGAGGTCCCGGTCGCTGATCTGGGAGCTCGAAGGCAGTGAGATACGGCCGCTGCAGGTTCATCGCGGTGGTGTGGACGCCGCTGAGGACCTGCCGGATGTTCTTCCGTTCTGCGCCGGGGCGAGGAGTGATAAGCATGTGCCGATCCTGTCAGCGCGGCCCCCAGGTGCGCCTTGGGTTTCCATAAGGGGTGACGTAGGGGTTCGACCGGCACCCGGCCCCTGCGGCTCGAAAAGCCTCCTGCCCTAGGTCGACCAAGGAAGTTTCTTGCCAACCAAGTTAGGGACTGTGCCGAGTTGAGATCTTCATGTGAGGCTGCGGAGCCAGATGACCGCGCCGCGTAGGTGGAGTCCTGCGAGGTAGCTGACCGGGGTCTTGTCGTAGCGGGTGGCGAGCCCGCGCCACTCCTTGATCTTGTTGATGCAGCGTTCCACCGTGTTGCGGTCGCGGTAGAGCACGGCGTCATGGGCAGGGGGTCGCCCGCCACGACGTCCCTTCTTCTCGCGGTTGGCCGCCTGGTCGTTCTTCTCCGGGATCACCGCCCGGATCCTGCGTCTGCGCAGGTAGGCGCGGTTCGCTCGGGATGAGTACGCCTTGTCCGCGGCCACGGCGGCGGGGCGGGTGCGAGGCCGGCCGACCGCGCCCCGGACCTTGATGCGTTCCAAGACAGCTGTGAAGCGGGGGCTGTCGGCGGCCTGGCCGGGGGTGAGGACGAAGGACAGCGGGCGGCAGCGGCGGTCCGCCGACAGGTGCACCTTGCTGGTCAACCCGCCGCGTGAGCGCCCCAGTTCGGCAGCCCGGAGCCGGGCCTTGCGGCGTCGGCGCAGGCGCCGCCGCTCCTCACGGACGGCGTCCGCCTGCCCGTCCGGCTCGGCTACCGGGGCGTTCTGTCCCTTTGGCGGAGCCCCTTTTCCTCGGCGACGGCCTTCTCCAGGGCTTCGAGCAGCTCCGCATCGACGGCCATCCCGGCGGCGTGATGGTGGGCCCGGGCCACGGTGGAGTCCACGCTCACCAGGTCGAGGTCCGCCTGACCGCGTGCGGCGGCCTCGGCGATCACCGCTTCCATCAACGTCTGGAAGACCCCGGACCTGGCCCAGAGGTGGAACCGCCCGTAGACGGTGGACCACGGCCCGTACCGCTCGGGCATGTCCCGCCACGGACCGCCCGTACGGAACCGCCACATCACGCCGTTGACGAGTCTGCGCAGGTCAGGGATCGGACCGCGTTCGCCCAGCGGCAGCAGCGGTTCGAACACACTCCACTCGTCGTCCGTGAGATCACCCCGGGTCATCCCGCCTGTCTACCGTCCCGGCCGGACCGGGACAGCGAAACAGCCAAACCCGTGATCTCAACTCGGCACAGTCCCTAGTCCGCCCAGGTCACAGACCGACAGCAGACTAACTTCGCTGTCAACGGACACAGTTTGTCCTTTGACAGCGAAGTTAGTCGTTTGACATCGAACCCAGTCGTCAGGGCGAGCGCAGCGCGCCCGTATCCGTGACCTGGTCAGGCCGGGGATGCGGGCCCGGGTGGCAGGTGTACGGTCATGATCAGTTGGCAGGGCTCGTCGCCTGCTTCGCGATAGGTATGGGGGCGTCACCGTCGAACGTGGCACTCATGGAGTCCAAGCTAAGGACGGTCACCGGAGATCCGCTTCCGTGGCAGGTCGCTCGGGTGACCTGTACGGCGCAGGTGAGGTGGGTGGCGTGTCCGCGCCGTCCGAGTCGTCGCCGATTGGGGCGGCTTAAGGCCCCTGGTACGGCGGTTCTCACCACAAGATCGCCTGCTTAGGCTTAAGCAGAGGCTTCACGTTGGTCATTTGTGTTGCCACGCTCGATGTCCCGGCCACACCGCTGAGATCCTCGCCCGGCTGCTGCCTGCCCACCAGCGGCGGTTGCGCACGCCGTGACCTCTGACCCTCGCCGATGCCTTTGAGGCATGTAGTCGAACCCCGATTGGTCTTCGACGGCAGCACCGCGCGTCCCCAGAATGCGGGCACCACCCCTTTGCATTCCCGAGGAGTTCACCGTGTCCCTCCTGTACGCCCGGCGCCGCTGTGCCGTGTTGGCCCTCCTTCTACTGTCCCTGGTCCTCGTGCCGTTCTCACCGCTGACGGCGAGACCTGCGTACGCCGCGACCGCCGTACCCGGTGATCCGCTCACTGGCAGCGGCGCCGTGACCAGGTCCGTGCTGACTGCCGCCGACCTGACCAGCGGCGCGGCCACCGGCACCGTCACAAACGACGCCTTCGCGCTGCCCGCGGCCGGCGCCGCTCCGACGCACACCTTCGAGGGCACCCTGACGCTCAACGGCGTGGCTACCGCTGGCCGTTTCCGCAACGTCAAGGATACCTACCACTACGCGGCCACCGCCGCGCTCAAGCACCTGCCGCCGGTGAGCATCGATCTCGTGCAGAACGGCAGCCACGTCATCCCTGCCGTCCGCGGCCTGCAGATCACCGGGAGCGCGTACTGGAACCTGATCGTCGGGGGCGGCCGCGCCTGGAACGAGAACGGCGACGGTGGCCGCACTCGCGTCTCGCTGCCCTTCGCGCTGGTCGAGCGCAACGCCAACTGCGTGCACAACGGCCTACTGACCTTCCTCTTCGACGGCAGCACGATCTCCCAGGTCCGCTACCAGATCACGCATGAGACTTGCGAGTACTTCCAGTTCGACATGTGGGGCCAGGTCGGCGCGGCCTACTCCCGACACACCGTGACCGGTGACGCCGACCTCAAGAACGCGTACGCCGCCGAGGTCGCCCACCGCATCCCGACCAAGCCGATCAGCGCGCTGAGCACCGACTACCCGAACGCCGGCATCGACACCAGCGCGTTCGGTAGCGGCGTCACCCCCTCGGCGCTGAGCACGTACGGCGTGTCCTACGGCGGGGTGAACTACGTCGGTGCGTGCCAGACCCGGCAGGGCGCGTACCCGTACTGCAATCAGATGGTGCTGCCGTCGTACTCGCTGGCCAAGACGATGTTCGCCGGCATCGTGCTGATGCGGCTGACGCAGGTCTACGGCTCGTCCGTGCCGTCGCAGCTGATCCGCGACTGGGTCGGCGAGGCGGACACCTCCGCCTGGAGCGGCGTCACGTTCCAGGACACCGCGAACATGGCCACCGGCAACTACTCCTCCAGCGCCTTCGAGTCCGACGAGTCCGGCAGCAGCATGACGGCGTTCTTCGACGCCGAGGCGTACGGGCCGAAGATGACCGCCGCGCTGGCCTTCCCGCAATCCGCCGCGCCCGGCACGAAGTGGGTCTACCACTCCTCCGACACATTCGTGCTGGCTCGGGCGATGCAGAACTACCTGGTGTCCAAGGCCGGCGCCGGCAGCGACGTCTACCGCTGGATCCGCGACCAGGTGTTGGTCCCGCTGCACCTGAGCCCGGACGTGCTGGCCACCGAGCGCACCGACAACAGCGCCACCGCGCAGCCGTTCGGCGGGTACGGCCTGTTCTACACGCAGGACGACATCGCCAAGGTCAGCCGGTTTCTGAACGCCGACGGCGGGAAGATCGACGACGTGCAGAAGCTCGACCCGACTATGCTCGCCGACGCGATGCAGCAGAACCCGGCGAACCGCGGCCTCACCACGACCGCCGACGCGACCGGCAAGACCTACCAGTACCAGGACGGCCTGTGGGCGCGGCAGTTCACCTCGGCGGACGACCCGGTGTTCACCAGCCCGGTGTACGTGCCGTTCATGTCCGGCTTCGGCGGCATCACCGCGGCGATGCTGCCCAACGGCGCCACGTACTACTACTTCAGCGACAACGACGAATTCGGCTGGTCGGCGGCGGCCGCGCAGGCGTACAAGCTGCCCGCCGCAGGCGGAGCCGGTTGAGGCAGCCGACTGGCTGCTCGGCAACGGCGGCTTCGAGACCGGGACGACGTCACCATAGACGGCGGGCGACAAGGTCGCGTCCAACAATGCGCGGGAAGTGCCGCATCACGGCACCCGGTTCGCCATCATCGGGATCGGAGTCGGCGGCCGATAATGGAGCCTGGGCCTCTGCATCCCTCTGCTCGATTGCGTGATGCGCGGGTGTCCAGTGCCCTTGGCCAGTAGGACCAAGAGGCCGGGAACATCATCCGCGGTTGATGCCCCCACTGGCGACTCGTGGGAGGGGCCCGGCGCCTGCCGGGCTCCTCCCACGTTCCTCTGCCGTCAAGGGCTGTCCGCCCGCTGTGCCGAGGGGCAAGGCCCCGCAACTCACGCGCCGGTCCCGCTCCTGATCCGTGCCTTCTCGAACTCGGACACCGGGTCGCCTCCGGCGCTCCAGGGCCAGGCCGCGACCGTACCGTTGATCGCCTCGAAGACCGGGCGGGCCTGGCCGCGCCGCTCGGCGGCCATGAGCGCGTAGGCCAGCAGGTTCAGGTCGGCGACGGCTGCCGCGTGGTGGAAGAACCCGGGCCGGGCCCAGGTGTGTGCCGCACGGTCGAGGGCCTGGGCGGCGGACGCGTGGGACCAGTGGGTGCGGGCCATCAGCGCCTCGACTCCGCCGCGGGCGAGGACGGACTGGTACTGCAGAACCTGGGAGGTGAGTTCGGTGGCCGCGCAGGGAGCGTTCGCGGGCGTGAGGGCGCGGAGCGCGTCGACGAAGTCCAGTACCTGGACGCGTGATCCCATCTCCTCCGGCCCCAGATAGCGCAGCATGCTCAGGTGCGCCTCGCGGTTCCAGCGGTCGCGGGTCAGTATCTCGTGCCACAGACCGAACACTTCCGGCTGGCTGCGGCGCTCCAGCCGTGACAGACCCAGCAGGACCACCCAGGGAGTGGGGTCCTCCGGTGCCAGTTCGGCGGCGCGCAGACAGCTGTCTGCGATGCCGGCTGCGCCCTGCGGGCGTCCGTGGGAGCGTCCACGTTCGAGCTGTGCCCATGCAGAGAGGACGAGCGCGCTCGCGTTGCGCGGCTCACGAGTGGCCCAGGCACGGGGCCCGTGCGATTCGGCCAGGCTGTACGCCAGCACGGAAAGCTGGTGGGTGCGACGGTCCCAGTCGGCCCGGCTTTGGTCCAGGAGGCGGGATGTCTGGGCCATGTACAGATCCGTCGTCGCGATCGTGCCCGTACTTGTCGTCGCCCGGAGGGACTTCAGCAGCCGGCTGAGGGCAGCGTCGTCAAGCTCCGGGACGATACGTGCCTGTCTGTGACGTCTTGAGAGAAATGCCATGCGCACCTCGTTGAGGACCTGGTCGTGCCCGCCTGCGTTCCCGAGGCCGTGGCTGCCGTTCTGCGCGCGGCCCGCGAGTAGCTGCGCCAGCCTCTCGGGCTGGCAACCGGTGCGGGATATCGCCGCATCGTGAGGTGCGCCGGGGCCGCCGTCCAATGCTTGCCCGATCTGGTCAGGCTGCCTGCCGGGCATACCTCCAGCTCTCCGTCACAGGCGGTCGGCGACCTGTGGCCCGTACCGCTCGACACAAAAGCGCGACAGCCCGGCCGCGAATGTCTCGATGCTGTGCAGCGCGTAGTGGCCGGAGTCCCATGCCGCGTGCAGGTGGATCTGCAGCGGGTCGCCTTCGCTGTCGAGGATCAGCAATGGGTGCAGGTCGAAGCGGGCGTCGTCGGAGACCACCGCGATGCCGTGGCCCGAAGCCGTCATGGCCTGTGCGACGTGCGGGGTGTCGCATTCGAGCACGATGTCGTACGAGGCGTCCGCCTCCTGCACGGCGTGGTCGAGGATGCGGCGCGTGCCGTGCGCCGGGGTGAGGACGATGAGGGGCTCCGCGGCGAGTTCCCCGATGGTGACGCGGTCCCGGTCCGCCCAGGCGTGGTCGGCACGGACGTAGGCCCACAGCGGCAGGCGGGCCACCGGGAGCCCGGCGAATCGGCGCCTCGGAGGTGACGAGGAGATGGCGACGTCGGCGCCCCTCGCAAGGGCCTGGTACGCACGTGCCGGACTCTCCGCCTGCACAGTGACGAGCGGATCCTCCGGCCCCCAGGTGGCCAGGAACGGCGCGATCACGTCGGTGATGGTGGTGGGCGGCGCCGCCACGGTGATCCGCATGGCACGACCGGCGGCCAGCGCACCGACCGCGGCCTCGGCGGCGTCCGCGCGGGCGACCAGGTCGCGGGCCAGGGGCAGGAAGCGCAGGCCGGCCGCCGTCAGGACCATCTGCTTGCCGCCGCGGTCGAAGAGCGTCATCCCCAAGGTGCCTTCCAGGCCGCGCAGTTGGCGCGACAGCGAGGGCTGGGCGACGCGGACCACCTCGGCGGCCCTGGTGACCGAACCGGTCTCCACGATGGTCAGGAAGTAGCGCAGCACTCGGAGTTCCATGGCGGGGGCCCCTCGGGAGATGGAGGAGGCATGACACCTTCATGCCTCAGAGGCATGGTAGCCACCCCTTTCAAGTATTTGAGGCTATGGCTGACTCGCCGCATTCTTGTCCCACCGGAATTTCGGGTGATCGGCGCCCGAATCTCCGTCGACTTCTCCTCGAACAGTTCCTTCGATTGGCTGGTGTTCCCGCATGGCCCGCCCCCTGCCCCTGATCCTCGCCCAGGCGCCCGGCCGCCCGGCCGACGACCTCGCGGGCTTTGCCGCCGACGTGGAGCGGCGCGTGAAACTGCGCGCGCCCGGCGCCCTCGTCGTCTACCCCGAACTGCACCTCGGCGAGAGCGCCCCCGGCGTCCCGGCCGCCCCACAGGAGGCCGCCGAGCCGCTCGACGGCAAACGCGATGCGGCCTTCGCCGAGCTCGCGGGGGATCTGGGTATCTGGCTGGTGCCCGGCACCGTCTACGAGCGAGGCACCGGCGACCGCGTCCACAACACGGCACCGGTCTATTCACCCCGGGGTGAGCGCCTCGCCGCCTACCGCAAGGTCTTCCCGTGGCGCCCGTACGAGACGACCACACCCGGCAACCGGTTCGAGGTCGTCGACCTCGCCGGGGTCGGCCGCATCGGACTGTCCATCTGCTACGACACCTGGTTCCCGGAGGTCTCCCGCCATCTGGCCTGGATGGGCGCCGAGCTGATCGTCAATGTGGTCCGCACGTCGACGAGCGACCGCGCTCAGGAAGTCGTCCTCAGCCGCGCCAACGCCATCACCAATCAGGTCTTCGTCGCCGGTGTCAACGCCGCCGCCCCCTCCGGGGTCGGCCGCAGCCTCGTCATCGATCCGCAGGGCACGGTGCGCGCCGAAACCGTCGACGCCGGCGACTCCACCCTGACCGACGTGATCGACCTCGACGAGGTCGGCAACGTCCGCCGCTACGGCACCGCCGGTCTCAACCGGGTCTGGGAGCAGTTCCGTCCCGGCGACCCGGCCCTTGAACTCCCGCTGTACGGGGGTCGCATCGACCCCGCCACCTGGAACCCCGCCCACTCCACCGAGGAGCCACGATGTTGAACAGCGAGACCACAGAGAGCACGATGAGACTGAAGGGCGACCTCAGCCTGCTGTCCGTCGTCCTGTTCGGCCTGGCCTACATCTCCCCGGGCATCGTCGTCACGATGTTCGGCGTGGTCGCCGCCACCAGCGGCGGCGCGGCCCCGACCGCGTTCGCCATCGCCACCGTCGCGATGCTGCTCACGGGGCTGAGTTACGCGAAGATGGCGCGCGCCGTGCCCGGTGCGGGGTCGGTCTACACGTACGCCCGCAGGATGCTCGACGGCCGCATCGGCTTCCTGTCCGGCTGGGCGATGCTGCTCGACTACTTCTTCATCCCGATGGTCGGCTGGCTGATCACGGCGATCTACTTCCACGCCCAGTTCCCCGAAGTGCCCAAGTGGGTCTGGCTGATCGTCTCGGTGGGTGTCACCACCGCCGTCAATGTCTTCGGCATGAAGCTCGCGGACCGCGTCAACAAGGTCCTGATGTTCATCGCCCTGGGATCGCTGGTCCTCTTCGCGACCCTGTGTGTCGTCTTCCTCGGCAAGCACGGCTCCTCCGCGCCGGCCACGGACGCCCTGTGGAACTCCGGCACGTCGATCAGCGCGGTCACGGCGGCCGCCGCCATCGCCGCGTACTCCTTCCTCGGCTTCGACGCCGTCTCCACGCTGGGGGAGGAGGCCAGGGGCGGGGCGAAGACGATCGGCCGCGGCATCATCGGCTGCGTCATCGCCGCCGGAGCGATCTTCATCGTGCTGTCCTTCGTGATGCAACTGGTCCACCCCGGCGCGAAGTTCGCCGACGTCGACGCGGCCGCCTACCACCTGAAGGTGCAGGTCGGAGGGAAGACCTACGCCGAGATCATCAACTTCGTCACCATCGCCGGATCCATCGCCTCCTGTATCGCCCTGCAAGCCTCCGCCGCCCGCCTCATGTACGTCATGGGACGCGACGGTGCACTGCCCAAGGCCGTCTTCGGCAACCTGTCGAAGAAGACCGGCACGCCCGTTTTCAACCTGCTGCTGACCGCGGCCGCAGGCGTCCTCGCCATGAAACTCGACCTGACCACAGCCACCTCATTCATCAACTTCGGCGCCTTCCTCGGCTTCACCCTGGTGAACGTCTGCGTGATCGCCCACCTGGTTCGCGAGCGCAGGCAGGGTCGCTCCCTCAACTTCTTCTCGTACCTGGTGATGCCGGCCGTCGGCGTTGCCGTCTCCCTCTACCTGCTCACGAAGCTCGGTCATGTGGCGCTCCAGATCGGCGGCGTCTGGCTGGCGATCGGCGTCGTCTACCTGGCCGTCCTGACCAAGGGCTTCCGCCGGCCCGCTCCGGAGATGACCTTCGACGACGACACCACGGCCACGGACCCAGTCACCGCGTAGGCTCGCCTGCCTCGCCCTGGGCTCGGCTGGCGGCTGCTTCCGGCTCGGGGCCAGAGGGTAGGCCACGGACGGGGTTGGACGTCAGCGGGAAGGCCGATCCGTTGGTCTACCGTTCGTCTGCTTGCGCAGTCCTCGTCCGAGGTCGCGCGTAACGGATGTAGTGGCGGATCGAGCCGTAAGTTATCGAGTACTCGTGGTGGTCCATGAGTTCTGCCCAGATCTGCCTTCCATTGAGACCTCTGCCGATCATGCTCTCGACCGTGTCGGCGAGTACGCCCGTGACGGGTTCGGTCAGCGGCCCCGTCTCTGATGTGGTCAGGCGTGGTGTCTCCAGGGCGAAGCGAACGTCCCAGGAGCGGAGGTTGTAGCGCTTGGCGAGCGTGCGGATTTGGGTGCCTTTGCGGGCGTCTAGGGCGATGCGTTGGGCCAGGTCCTGGTGCCAGGCGAAGGGATTTCTCCTCGGTAAGCGTCGGCGTGATCTGTTGATGCCGCCCAGGGAGTTGGCGTCGGCGAGGGCGCGTTCGAGTGCTTCGGGCGAGCGGCCGGCGGCGGTGGCGAGGTTTTAGCGGCCTGCCGAACCACTGCGGTGGGCCGCAGAGGTAGCAGTGCAGGAAGCTGGGCTGGAGATGGTTGGCGCGAGCCAGGCGCCGGATGTAAGAGTTGGCGGATTCCCCGAGGCAGGGGCGGAGTCGGACCGGCAGCGGCGCGTACCGGGGCGGCAGTTCGCTCTTCATCGGGACGTAGCGGTCTTCGTGGCCATCGACGCCGTGGTGTGGGCGGTGTGGTTGTGCAGGAAGCGGTCCAGGTCGGTGAGTGTGCCGGAACGGTGTTCGTGCAGCCGCAAGGTGTCTTCCATGGTGGCGACCAGGCCCTTCCATTCACTGTTGTAGGGGAAGGGCCGGGAGGGGATCAGGGTGAAGCGGCCAGCGATCTGGGCACCGCGTGTCCCGGACAGCAGCCCGGATTCGTCGATGTCGATGCCGGCAAAGACAAAGGTGGCGGGCAGGCGTTCAGAGAAGTACTTGAGGGTGTCGGCGACTTCGGCGCCGTGGCGGCTGGTGAGCGAGATGTTATGGAGTTCGTCGACCAGCACCAGAGCGGTGCGGGTGTCGGTGCAAACACCGACGACGGCCTCGATGATGTCCGTCATGTTCGAGCGGGCCCGCACCGGCAGGCCCAGGAAGCGTGCGAACTCGGTCGCGATCATGCGGGCGGTCGCGGCGGGCGGGACGGTGACATAGACGACCGGGATCCGGTCTGTGGCATGGGGGTGCCGGGCCCGGTCCAGGAGTTCATGGGAGCGCCCCAACTGCGTGATGGCGATGGTTTTTCCGGTTCCCGCCGGGCCGGAGACGATCAGCCCGCGACGGGCGCTGATCGCGTGCCGGTTCAGCAGCACCAGACGACGGCCGCAGATCGCCGTCCGCTCGATGAATGAGGTGGCGACGGTGAGCATCCGAGCGTGATGGTCAAGGCGGGACTCCTCATAGAGGTCCCGCTCGGGTGGGTTCATCTGCTGCCGAGCACTGCGCGACGCCAAGACGGGGGGAGCGGGTGGGCCGTCGATGAACTTGCCCCACCCCGTCAACGTGTTCAGCTGCCGGTCGGCCTCGACGTCGGTCTCCTGCAGCACGGTGCGGCGGGCCGCCGGTTTGGAGATGGTCACGTGCGCCTCCAAGGATCGGCCAGGGGGTCAAACAGGCCCAGTGGGATGACCTCCGCCAGCGCGGAGTCCGCCGTGTCCTCGTCCCTGGGCTCGCTCTCGGCCGGTGGATCAGGGATCTCCCGGCTCGGGGCGGTCGCTCGGGTGCGGGCTGCGACCCGGCGATCCTTCCTTGGCCGTTTGGCCGGAGGGCGCTCCTCGCCGACAGGGCCATTGTGGGCGCGCTTGAGCAGGTCCGCTGCCGCTTCCGCGATCTGGGTTTCGCTGCCGTTCGGATTCTGCTGGCGGGCGTGGTCCCAGGCCATTTCGCCGAACGGGACGCCGACACGGTGAAGGTGCCGCCAGAACACGGTGATCCACCGGTCCCTCTCACCTCGGCGGTCGCGTACCCAGATCCGCGAGATGTCGTAGGGGTCGTAGTGGACCTCCCACAAGCCCTTCCTCTCCGCGACCCCGGAGTGCTGACGGCGCAGCGGGTTCAACTCCGGGCCGTCGTAGGTGCGGTACTTGATCCGGATGCCGTAGGAGTTGATCGCGTGCCACCGCTCCGGCAGCAACTCGACGTAGTCCTCACCGCTCAACGGGGCCGGAACGTAACCGCACGACTCCAGCAGCATCGCGTACTTCTCGTTCGGCGAGAACGCCCGCTTCGGTGCGCTGGGATCGCGCAGCGCATCGTGTGGCCGGTTCTGCCAGATCGTGACGATCCACTCGTCCAGCAGGTCCTGCAGCTCGGGCAAGGACCACAGCGGTCCGTCCTCCACATGCCGGCCACGGCGCTCCACCGAGCGGCCGGTGTACCCCGCGACGAACTGCGCGAACAGCGTTGCCACCGATCCCAGCGTCTTCTCGATCACGCCCTTCTCGAAGGGCGACGCCTTGTGCGTCGGCTGCAGCGAGACGCCCAAGAAGCGGCAGGAGGCACGGAAGTTGTGCGAGATGAACACCTTGCCGTGATCGCAAACGACCGTCTCCGGCACGATCACCGGCCGCGCCGCCGCCTGCTCCAACCGCTTGTCCAGGGCCAGTAGCCGCCGGTGCGGCAGGACCGACCGGGACATCCGCAGCGCCTGCGGCCAGCCCGGCCGCATCGCCTCCGGTGTGATGCTGCGGGCCAGGAGGGCGGAGGCGTCGGCCGCCTTCGTCGTCGGACGCAGCACTGCCGCCGTGATCGACCTAGACGCGATGTCGACCAGCGCCGTCAACTCGACCTTCTCCGCGATGCCGTCATCCAGCCGTACCAAAACGTCCAACGGAGTGGAGTCGATCTGCATCAGCTCGCCCGGCGCAATAGCGGGGACTTCCCCAAACGGGCCGGCCGGACGGGCCAGCAACGAGCGCCGTGTCCTCGCCGAACCGGTCGCGTGCGTGCCGACCGCCAACTTGTCGAACAGCCGATAAAGCGTGCGCTCCGTGGGCAATGCGATGCCGTCGGCGTCGTCGCGGGACGCCAGGATCTCCTTCGTCCGCCAGATGGTGAACCGAACCGTCCTCGAGGAGGCATCGGTCGTCTCGGCGATCGCCTGCCTCATTGCCTCGACCACCAACGGGGAAATCTGGCCGAAGTCCGGCAGCTTCTTGGCCGACCGCCCGTCCGCCAGCCCGACCAGCCCGTCGCGCTGATAACGCTGGCGCCGCTGCTTGATTCCACTGGCCGTCATCCGATGGCCCGCTGCCGTCAGCTCGGCGGCCTTGGCCCGCTCCCGCTCAGCCAGGCAACGTTGCCGAGGGTCGAACTCCGGTCGCGGCACTGCCCCGTGGGGAGCATCCGGCGGCAATCCGTGGAGCACCTCCACGACGTGTGTTTCCCACCAACGGGCCTGTTCAGCAGCCCTCTTAGGGAACTCCGCGATCCGCGCCGTCGGCGGGACCCGACGCTCCTCGCTCGTCATCCGGCACTCCCGCCAGCCCGACGCACGACCGTACGCGGCCCGAGCAGTTCGATGTCCATCTGCTGGGCCGACACCTCGTACTTCCACAAGAGGTGGAACAACACGGGCAACGTCGCGAGCCGGTCGCCGGCTGCATCAGCCCCGGCCATCAGCGGCCCCGGCTGCGAGAAGACCTCCAACAGCCGAGCTGCGACCGGCTCCCGTCGGCAGCGGGGGTGCCGGTAGCGCGACAGCCACCGGACATTCGCCAGGAGCACTGGCTCCGGCGTCCCCACCCGCTCGAATCTCCACCCAACTTCCGCGCAGGCCCGGCGCGTCAGGTCGAACGCTTCGGCGTCCCGCGGAGCGATCCAGTCGTCGGCGCGGACATCGACGACCGCCGCCGAGCCATCGACCCGGCGCACGAAGAAGTCCGGGGCATGCCGACGCTCACGTTCCCCGTCGTGCCAGTGCAGCCAGAACGGCATGGGACGCCATGCCCACCACCGCAGGATCGAAGTCCATGAGCACCAGCCGGTCCCGCTCCAACCACGACTCGAAACCGACGTGCTGTCCTGTCGTCGCCGCCCAGTACCACCCGGGGAAATGGCGCCCACCCCACGACCACCGAAACGGCCGGACCGGCACCGCGTCTTCGAACCTGACCGTCGCGCAGTCCAGCAACGGACGACGCCGCTTAGTCCCGCGCTTGTCGTCCACTCGACACGACACCTCGACGTACGGGGCAGTGCTCTCCACCCCTGTCGATACCGACATTCGACACCCCCAACGTGCTCACCCCTCCGACTAGATTCACTGCCAGAAAGGCCGAAACGACTGAGTTCGCTGTCAAACACCTCGATTGGATGCCAAAGGTGTCCTTTGATATCCAATCAAGGCGATTGACAACGAACCCAGTCGTCCAGGGCGAGCGGAGTGAGTGCCATCCGCGGACGGATCAGACTGCGGATGCGGGCCCAGGCGGCAGATGGACGGTCATGATCAGATGACAGGTCTCGTCACCCTCCCCGCGATAGGTGTGGGTGACATCGCCTTCGAACGTGGCGGTCTGTCCGGCTTCGACGGGGTGCTCCGCGCCGTCGACGACCAGGACCATGCGCCCTGCAATGACGCTGACAGTCTCGACGACACCGGTCTGGTGGGGGTGGCTGGGGTACTCGTCGCCCGGCTCGAGACGCCAGCGCCACACCTCGACCGGAGCGGGGCCCGAGGTCGTCAGCATGAGCCGGGCCTCGCTGCCGCGTTCGCCCGCCCACAGCGGCATCACGCCGCTGGCCGACACCACGCGGACGCGCCCTTCGGCCGGACCTTCCATCAGGGCGGAGACCGAGACGCCCAGCGTGTCGGCCAGCCGGACCAGGGTCGCGAAGTTCGGATTTCCCTGCGCCTTCTCCAGCCCGACCAGAGCCCCCTTGCTGACCTTGGCCCGGCGGCCGAGTTCGTCCAGGGACAGGCCGGCGCGTGTGCGAGCTGAGCGGACGTTGTGCGCGAGCGTGCGCAGGGCCGCCTCTGTCTCGGTCACCTGATCACCATCCCCATCGGTCGGTCAGTGGAATGTGCCACTCGGTCGTTCGGTTGACAGAGTGCGGTCGTTCCGTTGTACGGTTTAGTCGTTCCACTGTAACCGTAAGGGATCGTCTCGTGATAGCTCTACTGCTGGCCCTGGGCAGCTCACTGACCTACGGATGCGCCGACTTCCTCGGCGGTCTGGGCGCCCGCAAGGCCCACGTGCTCCGCACTGTAATGGTCGCCGCGCCGGCCAGCCTGGTGGTCGAGCTGCTGTTGTGGCCCGTACTCGGCGCTTCGTTCAGCCCCGCCGCGCTCGGCTGGGGCGCCGCCTCCGGCGTGGCCTCGGCCGCCGCGTTCGCCCTGCTCTACCGCACCCTGGCGATCGGTCCGATGAACGTGCTCTCGCCCGTCACCGCCCTCGTCTCGGCCATGCTGCCGGTCGGCGTGGGCCTGCTCCAGGGCGAGCACCTGGGCACCGCCGGCCTGATCGGGCTTCCGCTCGCTCTGGCCGCGGTGGTGATGGTCAGCGCAGGCCACGGCGCCGGATCAGGCCGCCCGTCGCGTACCGCTCTGCTGCTGGCCCTCGGGGCCGGCGCCGCCATCGCCCTCCAGTTGATCTTCCTGCACCAGGCCCCGTCCGACAGCGGCGTGGCACCCCTGATCATCGGGAGGGCGGTCTCCTCCGCCGTCACCCTGGCTGCGGCCGGACTGTTGTACCGCAGGCTCGGGACGGAGAAGCCCGCGTACGCGATCTCGGCCGCAGCCGGCGCGCTGGACTCGGTGGCGAACCTGCTGTTCCTGCTCGCCGCCCGCAGCGGGGACCTCGCCGTCGTCGCTGTGATCACCGCCCTCTACCCGGCCGGCACCGTCCTGCTCGCCCGCAGCGTCCTCGCCGAACGCATCCACCGCGGACAGCTCGCCGGCCTGGGCGTCGCCGCCG
Source organism: Streptomyces laculatispora (assembly GCF_017353455.1). Lineage (GTDB taxonomy): Bacteria > Actinomycetota > Actinomycetes > Streptomycetales > Streptomycetaceae > Streptomyces > Streptomyces laculatispora. The sequence continues at coordinate 30,426 of NZ_JAFMPZ010000128.1, forward strand.
TCGCCGTCAGCCTCCTCGCCCTCACCTGAGACCTCCGACACCGCCGCCCTGCAAGGAGACCAGCATGTTCATCCAGCCCTGGGACGCCGGCCTGGACGAAGCCGAATGGCAGACCTGGATCGCAGAAGGCCACGACTTCGGCCTCCTCGGCGTCAACGGCCTGCCCGGCCAGGCGCCCGTCGCCGTCCCCACCCACTTCACCAGCGAAACCGGCCACCTCCTGCTCCACCTCGCCCGCCCCAACCCGGTTTGGACGGCGATCGACAACGACCCGAACGTCCTGTTCACCGTCTTCGGCGACTACGCCTTCATCCCCGGTCCCTGGCGCGCAAAGCCGGACACCCCACCCGCCGACGGCGTCCCCACCAGCTACTACACGGCCGTCCAGTTCACCTGCCACGCCAGGATTGTCGACGACCCCGAGGGCAAGGCCGAGCTGCTGCGCCGCCAGATGGCCCACTTCCAGACCGACGGCGACCACGCCCCCATCTCCGCCGGCCAGCCCCCGTACGGCCGGATGCTGCCCGGCATCCGCGGCCTGCGCCTGGAGGTCACCGACGTACGGGCGAAGTTCAAGTACGACGACCACAAGCCCGTCGAGCACCGCGCCGCCGTCGCTGACCACCTCACCGAACGCGGCCAGGGCCTCGACGCTCCCACCGCACACCAGCAGCGCCGACGCCTGAACCGCATCGGTCCCTGGAAGCCCTGACCACCCGCCCCACACGCACGAAGGAACGGAGAACACTTCCCATGGCCGACTTCCGCATCGCCCCCGCCGTCGCGGACGCCTTCCCCGACACCCTCATCGCCGTGGTCACCGCCACCGGCCTGCGAGGCCATGAGCCCTGGCCCGACACCGCCGCCGCCCTGGAGACGCTGGAGCAGGAACTCTCCGAGGGGGCCTGGCAGCCCGCAGACGAGACCGACCCGCGCATCGAGGCATGGCACACCGCCTACCGCTCCTTCGGTACCAATCCGCGTCGCATCCGCCCGAGCGTCGACGCCCTGGGGCGTCGCATGGCCAAGAAGGGGACGCTGCCGCGGATCAACCCGGCCGTCGACTCCTACAACGCCGTATCCGTCCGCCACGGCCTGCCCGCCGGCGCCTTCGACCTCGACCACCTCACCGGCGATGTCAACATCCGATACGCGAACGGAACCGAGACCTTCACCCCGCTCGGCGAACCCGACACCATCGAGAACCCCAAGCCCGGCGAGATCATCTATGACGACACCACCGGCGTCCTGACCCGCCACTGGAACCACCGCGACGCCCACCGCACCCGCGTCACCGAGGACTCCGCCCGTGTCGTCTTCGTCCTCGAAACCCTCCACGCCACCCGCGACGGCCACCTGCTCAAGTTCGCCGCCGAGGAACTGCACGGCCTGCTGATGCTCCACGCCGATCAGACGCGCGTGCACTACCTCAGCTCGGAACAACCGGAAGTCACAGTGTGAGCTCGTTGCCCACGGCATCAGCCCTCCGACTAGGTCCACTGTCAGAGAAGCCGAAACGACTGGGTTCGCTGTCAAACG
>NZ_JAFMPZ010000129.1 GCF_017353455.1 Streptomyces laculatispora
GGGTAGCCGTGCCGGTCCGGGGTGGGCGAGCCGCTGCTAATGGCCGCGGATCCGGCGTCCCGTTTCGGTCGCGGGGTAGAGGATCGCGTCGGCGACGCGGCCGCCGGAGTCCTTGACGCCGCCGCTGAAGTTGAGGCGTCCGGTGGCGCTCGCCTTGGCCGCGACGCCGTCCCAGTAGCGGGGCTCGCGGTCCCACCGGATGTCGGCGAGGAGCCGGTGCAGGTCCTCGACGCCGAGTGCGTTCATCGGGTCGGCCCATGGGGTGGTCTGGTGCACGGCGATCCCGAGACCGGCGAGCACCGCCGGGGCGGTGATGGCGCTGCGCGAGGCGAAGTGCGGGAAGTGGTCGGTGATCAGCCGGGCCAGCAGGGGGACGACGCTTCCCTCCACCTGCTCGGCGTTCGTCCCTGCGGGAAGCTCGTCCTCGTGGACAGTCTCCGCCGACCGCGTCAGGCCCGCGCGCCCGTAGATCGCGGTGATGACGAGGGCGCGCAGCGCGGAGAGCGTGATGACCTCCGGGTCGGTCTTGCCGACCTGCCGCTTGCTGGCGTTGACGAGCTTCGCGAACGGGACGACCTTGTCGTCGATCTCGACCTTCACGGAATCGGCCAGGCGGTGCGCGAGCCGGGTCGCGAAGTCCCGCTGGTCCATGGACATGGCCAGGTTCTTGGCGACGACCACTCCCTGCACGTTGCGGTCGTAGAAGATCTGCCGCGCGTCGGCGACCGACAGATCCACGTACAGCTCGAACGGAACGCGGATGGTGGCGAGTTCGGCGTAGGTCAGCCCGAACCGCTCGGGGTCGTCGTAGAGCTCGTGCCACGCCGTGGTCTGCGTCTCGCCGTCGATGGCGACGACGCAGGTGCCGGGCGTGATGGTCAGGGCCCGCAGCCCGGTGCCGGGCAGCAGCTCGTCACTCAGGGCGGCGAGTGGGCCGGCGTGCCAGAAGGTGATCGGCGGCGTGGACCAGCCGGCGCCCAGTTCACCCTTCACACCGTCGGCGATGTACTCGGCGTACGAGCCGACGTTCTTCCCCTTCTGCGTGGACTTCAGCGCCCGCTGCACCAGGGAGCGCAGCTCGGCGTGGCGCCGCACCGCGCCGGATGCGGCCTTGAGCGTCTTCGTGTCCTCCTCCCGGCGGGGCGAGGGCACGAGCTGGACGAGGGTCGCCACGGACATGGTCCCGATCACGGCGTCTGCCCGGAACGGCATAACGGTGAGCTGGATTCCTTCGACGACCGTGGTCGGCAGGGTGATCTGCATGGGGTGTCTCCCTCGGGATCAGAGGAGCGGCGCACGCTTCGGCGCCGCGTCGCAGGCAGGGGCAACAGGCACGCCGACGACTCGCGCCGTGAGGAGTGCGCTACCAACCGGAAGCTCCACCAGATAAGCATTACCGTGAAAGCATTGTCAAACCTCTTGAAAGATTTGACGAGCGCTGTATTGTGTTTACTGTTCACTCCCGAGAGGCCAGGAACCCCATGCCCCAGCCACCAGCTCAGGTGACCGCCGCCGAGATCTCCCGGATCGCGGGTGTCACGCGTGCCACCGTCAGCAACTGGCGCCGTCGGCACGACGACTTCCCGGCCCCCGCGGGCGGCACCGACAGCAGTCCGCTCTACGACCTGGAAGCGGTACGGGGTTGGCTGGAGGCACGCGGCCAGTCGTCCGCCGCCACCCCCTCGGAGGAGCTGCGCACCGTGCTGCGGCTCCACGGCTCGGGTTCCGGCGCGGCAGCCCGCCTGTTCCCTCTCGTCCTGGCGGCTTCACGCCGCAGCGCGGACGAACTCACCGCCCTTGACACCCTGCCCGACTCCGAGGTCCTCGCCCGGGCCGACAAGGCTGCGGCCGAGCTGGCCGGCTCGGTCCCGGGGGCCGAGGCGGTCCACTTCCGTCCGGACGACGTGGCGGCGCTCCGGGCCCTGACGCGGTGCGTCCGCAGCGAGGGTGCGCAGAGCGCGCTCAATGTCCTCGCCGAACGCGAACTGGACGACACGGCCTCCAGCGGTACGTACCAGACGCCCCTGGGCCTCGCGGACCTGATGGCACGCCTCCTACCGGATGGCACGACCCGCATCCTCGATCCGGCGTGCGGCAGCGGCAGCCTGCTCGCGGCGGCGGCCCGCCGGGGCGCGACGGAGTTGTACGGCCAGGACTCCCTGCCCGTGCAGGCTCAGCGCAGTGCGGTACGCCTGCTGCTGTCAGCCCCCGATGCCCAGGTCACCGTGCGCGCGGGCGACACGCTGCGCGCCGACGCCTTCCCGGAACTGAGGGTGGGCGGCGTGCTCTGCAACCCGCCGTACGGCGACCGCGACTGGGGACACGAGGAACTCGCGTACGACCAGCGGTGGGCCTACGGTGTGCCGCCGCGGATCGAGTCGGAGCTGGCCTGGACGCAGCACGCCCTCGCGCACCTGGAACCCGGCGGGTACGCCGTGCTGCTGCTCCCGCCGGCCACCGCCACCCGCGCCTCGGGCCGCCGCATCCGCGTCGAACTCGTACGCAGCGGCGCGCTGCGCGCCGTTGTCGGCCTGCCCGTCGGTGCTTCCGCGCCGCTGCACATCGGCCTGCACCTGTGGCTCCTTCAGCGCCCGGAGCCGGGGGCCACGGGCGGTGCGTCGGTGCTGTTCGTGGACGTGAGCGGAGACCAGCGCGACGGCACCGCCAGCACCCGGACCCGTCGCGGTGGGGTGGACTGGGACGTGCTGTCGGACGAGGTCCTGGCCCATTGGTCCGCGTACAGGGAGGCTGCGGAGTCCTTCACCGACACCCCAGGCGCGGCACGCGCGGTCCCGACGATCGACCTGGTCGACGACCTCGTCGACCTCACGCCGGCCAGGCAGGTGCGTGCCGCACCCGGGGACATCGACCCGGCGGAGGTGGCGGGGCACGCGGAGGAACGGCGCGCGCTGCTCGTCTCCTCTCTCGCCACCCTGGAGAGCGCGGCGGGCTTCGGCCCGTGGGAGGCGGTCTCCGAGTCCTCGCGGGCCTGGCGTACGGCGACGGTCTCCGACCTCGCCCGGGGAGGCGCGCTCTCCTTGCTGCGGGCGGCCGTTCCGGGAAGCCGGGGTGAGGCCTCTGCTGTGGAGAGCGGGGAACGCCCGGTGCTGACAGCGTCCGACATCAGCAACGGCACGGGCCCCTCGGGCACGCCGGGGGACCTGCGCACGGATGCGGCACACACGGTCGCGGTGGGCGATGTGCTGGTACGCGGCGTGGCCGGCGGCAACGGCATCATGGCCCGCGTCGCGACCGAGGCGGACGCCGAGGCCCTGCTCGGCCACCACATCCACCTGCTACGACCGGACCCCGCACGGCTCGACGCCTGGTTCCTGGCCGGGTTCCTCGGCGCCGAGGGCAACATCGCCGGCGCCTCCACGGGCAGCACCATCCTTCATGTCTCGCCGGGCAGGCTGCGCGTACCGCTGCTCCCGCTGGAGGAGCAACGCCGGTACGGGGCAGCGTTCCGCCACACACACGAACTACGCATCGCCGCCCGCCGGACGGCAGAGCTCGCCGAGGAGACGGCCCAGGCTCTGCTCACCGGCCTGACGGCTGGGGCACTGCTCCCGCCGCCGGAGAGCCCGTTGGCCTGAACGGCAACGCCGTCTTCACATATCCACCACACTGAAGCGCAACCGTCCCGACCGGGCCGGGTCCATCGAAGGGAACGCGTTGAACAGCAGCAAGCACACGGAACTGGCGAACCACGCCTGGTCCGTCGCCGACCTCCTGCGCGGCGATTACAAGCAGTCGGACTACGGCAAGGTCATCCTGCCGTTCACCGTGCTGCGCCGCCTGGAGTGCGTACTGGAGCCGACGCGGGACAAGGTCGCCGAGACGGCCGCCCGCTTCGAGGGCCAGGACATCGACACGGACCACTTCCTGCGCCGTGCTTCGGGCCACTCGTTCTACAACAAGAGCCCGCTGACCCTGAAGATGATCGCCGCCGACCCGCAGAACGCGGCCGCGAACCTTCAGGCGTACGTCGGTTCCTTCTCGGAGAACGCCCGCGAGGTCCTGGACAAGTACGAGTTCGCCCAGCAGATCAAGCGGCTCGACAGTGCGAACCTGCTGTACCAGGTCATCGGCAAGTTCACGGACCTGGACCTGCGCCCCGAGGTCGTGCCCAACCACAACATGGGCTACATCTTCGAGGAACTGATCCGCCGCTTCGCCGAGCAGTCGAACGAGACCGCGGGTGAGCACTTCACCCCGCGCGAGGTCATCAAGCTGATGGTCAACCTGCTCATCGCCCCGGACGGCGACGCGCTCAGCCTGCCGGGTGTCGTGCGCACGGTCATGGACCCGGCCTGCGGAACGGGCGGCATGCTCAGCGCAGCCGAGGAGCACATCAAGGCGCTGAACCCGGATGCCACGGTGGAGGTGTACGGGCAGGAGCTCAACCCCGAATCCTGGGCGATCTGCCGGTCCGACCTGATGATCAAGGAGCAGGACCCGGAGAACATCGCCTTCGGCAACTCCTTCTCGGACGACGGCCACGCACGGGAGAAGTTCGACTACCTGCTGGCCAACCCGCCGTTCGGCGTGGAGTGGAAGAAGGTCAAGGAGGACGTCGAGTACGAGTACAAGAACCTCGGCGACTCCGGCCGCTTCGGCGCGGGCCTCCCCCGCATCAACGACGGCTCGCTGCTCTTCCTCCAGCACATGATCTCGAAGATGAAGCCGGTGGATGCGAAGGGCGGCGGCGGCTCGCGCATCGCCATCGTCTTCAACGGTTCGCCGCTCTTCTCCGGCGGGGCCGGCTCGGGTGAGTCGGAGATCCGTCGCTGGATCCTGGAGAACGACTGGCTGGAGGCGATCGTCGCGCTGCCGGACCAGCTCTTCTACAACACCGGGATCTCCACGTACTTCTGGATTCTGACGAACCGCAAGGACGCCGAGCACAAGGGAAAGGTCGTGTTGCTGGACGCGCGCGACCAGTGGGTGAAGATGCGAAAGTCGCTTGGCGACAAGCGCAAGGAGCTGGGCGACGGGACGGGGAGCAAGCCGAACCACATCGCCGACATCACCCGCTTGTACGGGGACGCGGTGGCGGCTGCGGCCGACGCGGAACACCCGCTGCACGGCAAGGTGAAGGTCTTCGACAACACGGCGTTCGGCTACCAGCGCATCACGGTGGAGCGGCCGTTGAAGCTGCGGTTCGAGCTGACTGACGAGACGCTGGCGGCGCTGCTCGCGTCGAAGCCGGTGCAGAAGTGGGCGGAGGAGCGCTTCCTGCCGCGCGAGCCGGAGCTGGCGGCGAAAGCGAAGGCCCGGCGGAAGCTGACGGAGGACGAGGAGGCCCAGTTCCGGAAGCTGGCGGAGGCCGAGGCGCAGGTGCTCGGGGATGCGTTGAGCCCGCTGCTGGGCTCGGAGTGGGCGACCAAGTCCGAGGCGCAGGTGGCGGTGCGGGATGCGATGGCGAAGGCCGGCGTTCCGGGGCCGACCGGGGCGCCGTTCACTAAGGCGTTGCGGGATGCGGTGGGGGTGCGGGACCCGGAGGGGGAAGTCCAGACCGTCAAGGGTTCAGCGGAGCCGGACAGTGAGTTGCGGGACTACGAGAACGTGCCGCTGGGCGAGAACGTGGAGGAGTACCTGAAGCGGGAGGTGCACCCGCATGTGCCGGACGCGTGGATCGACCGCGCGAAGACGAAGGTGGGATACGAGATTCCGTTCACGCGGCATTTCTACGTGTACGAACCACCGAGGCCATTGGCGGAGATCGACGCGGAGTTGAAGGCGCTTGAGGCGGAGATCCAGGCACTGCTGAGCGAGGTGACGCAGTGAACACCACTGTGCGGTTGCGTCACTTGGCACAAGTTAACCCGCTGACTCCGGCGTTCGATCGTCTCTCCAATGACGACGAGTTGACATTCATCCCAATGGAATCAGTGTGGCCCAACACCCGTCTCGATATCTCCCGCCGCCGCACTAAGGCAGCAGTTGCCACGGGCTACACACGCTTTCAAGATGGCGACGTTCTAGTACCGAAGATTACGCCCACTTTCGAGGCAGGCCGTGCAGTACTGATCAGCGGTTTGCTCGGAGGTGTGGGCACTGGCACGACCGAACTCCACATCGTGCGGCCGGGGCCGCAAATTGACCCCGGATTCCTCTTGCATGTCGTGAATACCCACAGATTCCTTAAGCTTGGCGCGGCAGAAATGTATGGAGTTGCCGGGCAGCAGAGAGTTCCCGATAGCTTTCTACGCAACCTCCCCATCTCCCTGCCACCACTGGAGGAGCAGCGCCGCATCGCCGACTTTCTCGACGCGGAGACCGCCCGCGTCGACGCCCTCGCCACCAAGCGCGGCGAGCAGGCCCGGCTATTGCAGGAGCGGCGCGTGGCGTGCCTCGCTTCCTGCGTCTCGTCGCACGGACCGGACGCGTACATCCATCCCCTGGCAGGAAACGTCTCCCGCCAGTGGCCGGTCGTACAACTACGTCGTGTGCTGCCAGCCGTAAACGTTGGCGTTGTTATCAACCCCTCGACCTACTTCAGCGACGCGGGTCTTCCGTTCATCCACGGATTCAACGTTCGATCGGGATGGATTAACCCTCAAGGAATGAAGTTCATCTCCGAAGCGAGTAACGAAGAGCTGGGCCGCTCGAAACTTCACGCCGGAGATGTACTGGTAGTGCGTGCTGGCGCCCCCGGCCGGTCAGCCGTCGTGACGGATGAATACGATGGGGCCAACTGTGCGTCGGTTCTAATTCTCCGCAGGGGCCAGCAGGTACTCCCCGAGTTCCTCTCCGCCTTCATCAATTCCCCTGCGGGACGCGGTCAGGTGCGGATCGCGCAGTACGGTGCAGCACAGGAGGTAATCAGCGCCGCCCAGACCCTCTCCTTCCAGATTCCAGTCCCTGACTTGCCCGAACAGCGCCACAGAGTCGTCAACCTGAAGCGGGAACTAACCGCTCTCGATCACATGGGCAAGAAGCTTGAGCACCAAAGTGACCTACTCGCAGAACGTCGCCAGGCCCTCATCACCGCAGCCGTAACCGGCCAATTCGACGTATCCACCGCCAGCGGCCGCAACGTGACGGACGGAGTCCACCCGTGAGCCCCATCCACAGCGAGTCTGCCTTCGGGGACGCCATAGTTGCCGCGATGACCGAGCGCGGCTGGCGCGAGGCGCGGCCCGAGGACTACCAGTCCGATCTCGGGCTGGACACCAACGAGTTGTTCACCTTCCTCGGCAAGACCCAGATCAACGAGTGGAACGAACTGCTCGCCGTCTACGGCAACAACGTCAAAGACGCCCAGCACGGCTTCGCCCGGCGCCTCGACAAGGCCATCACCGAGGACGGCCTCCTCAACGTCCTCCGCAACGGTGTCAAGGACCGAGGCGTCCGCCTCCGCGTCGCCTACTTCAAGCCAAACCTCGTCGCCGACGATTCCGTCCTCAACGGCTACCGCGCCAACCGCCTCACCGTCGTGCGCGAACTCGCCTACGCCACCAAGCAAGCCGACTGGGGCAACCGACTTGACCTGGCCCTGTTCCTCAACGGAATCCCCGTCGCCACCGCCGAGTTGAAGAACCCGCTCACTCGCCAGGGCGTCGAAGAGGCCAAGGAGCAGTACCGCAGCGACCGTGACCCGACCGAGCTGATCTTCACTCGCCGCGTCATCGCGAACTTCGCCGTGGACCCGGACCTCGTCTTCGTGGCAACTCAGCTCCGGGGCCAGAACACCCGCTTCCTCCCCTTCAACACCGGCTCCAACGGCGCCGGCCTGCCGGGCGGTGCCGGAAACCCGGCCCCGACGGCGTACGGCACGTACGCCACCTCATACCTGTGGGAGCAGGTCTGGGCGCGCGACAACTGGCTCGACCTGCTCCAGCGCTACGTGCACCAGCAGAAGACGAAGACGCCCGGCGGTGGCACCACCAAGTCGACGATCTTCCCGCGCTTCCACCAGTGGGACGTCGTGAAGCGGCTCACCGCGCACGCGGCAATCCACGGCGTCGGGCAGAACTATCTCGTCATGGCCTCCGCCGGCTCCGGCAAGTCCAACACCATCGGTTGGCTCGCGCACCGCCTCAGCGATCTGCACGCGGACACCGATCCCCGCGTCCTCGACCCTGAGGCGATCGAGAAGGGCCGCGTCAAGCCGGGAGCGCCCGTCTTCGACAAGGTCATCGTCATCACCGACCGCCGCAACCTGGACGCCCAACTCCGGGAGACCGTAGGCAGCTTCTCGCAGACCGAGGGCCTGGTCGTGAAGATCGACGAGAAGCACGGGGCAAAGAGCGAGCAGCTGGCCCGCGCACTGTCACGCGACACCGGCAAGATCGTCACCGTCACCCTGCACTCGTTCCCGGCGCTCATCGACTACATCCTGCGCAACCCGACCGAGATCAAGGGCACCAACTTCGCGATCATCGTGGACGAGGCGCACTCCTCGCAGTCCGGTGGCGCCGCCACGGACGTGCGGGCCGTGCTCCGGGACCTCGGGTTGGACTCCGACTCGGCGGATCAGGGCGCGACCGCCGTCACCGTCGACGAGAAGCTGAGGAAGAAGGCCACCGAGCGCTCGCAGGCCGCGAACCTCTCCTATTTCGCCTTCACCGCAACCCCGAAGGCCAAGACCCTCGAACTCTTCGGCACGGAACACACCGTGGACGGCAAGGCCGTCTACCGCCCCTTCCACACGTACTCCATGCGTCAGGCCATCGAGGAAGGCTTCATCCTCGACCCCCTGCGCAACTACGTCACGTACAACACGTACTGGAAGCTGGTGAACCACAACGCGGACGAGACCGAGGTCGACCCCTCCAAGGCCAACACTCTGCTCGCCCGGTACGCGCTGACCCACGAACACACCGTCTCGCAGCACGCCACCGTGATCGTCGAGCACTTCCTCGCGCACTCCCGTGGCCGGCTCGGCGGGCGCGCCAAGTCCATGGTGGTGACGGCCTCGCGACAGTCCGCCGCAGAGACGGCACGGGCGATCAAGCGCTACATCAAGGAGCGGCAGTACGACACCAAGTACCCGGACCTGGGGGTCCTGGTCGCGTTCTCCGGCTCGCTGACCATCGACGGCGAAGAGACGACCGAGTCGAAGGAGAACGGCGGGATCGCCGAGAGCGCGCTCCCGAAGGCGTTCGCGTACACCCGCGCCGACGACAAGGCCGTGGCGGCCGGTGGGCGCGGGCAGCAGGAGTACAAGATCCTGGTGGTCGCGGAGAAGTACCAGACCGGCTTCGACCAGCCGCTCCTGACGACCATGTACGTCAACAAGAAGCTGACCGGCATCTCCGCCGTGCAGACTCTCTCCCGCCTCAACCGCACCGCTGACCGCAAGTCGCAGGCCGACCTCGCGGTCCTGGACTTCGCCAACGACGCCCAGGACATCCAGGACGCCTTCCGCCCGTACTTCGAAGAGGCGACAACCCTCCCCTCGGACCCGAACCTGCTCTACACCGCGCAGAGCCGCGTCATGTCGGCACCGATCCTCTCCGAGCCGGAGATGGACGAGTTCGCCGCAGCGTACTTCGCCGCGAAGGAGAAGGCGGCCGGCTCGCAGGCCAAGTGGGAGAAGCTGCACGCCGAGTTGTACCGGTTGCTGTCCCCCGCCGTCGCCCGGTTCACGCCGCTCCTTGAGAGCGAGGAGGACGACGAAGTGGAGACCGCCGAGGACTTCCGAGCCGATCTGAACGACTACGTGCGCAAGTACGGATTCCTCGCGCAGATCGTGCCCTATCGCGACGCCGAGTTGGAGCGGCTGCACCTCTACGGCCGCTACCTCCTCAACCGACTCCCCCGCCGCGCCGACGGTGGCGTCGACATAGGCGAGATCGACCTCAGCCATCTTCGGGTGGAGAAGACCGGCGAGCACGACAAGTCGCTCACCGCCGAAGGCCCCGCAGAACTCAAGGGGTTCGGCGAGGGTGCGGGTGGTGCGGCGGAGGCCGAGAAGTCGCTGTTGTCGGAGCTGATCGAGAAGTTCAACGCCAAGTTCGGCACCGACTTCACCGAGCAGGATGTCATCCAGCCCTTCAACGAGGCCAAGGCCGACCAGAAGGTACGGCTGGCTGCCGTCGCCAACGACGACGTGGAGAACTTCGGCAAGGTCTTCGACCGCGTCTTCGCCGACAAGATGGCCGACCACATCGATACGATCGCCGGTATGGGGCGGCAGTACTTCGGGCCCGACAAGGCGTTCAAGTCCAGCCTCGACCGCAGCGCGCGCCGGGCGGCGTGGCGGATGATCCGCCGCGAGGAGAACGTGGACGAGTAGTCCCGCCGCAGCACGGAAGGGGCCCGCCATTGCGCCTATGCGGCGCACGGCGGGGCCCTCTTGGCGTTGTGCGCGTCAGCCGGCGACGAGGCCGACGAACCCGGCCCATGTGCCTGGACCGACGGTCAGTATGGGGCCGCTGAGCTGCTTCGAGTCGCGGATGTGTACGTGGGTGGCTGCGGCGGCGAACTCCACGCATTCACCGCCGTTGCCGGTGCTGTAGCTGCTCTTGCGCCAGGCGACCTCGACACATTCGCCGCCATCGCCGGTGCTGTAGCTGCTCTTGAACCACTTCAACTCTGGCGCAGTCGGTTCATGGCGTCGAACGGTCATTTCTCTCCCAATAGCTTCTGCACAAAGTCCGAAGACTCACGCGGAGTGAGCGCCTGCGATCGGATGATGCCATAGCGGGCTTCGAGCTGGCGGACCTTTGCGTGGCCCGTATATAGACGACTGTCACCTTGCGCTTCGGCGTAGGCAATGCGCTGTCCCTCCGCCGTGTCAATGAGGGTAAACGGCCCGCCCAGCGCCCCGTGGTCCTCCCTGTCAGTCGGCATCACTTGAACCTCAACGTTACGCTTCTGGCCAATCATCAGTAGCTGTTCCAGCTGCCCGAACAGGACCGCCCGACCACCGATGGGACGCCGCAGCACTTCCTCCTCAATGACGAAGCTCAGCAGCGGGGCTGGGCGCCGGTCATAGATCTCTTGGCGCGCCAACCGGCCCGATAGACCAAGCTCGATCGCGTCATCGTCGAGCAAGGGGCGCCGCATCTGGAAGACAGCACGCGCGTACTCAGCTGTCTGCAACAGACCTGGGATCGCATAAACGCCGTACACGGACAGCGCCACGGCCTTCGCCTCCAACCGCGCCATATCCCGGAAGAACGGCGGATACTGCGCCCGCGCAAGCTCCTCCTTCAACGCCAGCAACAAGCCCCCGGCATCCAACACCGCGTCCGCCTTGTCGATGAACGCGGGCTGCGGAATCCGCCGCCCCTGCTCGAACGACGCGATGGACGGGGCCGCGTAGCCCACCAGCTTGCCGAACTCCGCCCGGTCCAGCCCCGCTCGGAGGCGTAACAGCTTCAGCTGACGCCCGAACGCCATCATCACCCCGGATCCCGGCTCGCCCTCCGGCCGTTCCCCGCTCTCCATACCCGAGCCCGGCTCCGCGTCCGCGTCGCCCCGTACCACCGTCATCGCCACACCGCCTGTCCCACGCACCGACGTACGTACACGCAGACCGCCTCCGCGTACAAGCAGTCCGCGACGGCGCGTCACCTCTGGTCACGCTACGCCACCAGGCGACACCGTGGAGCCATGACCAGCAATCCACCACTCCCCCTGCGCCCGCTTCCCACCACCCAACCCCGCTTCCCCTGGCACCACTTCTCGATGCGCTTCAGCTCCACGCCCCGCGGCGCCCGTCTCGCCCGGCGCCTGGCCGGTGAGCGGTTCGACGCCTGGGGTATCCCGTACGGCAGCGACACGCACGACTCGCTGACGCTGATCGTCGCCGAGCTGTGCGCCAACGCCGTACGCCACGGGCTCGTCCCCGGCCGCGACTTCCGCCTGTGCCTGTCCGCCGAGGGCGCTGCCCTGCGCATCGAGGTCACCGACACCCGCGGCGAACGCATCCCGGCACTCACTCAACCGTCGGACGCCCCGGACGGAGACGGCGAGGGCGGCCGCGGCCTGCTCCTCGTGGCCGCGCTCGCGGACCGCTGGGGCTGGTACCCGTGCCCGGACGGGCCGGGCAAGACGGTGTGGGCCGTTCTGGACCCGCGGTAGGCGTCAGAACCGCGCCCCCTACACCGACACGGGCACCGCCGGGAACACGACCACCGAGCCGTCCTTGTCGCGGGCGATCTCAATCGCCATGTCCGTCGCGCGGCCGTTGACCATGCCACCGTCGCCCAGCTTGTGAATCAGGTTCGCCGAGCGCATCAGGCGCTCGACTTCACCGGTCGTGAAAACGGGCCGCAAGCCGCTGGGGCGTGCCAGCTCCAGCTCCGACAGGCGTTCCAGGACACCGGCGATGCTCGTCTCCAGTGTGTTGAGACGCTGGTGGTCGGCCTTGAGTGCGCGCGCGAAGTTCACGAACAGGTTGTCAGGGTCGCTCTGTGCATGCTCGACGGCCTGCAGGACGATGACCCGCTGCTTCAGCGCAATGGCCAGGGCAGCGATTTCGAGGTGGGTGCGGAACCTGCCGCCATGGTCGTCGACGCCGGGAAATGACTTGGTCAGCGTGCTGATCTCGACGGCCTGTCCCTCGGGCAACTTGTCGAGTGCGCTCTGCCACCTGGCCAGGCGGCGGTCAGCGGCGCCCAGCGCCGTGTTGATGGCGTGGACTGCCGAGTCCAGCCCGAGCGAGGCACCGAGCTTGCCCTGGTCGAGCAGAATGGCTGTGGCTTTGTCGATGGCATCGCGGCAGCCGTCGAGTTCGCTGTGCTCGTCGTCGAGCTTCTGCTCGTGCAACTGCTCCAGCAGTTCCGTGATGTGCTCGATAGCCTGTTGGCGCTTCTGGTCGGCATACGCGCTCATCCCCACCGCTACGGCCATGAGCACGAGCGGCGCGGCCACGGTGAGCGCCACGCTGCCGGTGGCCGCGACGCCTGCTGTGGCACCGGCTCCGCCGACTGCGCCCGCTGCTGTCGCTTGGCCGACCGGCACGAAGGTCGCGCCGGCGACGACGCGGCCCGTTTCCGCATTCACCAAGGGGCCGCGGAAGCCGCACATCACCCCCTTGGCCACCATCGGCCGGACGACACCCTGACCGAACTGGGCCGCAACCTTCGCCGGAACCACCATGCGGAACAGGCCTTCGCCGGCAGCGGTCGCCCTGGCCGCAGCAGAGGAACTCCGCGCTGACTGCGTGATGAGCTGCGACAGGTGCTGTACCAACGGGCTCACGGAATCGAGCGGGATGCCTCGGCTGCGGTCGAGCCGGCCGGGCAGCGGATGTGCCTCAAGTGTGGCAATCGGCTTGTCCGCCAGGCCGGCCAGCACGCTGCGCAGTTCAGCCAGGCGCTCAGCTGTTATCGGCTCGTCCCCGGCCACTGCGGGCACCCGGACGTCACCGGTCGCCAGCGTCCACACCGGCACATTTGCCTTGCGGTAGTCGATCATCGTCTCCCCCTCGTTACCCAGCAACAGACTACGGCTGACGTTCGACAGGAACGGCATGAACCTTGCAGATTCAACTACGGGAGTCGCCTCCCGGTGAACCGCCGATCTGGCGGCCACCCCGGCTGACCGGAAAGCGGCGTCCCGGCCGTCCCCGCCCCGCCACCGCTGGACTGAAGATCGCCCCACCAGGGACACTTGCCCTCCACTCTGTCGAAAGCCGGTGCAGCCGCACCCACCGGCCAGCACACGCACACACGGGGGCAACGTGCCGCAGCAGCAGCCGATCGCAGGCCGGTACGAGCTTCTGGAACCGCTCGCCAACGGCGGAATGGGCGACGTGTGGCGCGGCTACGACGCCGTGCTCGACCGGCCCGTCGCCGTGAAGCTGATCCGGCAGCAGGCCGTCGGCGGCTCGCAGCAGATGGCGGCGGAGTTCGCCAAGCGCTTCCGCCGCGAGGCCCGCATCACCGCGCGCATCCAGCACCCCGGTGTGCCCCAGGTGTACGACGCGGTGCTCGACGACACGTACGAGCGGCTGTTCCTGGTCATGGAGCTGGTGGACGGGGTGTCCCTGTCCGCGTACGTCCACCCGGACCGGCTGCTTCCCGTCAGTTGGGCGGTGGCCGTGGCGGCGCAGGTCGCCACCGTGCTGTCGTACGCGCACGAGGTGCCGGTCATCCACCGCGACCTCAAGCCGAGCAACATCCTGGTCGCCCGCGACGGGACGGTGAAGGTCCTCGACTTCGGGATCGCGGCGATCCTGCGGACCGATGTCACGAAGCTGACCGCGACCGGTACCCCCATCGGCACCTACCAGTACATGGCGCCCGAGCAGGTGCGCGCCGCGCGGACGACTCCGCAGACCGACCTGTACGCGCTCGGCTGCGTGCTGCACGAACTGCTCAGCGGGCGGCTGCTGTTCACGGCTGACAGCGAGTACATGGTGATGCACCAGCACGTGAATGCCGCTCCCACCCCGCTGCGCCTACTGCGGCCCGAGGTTCCGCAGGAGCTGGAGGATCTCGTCCTGCATCTGCTGCTCAAGGCGCCCGAGGCGCGGCCTGTCGATGTGCAGGATGTGTACGAGCGGCTGCGGCCCTTCCTGCCGCCGCCCGGCCAAACGTCCGGCCCCGGCGAGGCCGGACCGGCGGGGGCGCCGGACCCGACCGGGGTATTCC
This sequence comes from Streptomyces laculatispora, assembly GCF_017353455.1. Classification (GTDB taxonomy): domain Bacteria; phylum Actinomycetota; class Actinomycetes; order Streptomycetales; family Streptomycetaceae; genus Streptomyces; species Streptomyces laculatispora. Next base: position 14,556 of record NZ_JAFMPZ010000129.1, read on the forward strand.
GTAATCCGTACGCGCCCCACGCCCGCGCGGGTGCGGGCCGGGCCACTGCCGTGGCCGCCGATCCGGCTGCCGGACAGGCCGCGCCTGTTCCCGTACCCGCGCAGTTGCGTGCGGAGATCGACGAGGCGTACGCGCACTCCGATGCTCTCCTGGAGGAAGAGCGGTTCGCCCAGGCCGCGGAGGTGCTCGGGGAGATCATCGAACCCGCCGCCCGTGCGCTCGGCTCGGAGAGCCGGAAGGTCCTGGAGCTGCGGACCCGCCGCGCCGCGATCCAACTGCTCGGCGGGGACTACCGGGCGGCGCTCCCCGAGTTCGACGCTCTGGCCGACGCGTACGCGCGCACCGACGGTCCGACCGGCGAGCCGGCGCGCGCCTGCCGCGCCCAGGCCGCGCGATGCCGCGCTGAACTCGGCCAGGTCACCGACGCGCTCGCCGCGCTGCGTGGCCTCCTCGACGTCGTACGGAACGTCGACAGCGATCTCAGCGAGGAGGCTGTCGAGCTGCGCCGCGACATCGGCATGCTGCTGCTCGCCCAGGGGCAGGTGGTCGAGGCCCACCGGATACTCCGGCCGTTGCACGACGATCTGTGTCTGGTCTTCGGGCCCGGAGACGAGATGACCCAAGAGGTCGGCGAAGCACTGGCACTGATCAGCCTTGATCTCGACAGTCCGGCCACCTGACCCCGTCACCGCCCATTCTTGTTCCGTCCGCCTCCCGGAGAGTCCGCTTCATGCCCCACCTCGCGTTCGACGTCGGTTTCTGCGCCCAGCTCGGCAAGCTCCAGGGCAGCGTCAAGCAGGGGGTGTTCGACGCGTGGGAGAAGTTCGAACGCCTCACCCTGGACCAGTTGTTCAAGGATCCGGGGCTGAAGCTGGAGAGCCTGAAGCGCGCCCGTGATCCGCACGTCCGGACCATCCGGATCGACCAGGGGACACGGGGTGTCGTCCTCGCGCCCGACAGCGGCGACACCTACGTACTGCTGCGTGTGATGCCGCACGACAAGGCGATCGACTGGGCCATCAAGCAGAAGGCCAGCATCAACACCGTGACCCGGGCCGTCGAGATCCGCGACATCGCGATGCTCGACGAGCTCACCCCCGCCTACGAACGCATCGCGCCCGCGCCCGATCAGCGGCTCTTCGCGAAGGTGTCCGACGGAGATCTGACAGCGCTCGGGATCGACGAGACCACCCTGCGGCAGGCCCGTGCCCTCACCAACCTCGAACAGCTCGAGGTCTTCGCGCCGTACTTTCCGCAGGACCAGCGTGAGGTCCTCGAATATCTCGCCGCGGGCTTCACCGTGGAGGAGGTGTGGCGGGACGTGGTGTCCGTCAGTCTCTCCACGGCGCCCGCTGACACCACGCCGGTGGACACCGACGACTTCGCCACCGCCATCCACCGCACCGGAACCCGCATCGCCCTCATCACCGCGTCCGAAGAGCTCCGCGACATCCTCGACAAGCCCTTCGCCGCCTGGCGGGTATTCCTCCACCCTTCCCAGCACAAGGTCGCCTACCGGGCCAGCTACTCAGGGCCGGCGCAGGTGACCGGCGGGCCGGGCACCGGCAAGACCGTTGTCGCGCTGCACCGCGTACGGCATCTCCTGGGGTTCCTGCGCGACGGCGAGCGGATTCTGCTCACCACATACACCAACGCTCTCGTCGACGCGCTGCGCAGCGGTCTCGCCGCCCTCGTCGAGGACGCCCACCTGCGCGACCGGGTGGACATCACCACCGTCGACGCGCTGGCCAGCCGGGTCGTCGCCACGTCGCGCCGCCCGCTGCGGGCCGGCGAGGAGGAGGGCCGCTGGGAACAGGCGGCGCGCTCCACCGGCTTCGCCGGGACGCCACAGTTCCTCGCCCAGGAGTACAGGCATGTCGTCCTTGCCCAGAACCTGCGTAGTCAGGAGGAGTACGAAGCCGCCGACCGGGCCGGGAGGGGCAGTCGGCTCCCCGTTGCCCAACGGCCTGCGGTGTGGCGTACGGTCCAGCTCTTCACCGACCGGCTCGCCGCCGACGGACTCCGCACCTACCTGGGAACGTGCGCGGAAGCAGCCGACCTCCTCGAAGCGCAACAGCCCCTGTACCGGCACATCGTCGTGGACGAGGCCCAGGATCTCCACCCCACCCAGTGGCGGCTGCTGCGTGCCACCGCTCCCGTGCGCCCCGACGACCTGTTCATCGCAGGCGACCCGCACCAGCGGATCTACGACTCGAAGGTCTCGCTGAAGGCGCTCGGCATCAAGGTCACGGGCCGCTCGACGAAGATGCGGAAGAACTACCGCAGCACGCACGAGATCCTCAGCTGGTCCACCGCTCTGCTCGTCGGCCGGCCCTTCGCACAGTTGGAGGACGACGACCGCAACGAGACCCTGCTGGGATACCGCTCCGCACTTCACGGCAGCGGTCCGGCCCTGCACGGGGCCGCTTCGGAAGAGGCGGAGCTGGACGCGCTCGTCACACAGATCCGCGCCTGGACCGACGCCGGCGTCAGCCCTGCCGAGATCGGCGTCAGCGCCCGCTTCAACAGGAACTGCGACAAGGCGGTCGACCGGCTGACAGCCGAAGGGATCCCCGCCGCACGGCTGCGATCCCGGTCCTCCGATGACGCCCCCGCCGTGCGTATCGGAACCATGCACTCCTTCAAGGGCCTCGAGTTCCGTTGCGTGGCCGTCATCGGCGTGCACGACAAGGCGCTGCCCTACCCGGGGGCCGTGACACCGGCCGATGTGGACCGGCTCCAGCGCGAAGCGGATCTGATGGCTGAGCGCTGCCTGCTCTTCGTCGCCTGCACCCGGGCCCGGGACGGCCTGTACGTGTCCTGGACGGGGGTGCCGAGCCCGTTCCTGGTCGAGGCCGGTGTGGCCCCTGGGGGACAACCCCCAGGAAAGTCGGGGAGAAACCCGGTCGTGGGGAGGACGCCGGGTCCGTAGGTTCTGGGGTGAGATCTTCGTACCGCCCCACACAGCCTCCGGAGGCATCTCGTGACCGCCCCAACCCCTCAGCCGACGCGCACGCCTCACGCGCTTGTCGCGGCCTTCGTGCGCTTCGTGGTCTGCGGCGGTGGGGTCGGGGTCGCCTCCAGCGGGGTGCTGGTCCTGCTCCACGACCGGATGCCGTTGGCCGTGGCGAACGCTCTGGTGACGGTCGTGTCCACGGTGATAGCGACCGAGCTGCACAGCCGGATCTCGTTCCGGAGCGGGCGCCGGGGATGGGGCGTCCACCTTCAGTCCGGGCTGACCGTCGCCGTGAGTTACGCCTTCACGACCGGGGCGCTGCTCTGCCTGTACGCGTTCCGGGCCGAGCCGTCGGCGCTGGTCGAGCAGAGTGTGTACCTGTCGGCGTCGGCGCTCGCCGGGGTCGGCCGGTTCGCGCTGCTGCGGGTGGTGGTCTTCGGGGAGCGGAAGGCCGGCCGGACCCGTGCCGGGGTGCTCGGCAGGACTTCCGTGGCCATGGCCGCCTGACGCGGAAGGCGGACCTCGTTCTCGGTCGCGCCTGCCGTCGGCACCGATTGGATATCGTGGCTGGTCGGCCGGGCAGTCGCGCGGCCGGTGAGTCGAGTGGGCGGGGCGCAGGTGGCACAGGAGCGGGCCGGATGGGTGCGGGTGCCGGTCGGGGACGGTGCCGTGCGATGGGCCACACGTGGGAAGTGTCTGCGGGTGCTGGTCGTCGTGCACAACGTGACCTCCGCCACGCGACTCCTCGACGTACTGCCGCTCTTCGACGGCGATCTGCGGATTCAGCTCCTCGCCACCTGCCCGGAGTCCTCCGCGTTCTCGGCCGGCACGGCCGAACTCCTGGCCGGCACCGGAGTGCCGGTGCTGCCGTGGGAACAGGCCGTCGAAACGCCGGTCGACCTGGCCGTCTCCGCCAGCTTCGGAGGCCAACTGGAGCTTCTGCGAGGGAAGTTGACGATTCTTTCGCATGGTGTCGGATACACTAAGAGGCTGGCTACACCGGACACCGGACACCGG
>NZ_JAFMPZ010000505.1 GCF_017353455.1 Streptomyces laculatispora
CCGGGCCTCGTCCAGCACCCCCGGCTGCACTGCGTGGTCGCCGCGGAGGGCAGCACGGGCGCCGAGGTGCGTCTGCTCGTCGACGGCGTACCGCTGGGACCGGTGGGCGTGCCGGGCGACGGCCTGACCTTCACGGAGCGGCTGCCGGCCACCTTCGGCGCCACCGTCTCCTTCGAGATCCAGGCGAAGGTCGCGGCCACCGGCGACACCCTGCGCTGCCGTCCGCTGGCGCTGTACGGCATCCAGTCCTGACGCGCTCCGGGACCGGCCGCGCGTCACGCGCGGCCCGGTCCCGATCCGTCAGCCGTCGGACGGCCACCCCATCAACCACCGAGGAGGGCACCCGCGTGCTGCCTGAAAACATCCCCACCGTCACCGTCACCGCCCGCTACCTGACCCCCGACGGCCGCCCGATGAGCGGCACCGTCGAATTCCGGCCCCCGGCGCTCCTCACCCACGCCGAGGAGGACCTCTTCCTGGGCGGTCCGATCCGGGCCACGCTCGACGCGGAGGGCAGGATCAGCGTCGTCCTGCCCGCCTCCGACGCCCCCGGCTGGAACCCCGCCGCCTGGACGTACACCGTCACGGAGAAGCTCGCCGGGCTCTCCCGCGGCGGACGCGTCTACCAGATCGCTCTGGCGGCCGCGGTCCCGGCCGTGGACCTCGCCGACATCGCCCCGGCCGATCCGGGCACCCCGCAGTACGTGGCCGTACCGGGGCCGCCGGGACCCGCCGGGGAGCTGGGCCCCGAGGGCCCGGCCGGACCGGCCGGCGCGGTGCACTCCGTCAACGGCCACGCCGAGGCCGACATCGTGCTGGGCGCGGCGGACGTCTCGGCCCTCGCCGCGGCGTCGGCGGGAGCGCCCGGCGGCGTGGCCACCCTCGGCACCGACGGGCTGGTCCCGGCAGCCCAGCTCCCGGCCGGCGGCGGCGCCGTCGCCTCCGTCAACGGCCAGACCGGTGAGGTCCTGCTGACCGCGACCGACCTGGGGGCGCTGACCCAGGCGGCGGGCGACGCCCGCTACCTGGCACTCGGCGGCGCCCCGGTCGCCTCGGTGAACGGCCTCACCGGCGCCGTCACCCTCGCAGCGTCGGACGTGGCCGCGGTACCGGCGGGCGAAGGCGTCCTGCTCGCGGGGGCCCAGGAGATCGCGGGCGCCAAGTCGTTCGTCACCCCGCCCTCCACGAAGGCTGCCCCGGCCACCGCCGACCAGCTGACCCGTCGCGGCTACGTGGACGCGGTCTCGTCGGCCGGTACCTGGACCCCGTCGTCGATGGGCTTCAGCGGCTGGGCGTTCGACCCGGCGGTGAGCTCCGCGAGCACCCCGCAGTACTGCATCAACGGCTGGGTGTACCTCATCGGCGTCCCGCTGCACGCGCCCACGACCGTGAAGAACGTGGTGTTCTACATCCCGGGGTACGTCGGCGGCACGCTCAGCGTGTCCTCGTACGCGGGCCTCTACACCGACACGGGCACCCGGGTCGGGCTGACCGCCAACCTCACCACACTCATCAAGCAGACCGAGGGCACAACCGTCGTCTGCCCGCTGGCGGCCTCGTACAACGCGGCGGCGGGCAACTACTGGATCGGGCTCGTCGTCAACGGCCCCAACCCCAGCAACAGCGGCCCCGCCTTCCTGCGGGCGGCCAGCGTGGGCGAGGCCCCCGGCGGCAGTGCCCGGATGCCCGGCAAGTTCATCCGCCACGGCCGGCTGAGCACCACCGGCCAGACCTCGCTGCCCAACTCCTTCCCCACCGACAAGGTGGTTGCCGACTCCAACTCCATCTGGGCGGCGCTCTCCTGACCACGCCTTCGTGAAGGGGCCCCGCACCGGGTGGTGCGGGGCCCCTTCACGTACCCACCCGAACGAAGGGACCACACGACCATGGCCACTCCCCTGACCGCCGGCCAACTGCTCGCCGCGTTGCACGCCGAAGGCGTCGACGTCGTCGGCTACGAGAGCTGGCGCACCCACAACCGCAACCACAAGGGCGCCTGGGGCCCGCTGAACGGCGTGATGATCCACCACACCGTCAGCAGCGGCACCGACGCCTCCGTGGCGCTCTGCTACAACGGCCACTCCGCACTGCCGGGCCCCCTGTGCCACGGGGTCATCGACAAGGCCGGCACCGTCCACCTGGTCGGCAACGGCCGCGCCAACCACGCAGGCGGCGGCGATCCGGCCGTCCTCCAGCGGGTGATCGCGGAGGACTACGGCGACCGCCCGCCCGCCCCGCACGAGCACGAGGGCAGCGCCGGTTCCGTCGACGGCAACGCCCGCTTCTACGGATTCGAGTGCGTCAACCTCGGCGACGGCGAGGACCCGTGGCCGGCCGCCCAGCTCGAAGCGATCGAACGCGTCTCGGCCGCCATCTGCCGCGCCCACGGCTGGACCGCCCGCAGCGTCATAGGCCACCTGGAATGGTCCGACTGGAAGGTCGATCCGCGCGGCTTCACCATGCCCGCGCTCCGGGACCGGGTCGCCGCCCGGCTGGGCGGCCCGGCCGGTGGCGGGTCCGCTGGCCGGCCGGCCGGCGGGACCTCCGCCCCCCGGTACCAGCCGTTCCCGGGCGCCTCGTTCTTCTCCGGCCGCACCAGCTCGCCCGCGATCACCGCCATGGGGCGCAGGCTCGTCGCCGAGGGCTGCTCGTCGTACACCGTCGGCCCCGGCCCCCGCTGGACCGACGCCGACCGCCGCTCGTACGCCGCCTGGCAGCGCAAGCTCGGCTTCCGGGGCAGCGACGCCGACGGCGTACCGGGCCGCACCTCCTGGAACGCCCTCAAGGTCCCGTACACGAAATGAGGAGCCCGCGACCATGTCCGATGCCGCCCGCCGCACCACCCGCACCCTGGTCCAGACCGCCCTCTCCCTTGCCGTGCTTCTGCCCGCACTCGTCGACGCGTCCGGGCTCGCGGCGACCCTGCCCCGGGTCGCCGGGGCCCTGGCCGTCGCGGGGGCGCTGACCCGGGTGATGGCCGTACCCGGGGTGCAGGCGCTGCTCCCGGCGTGGCTGCGCACCGGGCCGACGGGGGACGACACCACAGGAGCCGCCCATGACCGAGACTGATCCGAACAATCCGGTCGCCGTCGCCCTGGAGCTGGAACGCCTGCGCGGCACGCTGGAGGCAGGCTTCGCCCGCGCCGACGGCCAGCTGGCGCTGCTGGTCCAGCGCAGCGACCAGACCGACAAACAGCTGGCCGACCACGAGTCCCGGCTCGACGCGCTGGAACGTACCCGCTGGCCGCTGGCGAGCATCGGCGTCCTCACCGCTACCGCCGGCCTCGCCGTCGCCCTGTGGGAGACCGTGCGCTGACCCGCGCCCGGATCGGCCTGCGGCAGTCAGGCCTCAGACGACGCGGCAGCCGCTCGCTAGCGCCTGTATTGCGTTGTCACGCGGCGTCACGGGGCTGGGCACGCAGAAGGGCGCCCACCCCGTACCTGACGGGGTGGGCGCCCTTCTCACTCACTTCTACTGGTTGTACGGACCGTAGTCGTAGTCCTCCAGCGGAACGGCCTGGCCGGAGCCCGTGCCGAACGGCGAGTAGTCGATGTCGTCGTAGCCGACGGCCGAGTACATCGCGGCCTTGGCCTCCTCGGTCGGCTCGACCCGGATGTTGCGGTAGCGGGACAGACCCGTACCGGCCGGGATGAGCTTACCGATGATGACGTTCTCCTTGAGGCCGATCAGGGAGTCGGACTTGGCGTTGATCGCCGCGTCCGTCAGGACCCTGGTCGTCTCCTGGAAGGAAGCCGCGGACAGCCACGACTCCGTCGCCAGCGAGGCCTTGGTGATACCCATCAGCTGCGGACGGCCGGAGGCGGGGTGACCGCCCTCGGTGACCACACGACGGTTCTCGGTCTCGAACTTCGAACGCTCGACGAGCTCGCCCGGCAGCAGTTCCGCGTCGCCGGACTCGATGATCGTCACACGGCGCAGCATCTGCCGGATGATGATCTCGATGTGCTTGTCGTGGATCGACACACCCTGCGAGTTGTAGACCTTCTGGACTTCGCCGACCAGGTGGACCTGGACCGCGCGCTGACCGAGGATCCGCAGCACGTCGTGCGGGTTGGTGGCACCCACGGTGAGCTTCTGGCCCACCTCGACGCGGTCGCCCTCGCCCACCAGCAGACGGGCGCGCTTGGAGATCGGGAAGGGGATCTCCTCGCTTCCGTCGTCCGGCGTGACGACGAGCTTCTTGGTCTTCTCGGTCTCCTCGATCCGGACCCGGCCCGCGGACTCCGAGATCGGGGCGACACCCTTGGGCGTACGGGCTTCGAAGAGCTCGACGACTCGGGGCAGACCCTGGGTGATGTCGTCACCGGCCACACCACCGGTGTGGAAGGTACGCATCGTCAGCTGGGTACCGGGCTCACCGATGGACTGGGCGGCGATGATGCCGACCGCCTCACCGATGTCGACCAGCTTGCCGGTGGCGAGCGAGCGTCCGTAGCAGAAGGCACAGGTGCCGACCGCGGACTCACAGGTCAGGACCGAGCGGGTCTTGACCTCCTCGACGCCGGCGCCCACCAGGGCGTCGATCAGGACGTCACCGAGGTCGACGTTGGCAGGCGCGATGACCTTGCCGTCGATGACGACGTCCTCGGCGAGCATGCGGGCGTAGACCGAGGTCTCGACGTCCTCCGTCTTGCGGAGCACGCCGTCGGCGCCCTTGACGGCGATCTTCAGCTTGAGGCCGCGGTCGGTGCCGCAGTCCTCCTCGCGAATGATCACGTCCTGCGAGACGTCCACCAGACGACGGGTCAGGTAACCCGAGTCGGCGGTACGCAGGGCGGTGTCCGCCAGACCCTTACGGGCACCGTGCGTGGAGATGAAGTACTCCAGAACGGTGAGGCCCTCACGGAAGGACGCCTTGATGGGACGGGGAATCGTCTCGTTCTTGGCGTTGGACACCAGACCACGCATACCGGCGATCTGACGCATCTGCATCATGTTTCCTCGGGCACCCGAGTCAACCATCATGAAGATGGGGTTCGTCTTGGGGAAGTTCGCGTTCATCGCCTCGGCAACCTCGTTGGTCGCCTTGGTCCAGATCGCGATGAGCTCCTGCGTGCGCTCGTCCTTGGTGATCAGACCGCGCTCGTACTGCTTCTGGACCTTCTCGTCCTGGTCCTCGTAGCCCTTGACGATGGCCTTCTTGGCCTCGGGCACGACGATGTCCGCCACGGAGACGGTGACGCCGGAACGGGTGGCCCAGTGGAAGCCCGCCGCCTTCAGGTTGTCGAGCGTCGCCGCCACGATGACCTTGGGGTAGCGCTCGGCGAGGTCGTTGACGATCTCGGAGAGCTGCTTCTTGCCGACCGAGTAGTCGACGAACGGGTAGTCCTCGGGCAGCAGCTCGTTGAAGAGCGCGCGGCCCAGGCTCGTCCGCAGCCGGAAGGTGTCACCCGGCTGGTACTCGGGCTCGCCCTCCTCGGCGACCGGCGGCACCCAGCCACGCGGCGGGATGGTGCCCACCGGGAAGCGGATGTCGACGGACGACTGGAGCGCCAGCTCACCGGAGTCGAACGCCATGATCGCCTCGGCCGTGGAGCCGAACGCGCGGCCCTCGCCCTTGGTGTCACGGAGTTCACCGTCGGTGGTCAGGAAGAACAGACCCAGCACCATGTCCTGGGTCGGCATGGTGACGGGACGGCCGTCGGCCGGCTTCAGGATGTTGTTCGAGGACAGCATCAGGATGCGGGCCTCGGCCTGCGCCTCCGCGGAGAGCGGCAGGTGCACGGCCATCTGGTCACCGTCGAAGTCCGCGTTGAACGCGGTGCAGACGAGCGGGTGGATCTGGATGGCCTTGCCCTCGACCAGCTGCGGCTCGAAGGCCTGGATGCCGAGGCGGTGCAGGGTCGGTGCACGGTTCAGCAGCACCGGGTGCTCGGCGATGACCTCTTCGAGGACGTCGTACACCACGGTGCGGCCGCGCTCGACCATGCGCTTGGCCGACTTGATGTTCTGCGCGTGGTTCAGGTCCACCAGGCGCTTCATCACGAACGGCTTGAAGAGCTCCAGCGCCATGGCCTTCGGCAGACCGCACTGGTGCAGCTTGAGCTGCGGGCCGACGACGATCACGGAACGCGCGGAGTAGTCCACGCGCTTGCCGAGGAGGTTCTGACGGAATCGGCCCTGCTTGCCCTTCAGCATGTCGCTGAGGGACTTGAGCGGGCGGTTACCGGGACCGGTGACCGGGCGACCGCGGCGGCCGTTGTCGAACAGCGCGTCGACGGCCTCCTGCAGCATCCGCTTCTCGTTGTTCACGATGATCTCGGGGGCACCGAGGTCAAGGAGACGCTTGAGGCGGTTGTTGCGGTTGATCACACGGCGGTACAGGTCGTTCAGGTCGGAGGTCGCGAAGCGGCCACCGTCCAGCTGCACCATCGGACGCAGGTCCGGCGGGATGACCGGCACGCAGTCGAGCACCATGCCCTTGGGCTTGTTGCTGGTCTGCAGGAACGCGGAGACGACCTTGAGGCGCTTGAGCGCACGGGTCTTCTTCTGGCCCTTGCCGGTACGGATGATCTCGCGGAGGCGCTCGGCCTCCTCGTCGAGGTCGAAGGACTCCAGGCGCTTCTGCAGAGCAGCGGCACCCATGCAGCCGTCGAAGTACGTGCCGAAGCGGTCACGCAGCTCGCGGTAGAGCAGCTCGTCGCCCTCGAGGTCCTGGACCTTGAGGTTCTTGAAGCGGCTCCACACCTCGTCGAGACGGTCGATCTCGCGCTGCGCACGGTCGCGCAGCTGCTTCATCTCGCGCTCGGCACCTTCGCGCACCTTGCGGCGCACATCGGCCTTGGCGCCCTCGGCCTCCAGCTCGCCGAGGTCGGTCTCGAGCTTCTTGGCACGGTTCTCGAGGTCCGAGTCGCGACGGTTCTCGACCTGCTGGCGCTCGACGGAGACGTGCGCCTCCAGCGACGGGAGGTCGCGGGTACGGCGCTCCTCGTCGACAAACGTGATCATGTACGCGGCGAAGTAGATGACCTTTTCGAGGTCCTTCGGCGCGAGGTCCAGCAGGTAGCCCAGTCGGGACGGGACGCCCTTGAAGTACCAGATGTGGGTGACGGGAGCGGCAAGCTCGATGTGGCCCATGCGCTCACGGCGCACCTTGGCGCGAGTTACCTCGACGCCACAGCGCTCACAGATGATGCCCTTGAAGCGGACACGCTTGTACTTGCCGCAGTAGCACTCCCAGTCCCGGGTCGGACCGAAGATCTTCTCGCAGAAGAGTCCGTCCTTTTCGGGCTTGAGCGTGCGGTAGTTGATGGTCTCCGGCTTCTTCACTTCGCCGTGGGACCAGGTCCGGATGTCGTCCGCGGTGGCAAGGCCGATCCGCAGCTCGTCGAAGAAGTTGACGTCGAGCACTTGTCGTCAATCCCTCTTTCGGGGGTTCGAGCCCCCTCGCATCACGCGAGAAATCGGGGCACTTCAGCAATGGTCTGAACGGGTCCGGGGAGAGCCGGCCGGATCACAGGGATCCGGCCGGCCAACCCGTCAGACCTCTTCGACGCTGCTCGGCTCGCGCCGGGACAGGTCGATTCCGAGCTCCTCCGCCGCGCGGAAGACGTCCTCGTCCGTGTCGCGCATCTCGATGGACATGCCGTCCGAGGACAGCACCTCCACGTTGAGGCAGAGCGACTGCATTTCCTTGATGAGCACCTTGAAGGACTCGGGAATGCCGGGCTCGGGGATGTTCTCGCCCTTGACGATGGCCTCGTAGACCTTCACGCGGCCGGTCACGTCGTCGGACTTGATCGTCAGCAGCTCCTGGAGGGCGTACGCGGCGCCATAAGCTTCAAGGGCCCACACCTCCATTTCACCGAAGCGCTGTCCACCGAACTGAGCCTTACCACCCAGCGGCTGCTGGGTGATCATGGAGTACGGACCCGTCGAACGAGCGTGGAGCTTGTCGTCGACGAGGTGGTGGAGCTTGAGGATGTACATGAAGCCGACCGAGACCGGCTCGGGGAACGGCTCGCCGGAGCGGCCGTCGAACAGGTTGGCCTTGCCCGAGGGCTGGACCAGCCGGTCGCCGTCGCGGTTCGGGATCGTGGCCTGGAAGAGGCCGGTGATCTCGTCCTCACGGGCACCGTCGAAGACCGGGGTCGCGACGTTGGTGCCGGGGGCGACCTGGTCGGCGCCGATGGTCTGCAGGCGCTTGGCCCACTCGTCACCGAGGCCGGAGACGTCCCAGCCGCGGCTGGCGAGCCAGCCGAGGTGGATCTCCAGGACCTGTCCCGGGTTCATTCGGGACGGGACACCCAGCGGGTTGAGGATGATGTCGACCGGGGTGCCGTCCTCCAGGAACGGCATGTCCTCGATCGGCAGGATCTTCGAGATGACGCCCTTGTTGCCGTGACGGCCGGCGAGCTTGTCACCATCGGTGATCTTGCGCTTCTGCGCGACGTAGACGCGCACCAGCTGGTTCACGCCCGGCGGCAGCTCGTCGCCCTCTTCGCGGTCGAAGACGCGGACGCCGATGACCTTGCCGATCTCACCGTGCGGCACCTTCAGCGAGGTGTCGCGCACTTCGCGCGCCTTCTCACCGAAGATCGCGCGGAGCAGGCGCTCCTCGGGGGTCAGCTCGGTCTCGCCCTTGGGCGTGACCTTGCCGACGAGGATGTCACCGGCGACGACCTCGGCACCGATCCGGATGATGCCGCGCTCGTCGAGGTCGGCGAGGACCTCTTCGGAGACGTTCGGGATGTCCCGGGTGATCTCCTCCGGGCCGAGCTTGGTGTCACGGGCGTCGACCTCGTGCTCCTCGATGTGGATCGAGGAGAGGACGTCGTCCTGCACGAGGCGCTGCGACAGGATGATCGCGTCCTCGTAGTTGTGACCCTCCCACGGCATGAACGCCACGAGCAGGTTCTTGCCCAGGGCCATCTCACCGTTCTCGGTGGCCGGACCGTCGGCGAGCACCTGGCCCTCGATGACCCGGTCGCCCTCGGAGACGACGACCTTCTGGTTGACCGAGGTGCCCTGGTTGGAGCGCATGAACTTCGCGATGCGGTACGTGGTGTACGTGCCGTCGTCGTTGGTCACGGTGATGTAGTCCGCGGAGACCTCCTGGACCACACCGTCCTTCTCGGCCTTCAGCACGTCACCGGCGTCGGTGGCGCAGCGGTACTCCATGCCGGTGCCGACGAGCGGGGCCTCCGACTTGATCAGCGGCACCGCCTGACGCATCATGTTCGCGCCCATGAGGGCACGGTTGGCGTCGTCGTGCTCCAGGAACGGGATCATCGCGGTGGCGACGGACACCATCTGGCGCGGCGAGACGTCCATGTAGTCGACTTCGGTGCCGGGCACGTAGTCGACCTCTCCGCCACGACGGCGGACCAGGACGCGGGGCTCGGTGAAGCGCAGCTCGTCGGAGAGCGTCGCGTTCGCCTGGGCGATGACGTAACGGTCTTCCTCGTCGGCCGTGACGTAGTCGACCTCGTCGGTGACCTGGCCGTCGACGACCTTGCGGTACGGCGTCTCGATGAAACCGAACGCGTTGACGCGTCCGTACGAGGCGAGCGAACCGATCAGACCGATGTTCGGGCCTTCAGGGGTCTCGATCGGGCACATGCGTCCGTAGTGGGACGGGTGCACGTCACGGACCTCGAAGCCGGCCCGCTCACGGGAGAGACCACCCGGGCCAAGAGCCGACAGGCGGCGCTTGTGGGTGAGACCCGACAGCGGGTTGTTCTGGTCCATGAACTGCGACAGCTGGCTGGTGCCGAAGAACTCCTTGATGGAGGCGACGACCGGCCGGATGTTGATCAGGGTCTGCGGCGTGATGGCCTCGACGTCCTGAGTCGTCATGCGCTCACGCACGACGCGCTCCATCCGCGCCAGGCCCGTGCGGACCTGGTTCTGGATGAGCTCGCCGACGTTGCGCAGACGACGGTTGCCGAAGTGGTCGATGTCGTCGGTCTCGACGACGATCGAACGGCCGGACTCGCCGACGGTCTCGGTCTCCCCGGCGTGCAGCTTCACCAGGTACTTGATGGTCGCGATGATGTCGTCGCTGGTGAGAACACCGGCGTCGAGCGGCTCATCCGCGCCGAGCTTCTTGTTCACCTTGTAGCGGCCGACCTTCGCGAGGTCGTAGCGCTTCGGGTTGAAGTAGAGGTTCTCGAGCAGCGTCTGAGCAGCCTCGCGGGTGGGCGGCTCGCCCGGGCGCAGCTTGCGGTAGATGTCGAGCAGCGCGTCGTCCTGGCCCTGGGTGTGGTCCTTCTCCAGGGTGGCGCGCATCGACTCGTACTCGCCGAACTCCTCCAGGATCTGCTCGGTGGTCCAGCCGAGAGCCTTCAGGAGGACGGTGACGGACTGCTTGCGCTTGCGGTCGATGCGGACACCGACCATGTCGCGCTTGTCGATCTCCATCTCCAGCCAGGCACCCCGGGAAGGGATGATCTTGGCGGAGAAGATGTCCTTGTCGGACGTCTTGTCGATCGAGGAGTCGAAGTAGACACCCGGCGAGCGGACCAGCTGCGACACAACGACACGCTCGGTGCCGTTGATGACGAAGGTGCCCTTGTTGGTCATGAGCGGGAAATCGCCCATGAAGACCGTCTGGGACTTGATCTCGCCGGTCTCGTTGTTGGTGAACTCGGCCGTCACGAAGAGCGGGGCGGCGAACGTGAAGTCGCGCTCCTTGCACTCGTCGATCGAGTTCTTCGGGGGCTCGAAGCGGTGGTCGCGGAACGTAAGCGACATCGACCCGGAGAAGTCCTCGATCGGTGAAATCTCCTCGAAGATCTCCTCCAGGCCGGACTTGGTGGGGACGTCTTGTCCACTGTCCAGAGCAGCCTCGACGCGAGCCTTCCAGGCGGCGTTGCCGAGGAGCCAGTCAAAGCTCTCGGTCTGCAGCGCGAGGAGGTTCGGAACCTCGAGGGGCTCCTTGATTTTTGCAAAAGAGATGCGCAGCGGGGCGGTGCTGGCGCCGTTGTTCGTATTCGCGGTCGAGGCGTTGCGCGAGGCGGCCAAGAGGGGGTCCTTCCGAGGGCTCGGACTCACTACGCGCGTACCGGTCCCAAACTGGACACATGGATAGATGTCCCTCTTCAGAGATGATCAATCCACGGTGCACAAGATGAGTATGCCCCTGGTGACGGGCAGGAGGCAGCTAACAGGCAGCGCAAAGGGTCAGTGTAGCCAAGCGGCACACTGATGTCCAGTCGGGGTTCTCAGAGACCCACGTTGCTCTCAACAGCTTGTTCTCAACACCTATGTCTAGCCCTGCATGAGCTGCGCTCTTCTTTACTGCCCTCTTCGTCATCGATCCATGCCTCGGATCCGGATCGATGTGACGACGCGCCTTGAGAATTGCGCGCCTCGTGCGGTTCGTCAAGGCCCCCCAGCCGGGCCAGGCCCCGGAGACCCGCATACGCCGCCCCTCTTCGCCGTTCGCGCTCCCCTTCGAGAGGCGCACGGCGAAGATCACCATACTCGTCAGCGCGGGAAGAGCAAGGCACCCTCATGGGTACGCCGAAAGGCGATCACCCGTACGGGTGATCGCCTTTCGCGATGTGACGTCCGTGCCTCGCGGCACGGGGGTCCAGACGAGTCAGAAGACTCGCAGGGTCACTTGACCTCGACGGAGGCGCCGGCGCCCTTGAGGGACTCGGCAGCCTTCTCGGCGGCCTCCTTGGCGACCTTCTCGAGGACGGGCTTCGGGGCGCCGTCGACGAGGTCCTTGGCCTCCTTGAGACCCAGCGAGGTCAGCTCACGCACGACCTTGATGACCTGGATCTTCTTCTCGCCGGCACCCGTGAGGATGACGTCGAACTCGTCCTGCTCGGCCTCGGCCTCGGCGGCGGGGCCACCGGCGGCGGGACCGGCGACGGCGACGGCCGCGGCGGCGGTGACGTCGAACTTCTCCTCGAAGGCCTTAACGAACTCGGAGAGCTCGATGAGGGTGAGCTCCTCGAACTGGGCGAGCAGGTCTTCCTGGCTGAGCTTCGCCATGATGGCGTCCTTCCACTATTCGGCAGGTGCCGGATGTATATGTCGGCGGGCGTACGTGGAGCCCGCTGGACCGCTGAGCGAAATTACTCGGCGGCCTCGGCGGGAGCCGGAGTACCGGCACCGCCCTGCTCTTCCCTCTTGGCGCGAAGCGCTTCCGCGGTGCGGACGAACTTCGACGGCAGAGCCTGGAAGAGCTGCGCAGCCTGAGTCTGCTTGCCCTTCATGGCACCGGCCAGCTTGGCGAGCAGAACCTCGCGGGACTCGAGGTCCGCGAGCTTCTTGAACTCATCGGCGGACAGCGCCTTACCGTCAAGGACACCGCCCTTGATGATGAGGTTGGGGTTGTCCTTGGCGAAGTCACGAAGACCCTTCGCCGACTCCACCGGGTCACCGGTGACGAAGGCAACCGCCGTCGGACCTGCGAACAGGTCGTCGAGCGTGTCGATCCCGGCCTCGTTGGCCGCAATCTTGGTCAGCGTGTTCTTCACCACGGCGTACTGGGCGTTCTCACCGAGCGAACGGCGCAGCTGCTTGAGCTGTGCCACGGTGAGACCCCGGTACTCGGTCAGCACGGCGGCGTTCGAGCTGCGGAACTGGTCCGCGAGCTCGGCTACCGCGGCAGCCTTGTCGGGCCTTGCCATGAGCTTGGCCTCCTTCCGGGTGATGAGGACCGCTCAGAAGGGGCCGGAAAAGACGAAACGCCCCAGCACAAGTGCCAGGGCGTAGCTCAACCGCACGAAGTCCGGGAGCTTTCCACAGTCACCTGCGCAGGTCGTCCGTGCTCAACGGATCCTTCGGTTGCTGTCCCCCTTGCGGGAGTGCAGCAACGACCAGCGGTCTTTGGCTTCTGCAGAAGAGTACGCGACCGGGGTCGCGCCGAGCAAATCCGTCCCACTCCGGGTACTGCGGGAGGTTCAGGACGCGCCGCCGGACGCTCCCTGCTGCTGCTTCAGGAGCTCGGAGAAGTCGACGCTGTCGGAGGCCGGCGGCCGCTCGACCGACACCTTGGTGCCGTAGTCGCTGTAGAACACGGTGGAGTTGAGCTCGCCGGTCTTCATCCGGCCGCGCTCGGTCTTCTTCACCAGCAGGTCGTTCTTGTCGACCCAGATGTCGACCTTCTCCGTGGTGATCCCGGCGTCGCTGAGCTGCTTCTTGAACGCGGCGAGCTGATCGGCGTCCAGCTCGGAGTTCTTGGCGGTCAGCTCGGCGACGTCGACCGTGCCGGAGTAGTGCGTGGTGGCGACACCCCGGACGTCCTCCTGGCCCGTCCTCTTCACGTCCCCGGAGGCCAGCAGCGCCTTCACCCCCTGGTCGGGGGTGGTGTTCTGCATCTGGTCCTTCATCAGCTCGCCCGAGGCGCCGGAGAGCTTGGCGAGGTCCTCGTAGCTGTAGTTGATCCAGTGCTTGCCACCGGCCTGCTGGGCGAAGGCATCGCCCATGTTGGCCGCGTAGCCGTCCTTGAAGTAGCGCGCCTGCATCGTGCCGTCGCTGCCGGACTGCTTCAGGGTGTCCGCCATGGTGCCGCCGGTGTACTTGATCTCCAGGGCGCCGCTGATGCCGTCGGACCAGTCGATGGCCCCGGACTGCTTCATGGACATCTGGGTGCCCATCGTGGTGGTGCCCTCGACCTTCGCCGAGTTCGCCCCGCCGGTCTTCTTCTGGACCGCGAGCAGTGCGGCGATCGGTTCGGCCTTCGTCGCCGCCGCGCCGCCGCGGCTCTCGCTCTTGCTGTCCGATCCGCCGCAGGCCGCGACCGACGTCAGCGCCGCTGCCACTGCCACGGACAGACCCACGCGCCGTACGGTACTTGT
Organism: Streptomyces laculatispora; assembly: GCF_017353455.1. Taxonomy (GTDB): domain Bacteria; phylum Actinomycetota; class Actinomycetes; order Streptomycetales; family Streptomycetaceae; genus Streptomyces; species Streptomyces laculatispora. Next base: position 13,780 of record NZ_JAFMPZ010000505.1, read on the forward strand.
CCTCATATCCGCTCCCACCCCTGTGTCCGGCTCTCGGTGACCTCACGCTAACTCACGGCTCCGACAGCCACCGGTATGTACGTACGAGGACGGGCCCCGCACCTCGAAAGGTTGCGGGGCCCGTCAATGTCACACGTGACGCGGCGTTCGTACGAGCACTCAGGCTCAGACGGAGGCCGGGTCCTCCTCGACGAGGAGGTTACGGGTGCGGTTGGAGTCCAGCGGGATGCCGGGGCCCATCGTGGTGGCCAGGGTGGCCTTCTTGATGTAGCGGCCCTTGGCGGCGGACGGCTTCAGACGGAGGATCTCGTCCAGCGCCGCTGCGTAGTTCTCCACCAGCTTGGTCTCGTCGAACGAGGTCTTGCCGATGATGAAGTGCAGGTTCGAGTGCTTGTCGACGCGGAACTCGATCTTGCCGCCCTTGATGTCGTTGACAGCCTTCACGACATCGGGGGTGACGGTGCCGGTCTTCGGGTTCGGCATCAGACCACGCGGACCGAGCACGCGGCCCAGGCGGCCGACCTTGCCCATGAGGTCCGGGGTCGCGACGACGGCGTCGAAGTCCAGACGGCCCTTCGCCACCTCGTCGATGAGCTCGTCGGCGCCGACGATGTCGGCGCCCGCGGCTTCCGCGGCCGCAGCACGGTCACCGGTCGCGAAGACCAGGACCCGGGCGGTCTTGCCGGTGCCGTGCGGGAGGTTCACGGTGCCACGGACCATCTGGTCGGCCTTGCGAGGGTCAACACCCAGCGCAAACGCGACCTCGACGGTGCTGTCGAACTTCGTGGAGGCGGTGTCCTTGGCGATACGGACGGCCTCGAGCGGGGCGTAGTTGCGCGCCCGGTCGATCTTGGCGTCCGCAGCGCGGAGGTTCTTGCTGCGCTTCACTTCTACTCCTGTGGTTTCAGAGTGTGGAGTCGTGGTGCGGACCAGCGCTTGGTCCTACCACTGAGGGCGGTGGGGCTGAATCAGCCTTCGACCGTGATGCCCATGGAACGGGCGGTGCCGGCGATGATCTTCGACGCTGCGTCGAGGTCATTGGCGTTCAGGTCGGGGAGCTTCGTCGTGGCGATCTCGCGGACCTGGGCGGCCGTCAGCTTGGCAACCTTGGTCTTGTGCGGCTCGCCGGAGCCCTTGTCCACACCCGCGGCCTTGAGGATCAGCTTGGCGGCCGGCGGAGTCTTGGTGATGAAGGTGAAGGAGCGGTCGTCGTAGACCGTGATCTCCACCGGCACGACCATGCCACGCTGCGACTCGGTCGCGGCGTTGTAGGCCTTGCAGAACTCCATGATGTTGACGCCGTGCTGACCCAGTGCGGGGCCGACCGGCGGGGCCGGGTTGGCCGCACCGGCGTTGATCTGGAGCTTGATAAGCCCCGTGACCTTCTTCTTCTTGGGAGGCATGTGCTCTCTCCGGGTCCTAGTGAGAGTTTTCGCCGTCATCCGGTCATCCGGATGACGGCATACCGCACAACGATAACGGGTATAGCTGCGCGACCAAAAACCAAGCAGGTCAGACGGGCTTTGACAGCCGGTCTGACCTGCTTGGTAGGCATGTGTCCAGAAGCTGGCGGGCGCCTGCTACGGCAGTCGCTAGTTCTTCTGGATCTGGTCGAAGCTGAGCTCGACCGGCGTCTCGCGGCCGAAGATCTCGACGAGACCCTTGACCTTCTTCGAGTCGGCGTTGATCTCGTTGATCGTCGCCTGCAGCGTCGCGAACGGGCCGTCGGTGACGGTGACGGAGTCGCCCACCTCGAAGTCCAGCACCTGGACCTCGACCTTGCGGGACGGAGCCGGCTTGCCCTCGGCCTCCGCGGCCTCACGGGCGGCCTTCTCCTCGGCCTCCGGCGCGAGCATCTTGACGATCTCGTCCAGGGTCAGCGGGTACGGGTCGTAGGCGTTGCCCACGAAGCCGGTGACACCGGGAGTGTTGCGGACGACGCCCCAGGACTCGTTCGTCAGGTCCATGCGCACCAGGACGTAACCCGGGAGCTTGTTCTGACGGACGTTCTTGCGCTCGCCGTTCTTGATCTGGACGATTTCCTCCTCAGGCACCTCGGCCTGATAGATGAACTCCTCCACGTTCAGCGAGACGGCGCGCTGCTCCAGGTTGGCCTTCACACGCTTCTCGTAACCGGCGTACGTGTGGATGACGTACCACTCGCCCGGCAGGGTGCGCAGTTCCTCGCGCAGGGCCGTGACGGTGTCGACGGGGGCGGCCGGCTCGGCCTCTTCCTCGTCGGCCTCGTCGTCGGCTTCCTCGGCGTCGGCTTCCTCGGCGTCGGCCGCTGCGGCCTCGTCGGTGGTCTCGGCGTGCACTGCGGCCTGCTCGGCGGGCGCGCCCGCGGCGGCGTCGGCAGCTTCAGCCTGGTCCGGCTCCACAGCGTCCGCCGCCTCGACGATGTCGAGCTCGTCCTCGGCGGACTCGAAGGCGCCCGCCGTCGGCTCGACGGCGTCGTTCAGGTTCGGGTCAGACACGGTGGCTGCTTCTTCCTGGATACAAATGGGTGGAACATGCGAAAGGGGCGCCCATGAGGCGCCCTCCGCGGGATCAGCCGAAGACGTACTTGATGACCCGCTGGAATCCGAAGTCAATCACGGTAACGAGACCGATCATGACGACCACGAACACAATCACCACTGAGGTGTATGTCGTGAGCTGGTTGCGAGTCGGCCAGACAACCTTGCGGAGTTCGGCGATGATCTGGCGGTAGAAGAGCGCGAGACGGCCCAGAGGGCCCTTCTTGCCGCGCTTACCGCCCTTCCGGGTCTTCTTCTTCGACTCGGGGACTTCATCCTCGGCATCAGGCATGTCGATGGAGCCCACGGCGTCCGTCACGCTTCTCACCTGATTCCGGGTCATGGCCGTGCCGCGCCCGGTGGAGCCGCACGGCGATGCATTGAAGTACGTACATGCGCACACATCCTGGCGAAGGAGTGTGTAGCAGGGCCGGAGGGACTTGAACCCCCAACCGCTGGTTTTGGAGACCAGTGCTCTACCAATTGAGCTACGACCCTTTGTGGTTTCCACCAACCTACCGCATGTTCTCGGATGCCCCGAGTGCAGGAACGGTGCGGCTGGTGAAGGCCAACGACAGGTGAGTGTACGTGCTCAGCGGCCCGGCGTCGAACAGATAGCTCCCGACCGGTCCTGTCCGATTGTTGTCCGCATGCTGTCCGAGTGCTGTCCGGTCCCTGAAACCCCTGTGCCGACGCGGAATACGGTCTGGGAACATGGGGGGCATGAGCGCTGCTACTCCTCCCTCCGAGCGCCGGGTCTCCGCCCGCATCGGTGCAATCTCCGAGTCCGCCACCCTCGCCGTCGACGCCAAGGCCAAGGCCCTCAAGGCCGCCGGCCGTCCGGTGATCGGCTTCGGTGCCGGCGAGCCCGACTTCCCGACCCCCGGCTACATCGTCGACGCCGCGGTCGAGGCCTGCCGCAACCCGAAGTACCACCGCTACACCCCGGCCGGCGGGCTCCCCGAGCTCAAGGCCGCCATCGCGGAGAAGACGCTGCGCGACTCCGGCTACGAGATCGACGCCTCCCAGATCCTGGTGACCAACGGCGGCAAGCAGGCCATCTACGAGGCCTTCGCGACGATCCTCGACCCGGGCGACGAGGTCATCGTCCCGGCTCCGTACTGGACCACCTACCCCGAGTCGATCCGCCTCGCGGGCGGTGTCCCGGTGGAGGTCGTCGCCGACGAGACCACCGGCTACCGGGTCTCCGTGGAGCAGCTGGAGGCGGCCCGTACCGAGCGTACGAAGGTCGTCCTGTTCGTCTCCCCGTCGAACCCGACCGGTGCGGTCTACAGCGAGGCCGACGCCGAGGCGATCGGCCGCTGGGCCGTCGAGCACGGCCTGTGGGTGCTGACCGACGAGATCTACGAGCACCTGGTCTACGGCGACGCGAAGTTCACCTCGCTGCCGGCGATCGTGCCCGAGCTGCGCGACAAGTGCATTGTGGTCAACGGTGTCGCCAAGACGTACGCGATGACCGGGTGGCGCGTGGGGTGGATCGTCGGCCCCAAGGACGTGGTGAAGGCCGCGACCAACCTGCAGTCGCACGCCACGTCCAACGTCTCCAACGTCGCCCAGGTCGCCGCGCTGGCCGCCGTCTCCGGGAACCTGGACGCGGTCGCCGAGATGCGCACCGCCTTCGACCGGCGCCGGCAGACCATCGTGCGGATGCTCAACGAGATCGACGACGTGCTGTGCCCGGAGCCCGAGGGCGCGTTCTACGCGTACCCCTCGGTGAAGGCGCTGCTCGGCAAGGAGATCCGCGGCAAGCGCCCGGCCACCTCGGCGGAGCTGGCCGCGCTGATCCTGGACGAGGCCGAGGTCGCGGTCGTGCCGGGCGAGGCCTTCGGTACGCCGGGCTACCTGCGTCTCTCCTACGCGCTGGGCGACGACGACCTCGTCGAGGGCGTCTCGCGGCTCCAGAAGCTGCTGGGCGAGGCCAAGGCCTGATCACCTGACGCATCCAGCGGGCGACCCTCGGCCACGGCCGGGGGTCGCTTTCCTGTTCGGGGGGCAACTCGATGGGGAATCCGGCTACCGCGACACCCCGTCCGTGCGGCAGGATCTTGGAATGGAGCGTGATGTACGGCTGTTGCCCAAGGCCCACCTGCACTTGCATTTCACCGGGTCGATGCGGCCCACGACGCTGCTCGAACTCGCCGACAAGTACGGCGTGCGGCTGCCGGAGGCACTGACCGGCGGCGAGCCTCCCCGGCTGCGCGCGACGGACGAGCGGGGCTGGTTCCGTTTCCAGCGGCTCTACGACATCGCCAGATCCTGTCTGCGCTCGCCCGAGGACATCCAGCGGCTGGTGCGCGAGGCCGCCCAGGAGGACGTCGCGGACGGCTCCGGCTGGCTGGAGATCCAGGTCGACCCCACCTCGTACGCGCCCCTGCTCGGCGGGCTCATCCCGGCGATCGAGATCATCCTGGACGCGGTGGACAGCGCCTCGCGCGCGACCGGGCTGCCGATCCGGGTGGTCATCGCGGCGAACCGGATGAAGCACCCGCTGGACGCCAGGACCCTGGCCCGGCTCGCGGTGCGCTACGCCGACCGGGGCGTCGTCGGATTCGGGCTCTCCAACGACGAGCGGCGCGGCATGGCCCGCGACTTCGACCGGGCCTTCGCCATCGCCAGGGAGGGCGGCCTGCTGGCGGCCCCGCACGGCGGTGAGCTGTCGGGCCCCTCCAGCGTCCGCGACTGCCTGGACGATCTGGAGGCGTCCCGGGTCGGGCACGGGGTGCGGGCCGCCGAGGACCCGCGGCTGCTGCGCAAGCTGGCGGAGCGCGGGGTGACCTGCGAGGTGTGCCCCGCGTCCAACGTGGCGCTCGGCGTCTACGAGAAGCCGTCGGACGTACCGCTGCGCACCTTGTTCGAGGCCGGGGTGCCGATGGCGCTCGGCGCGGACGACCCGCTGCTCTTCGGCTCCCGGCTGGCCGCGCAGTACGACCTGGTGCGGCGCCATCACGCGTTCACCGACGAGGAGCTGGCGGAGCTGGCACGTCAGTCGGTACGCGGTTCGGCCGCGCCGGACGCGGTGCGGGCGGAGCTGCTGGCGGGCGTGGACGGCTGGCTGGCGAAGCCGGTGGGCTGACCGGCCGCCGGCCCGGGCTGCTCGCCGATCCCCCGCAGCAGCGCGCGGGCCACCGACGCGGCGAACTCGTCGAGGGACTGCGGCGGCCGCCCGTCCTCCGTGGCCGCGTAGGCGAAGGCCCGCTGTGCGCAGGCCCCCAGCAGCAGGGACGCGGCCGCGTAGGTGTCGGCGTCGGTCCGCACCCGGCCCGCGGACTGCTCGGCGCGCAGATAGGCGTCCAGCCCGCGGATCGGCACATGGGGGCCGGTACCCAGCTCCCGCATCGCCGCGTTGTGACGGTTCCTGAGCCTCGGCTCGGCGTACAGGGACGCCGCGATCGGGAAGCTCTGCTCGTAGAAGAGGGCGGCCTCGCGGGCGATCTCGGTGAGGTTCTGCTCGACCGTCCGCTCCCCCTCTCCCGGGTCGGCGATCAGCCGCTTCAGGATTCCGTCGACCTTGGGCAGCCGTTCCTTCAGGACCGCCACGAAGAGCTCCTCCTTGCTCGGGAAGTGCTTGTAGAGCGCGGCCTCCGAGCAGCCGGCGGCCTTGGCGATCTCCTTGGTGGTGGCGCGGGCCAGGCCGATGGTGAGCATCAGCCGGTGAGCGGCGTCGATGATGCGGGCGCGGGCCGGCTTCTGATCCATGTGCACTCCAACGAAGCTTGACGGGTGGGTAAGTGTTCACTCACTGTAGAGGTGAGTGAACACTTACCCACCCGAGGAGGGTGCGCAATGAGACTCACTGTGTTCGGTGCGACAGGCGGTATCGGACAGGAGATCGTCCGCCAGGCGGTGGCGGCGGGGCACCAGGTGACGGCGGTGGTGCGTGACCCCGCGCGGCTGCCGGTCCCGCTCTCCGACGTGACGGTCCACACGGTGGCCCGGATCGATGACCCGGAGGCACTGCGCGAGGCTGTCGCGGGCCGCGACGCGGTGCTCTCGGGCCTGGGCTCACGGGGCCGGAAGGCCGGCGGGATCGCCGAGCGGCTGACCCGCGCCGTGCTCGCGGCGATGGAGGCCGAGGGAACGCGACGGCTGCTCGTGGTGAGCGCGGCCCCGGTCGCGCCGGAGCCCGCGGACGACCCGCTGCTCGACCGGATGATGCTCTCGGCGATCGGCATGATCCTCAAGGAGGTCTACGCGGACCTCACCGCGATGGAGGCGGCGCTCGCGGCCTCCGCGACGGACTGGACGTCCGTCCGGCCCCCGAAGCTCACCAACGGCCCGATGACGGGGACGTACCGGACGGTCCACGGCAGCAACCCGCGCAGCGGCCGGTCCATCTCCCGGGCCGACGTGGCGCACGCGATGCTGGCGCTGATCGACGACCCCGCGGCGGTGAAACAGGGCGTGGGTGTGGCGTACTGACCGGCCGGCCCGCGCGGGGCCCTGCGGCCCGGGCGCTGCTACAGGGCCACGCCGACGGTCACCGGTTCGTTGACGAGCGTGACGCCGAAGACCTCGTGGACCCCGGCGACGACCTCGCGGGCCAGGGCCAGCAGGTCGTCGGTGCTCGCGGCGCCCCGGTTGGTGAGGGCGAGCGTGTGCTTGGTGGAGATGCGGGCCGGGCCGGTCCCGTATCCCTTGGTGAATCCGGCCCGGTCGATGAGCCAGGCCGCCGACGTCTTGGTGCGTCCCTCGCCCGCGGGGAAGGCGGGGGGCGACACCTCGGGTCCGAGCCGGTCCGCCACTCGGGCGAGGAACGCCTCGAACTGCTCCCGGTCCAGGATCGGGTTGGTGAAGAACGAACCGGCCGACCAGGTGTCGTAATCCTCGGGGTCGAGCACCATGCCCTTGCCGGCCCGGAGCCGGAGCACGGTTTCGCGGGCGGCGGCGGCGGGAACGCGCTCCCCCTCCGCGACGCCCATCGCGCGGGCCGTTTCGGGGTACTTCAGGGGCGCGGACAGGCCGCCCGCCTCCTCCAGCCCGAAGCGGACCCGCAGCACCACGAAGCGGTCGGGTTCGGCCTTGAAGCGGCTGTGCCGGTACGAGAAGTCGCACTCGGCGTTCGGGATCGTGACCGTCTCACGGCTGTGCCGGTCGTAGGCGACGACCTCCCTGATGGTGGACGACACCTCCTGCCCGTACGCCCCGACGTTCTGGATCGGCGTCGCACCGGCGGAGCCGGGGATTCCGGCCAGGCATTCGAGCCCGGCGAGACCGGCCTCCACACTGCGGGCGACGGCGTCCGTCCAGACCTCCCCGGCGGCCAGTTCGAGCGTCGCACCGTCCAGCACGAAACCCTTGGTGGCGATGCGCAGGGCGGTGCCGTCGAAGCCCTTGTCGCCGATGACCAGATTGCTGCCGCCGCCGATGACCAGGAGCGGGGTGCCGCTGTCATCGGCCGCGCGGACTGCGTCGACCACTTCGGCGTCGGTCGTCGCGGTGAGGAGGCGGGTGGCGGGGCCGCCGAGCCGGAAGGTGGTCAGGGGGGCGAGGGGCGCGTCGTGGAGTTCCTGCACGGGGACAAGAGTACGGTCCGCTACCCCGCCGTCGGGGCGGGGCCGCGGACCGTATCGGCGTGACAACCCCTCAGGCGGATACGGGGACCCGCGCCTCGGCCTGCTCCGCCTCCTGCGCCAGGGTGCTGCGGCGGCCCGGGATCATCAGGGCGACGAGCGCGGCGAGGGCCACCACCGCGGCGCCGATCCAGACCGCGAGGACGGTCCCGTCCGTGAAGGTCTGCGGGGAGTCGTAACCGCCCTGCGAGGAGAAGGCCGTGGCGAGCACGGCGACCCCGAGGGCTCCGCCGACCTCACGCAGCGCGTTGTTGGCACCGGAGGCGATGCCCTGTTCGCCGGGGCGGACGCTGGACATCACCAGGCTGGCGGCGGGTGCGAAGTACAGGGCCATTCCGACGCCGCCGACCATCAGACCGGGCAGTTGCGAGGCGTAGGAGGCGTCGGGTGCGAGGGCCAGGGCGAACAGGCCGAGGCCGGCGGCCTGGAGGGCGAGTCCGGTCACGACCACCGGGCGGCCGCCGAACCGGTCGGCGAGCAACCCGGCGACGGGCGCCACCAGCATCGGCATTCCGGTCCAGGGCAGCATCCGCAGACCGGCCTCGGTGGGCGAGTAGCCCAGCACCCCCTGGAAGTACTGGCTGAGCAGGAAGATCGAACCGAACATGCCGAAGAACATCAGCAGGCTGGCCGTGTTGATCCCGAAGAACGCCCGGTTGCGGAAGAGCCGCATCGGCAGCATCGGGTTCTTGGCGCGGAATCCGTGGTGGATGAAACCGCCGAGGAGAACGCCACCGGCGATGAGGGCGCTCAGGACGGTGGGGTCGGTCCAGCCGTCGGAGTTGGCGTTCACCAGGCCGTAGACGATCCCGAAGAGCCCGCCGCTGACCAGGAGGGTGCCGGGGATGTCGAGCCGGGAGTCCGGGGCGTGCGACTCCGCCAGGCGCAGCCGGGCGAGGGGCAGCAGGACCAGGCCGATCGGAACGTTCAGCCAGAAGATCCACTGCCAGGAGAGGTGTTCGGTGAGGGTGCCGCCGACCAGCGGCCCACAGGCCACCGCCAGCCCGGTCACGGCGCTGAAGAGGCCCAGCGCGGCGCCGCGGCGGGCGGGCGGCACGGCGGCCGTGAGCAGGGTGAGCGTCAGCGGCATCATGATCGCCGCGCCCACGCCCTGGATCGCGCGGAAGGCGATCAGTTCGTTGATTCCGGGCGAGAGGGCGGCTGCGGCGGAGGCGCCGGTGAAGATGCTGAGCCCGACGACGAAGAGCCGGCGCCGGCCGAACCGGTCACCGAGCGAGGCGCCGAGCATCAGCAGGACGGCGAAGGTGAGGGTGTACGCGTTCACCGTCCATTCGAGCTCCGGCAGCTCGCCGCCGAGGCTTTCGCGGATGGACGGCAGGGCGGTGGTGACGACGAGGTTGTCGAGGGCCGCCATGAAGCTGGCGACGCTGGTGATGACAAGGGCCCAGACCGCTCCCGAGCGGCCTTTCGTGTGCTGGGTCACTGCTTCTCCTGTGAGTTAGTCATTGATTACTAACTTTTTTGGGCAGAAAATCGGGCCGAACCCGGGCCGTGCCGGTCAGCCCGTCGGCTTGGCCGTCGGCTTGGCCGATTCGTAGAACCTGGCCCAGATCCGGTGGCCGGCCGGAAAGCCGAGCGAGGCCAGGGTGTTGACGAGCATTCCGTACGCGAGAAACGTGGTCGCCTCGTCGGCGTCGCCGAGCGTGAGGGCGATGTCGTCGAACATCTGCAGCCATCCGGCCCGCAGCGTCTCACCGAACTCGTGGTCGTCGGCGGCCTCGGCCGCCGCGACGGCCGCGTACATCTGCATCTGCATCAGCAGCCGGTCCGGGTCATCGACGATCAGGCGCTGATAAGCCGCGGCCATGGCATGCAGCGCGTCATCACCCTTGAGGCCGTCGGCGGCCTCGGCGAAGACTCCGCGGGTGTCCGCCAGGCACCGCTCGGCGGCCGCGATGAACATGGCCTGCTTGTTGGGGAAGAGCCGGAAGAGATACGGCTGCGAGACGCCCACCCGTCTGGCGATCACCTCGGTGGACGTGCCGTTGTACCCGCCGCGGGCGAACTCGGTGATCGCCGCGCGGATGACGCTTTCGCGTCGCTCGTCCGCACTCATCCTTGCCATGCGACTAAGTTAGTACTCAATCACTAACCTAGTCAACCCGGACGCCCGCACCGCTCATCGGCGCTGCCGCCACCGCTCGTGGCTGCCACCGCCCTCACCCATGCGCGGGGGGCGCGGGACATGCCCAGCACCTTCTTGCCGTCGCACATGGCCGTCAGGTCGACGCGCACCCGCTTGTCGTCCAGCAGGGCGGCCACCTTGCCGCTGACGTCGATCAGGGCGCCCTTGTCGTCGTTCGGCACGACGACCGGCTTGGTGAACCGCACCCCGTACTCGACGACCGCACCGGGATCGCCGGCCCAGTCCGTGACCACCCGGATCGCCTCGGCCATCGTGAACATGCCGTGCGCGATCACGTCCGGCAGCCCGACCTCGCGGGCGAACTTCTCGTTCCAGTGGATCGGGTTGAAGTCGCCGGAGGCTCCCGCGTACTGCACCAGCGTCGCCCGGGTGACCGGGAACGACTGCGCCGGCAGCTCCGTACCGACCTCGACCGACCCGAAAGTCACCTTCGCCGTCATCACGCCTCCTCGGCGGCGCGCGCCACCAGCTTCGTCCACGCCGTCACGACATGCTCCCCGGACGCGTCGTGGACCTCGCCACGGACGTCCAGGATGTCGTTGCCCGCCAGGGACTTGACCGCCTCGATGGTCGACGTGACCGTCAGCCGGTCCCCCGCCCGCACCGGGCGGGTGTACACGAACTTCTGATCGCCGTGCACCACCCGGCTGTAGTCCAGGCCCAGCTGCGGGTCCTGCACGACCTGCCCCGCGGCCTTGAAGGTGATCGAGAACACGAACGTCGGCGGCGCGATCACATCGCCGTGACCGAGCGCCCTGGCCGCCTCGGGATCGACGTACGCCGGATTGGCGTCGCCGACCGCCTCGGCGAACTCCCGGATCTTCTCCCGGCCGACCTCGTAAGGCGCGGTGGGCGGATAGGTCCGCCCCACGAAGGACTGGTCGAGCGCCATGAGCTCGCAACCTCCTGATGAAAGACGAATGGGCCGAAGTACAGCCCTATACAACGACACGAGGCCGCCCCCAACGGGGACGGCCTCGTGTACGAGCCTGATTCAGCGCGTTTCGCGGTGCGCAGTGTGCGAGTTGCAGCGCGGGCAATGCTTCTTCATCTCAAGACGGTCCGGGTTGTTACGCCGGTTCTTCTTGGTGATGTAGTTCCGCTCCTTGCACTCCACGCAGGCCAGCGTGATCTTCGGGCGGACGTCGGTGGCAGCCACGTGAGTGCTCCTTGGACGGACGGTGGACGGATGAACGCAAAAAAAGAGTAGCCGATCGGAGGACCGACCCCACAATCGGCTACTGTTAGTAGCGGTGACCGGACTTGAACCGGTGACACAGCGATTATGAGCCGCTTGCTCTACCGACTGAGCTACACCGCTTTGATGAGTGAGTCCCCCCGCCGAAGCGGGGTTTCCCGATCACCAGAGCCCCAATGCGGAATCGAACCGCAGACCTTCTCCTTACCATGGAGACGCTCTACCGACTGAGCTATTGGGGCGAGCGATGAAGACATTACACGCTCGGTCGCCGATCGCCCAAATCCGTTTCGAAGCCCCATCCCGAGCCCTTGATCGGCGCCGCTCCGAACCCTTGATCAGCCGCTCGTCCGGCACTTGATCAGCGGTTCGGCAGCCACCGGACCACCCCTCCCGGTACGTGCGCCCAGGTCCCGCGCACCTCACCGGACGGCACCGGTACGACTATTCAGCTCCTCCTCGAACCCGACACATCACACCCCTAGGCTCGACTCACTCTGCGTGACCCTGTCCCCTCTCTGGAGCGCAATGCCCGACAGCCGGCCGCGGCCGCCAGACGACCACACCGCCGACGCGGCCAACGGCCGGGAGAGCTCCGCGCTGACGCTCTGCGGTGCCCGTCTCGCCGATGGCCGCATCGTGGACGTACGGCTCGGCGGCAGCCGTATCGAGGCCGTCGGCACCGCCGGCAGCCTCTCCGCACCGTGCGCCCGCATCGATCTGCGCGGCCACCTCCTGCTGCCCGCGCCTGCCGAGCCGCACGCCCACAGCGACACCGCGCTCACCGCCGACGGCACCGGACCCGGCGCGCCCGGACCGGCCTCGCAACTCCCCGAGGACGTCCAGCGACGCGCCACCGAGGCCGCGTTGCTGCAACTCGGCCACGGCGCGACGGCGCTGCGCTCACACGTACGGATCGGCGGCGTGCAGGGCCTCGGCGCCCTCGAAGCCGTCCTCCAGGCGCGCCGCTCGCTGCGCGGGCTCGCCGATCTGACACCGGTCGCCGTCCCCCGGCTGCTCACCGGTGTCGCGGGCGCCGACGGCCTGGCCATGCTCCGCGACGCGGTGAAGATGGGGGCGGGCGCGGTCGGCGGCTGCCCCGACCTCGACCCGGACCCGACGGGGTACGTGGAAGCAGTCCTGGAGATCGCCGCCGAGCACGGCTGCCCCGTCGACCTGCACACGGACAGTGACGACCCGGCCCGGCTGGCCCGGCTCGCGGCCATGGCGGGCGGGCTGCGCCAAGGTGTCGCCATCGGCCCCTGCGCGGGTCTCTCGCGGCTCACCCGGGAGACCGCGGGCCGCGCCGCCGACCAGCTCGCCGCGTCCGGGGTGACGGTGATCTGTCTGCCCCAGGGCGGCTGCTGCGGAGTGGAGCGCCGGGGCACCGCCCCCGTACGGCTGCTGCGCGCGGCCGGGGTCCGGGTCGCGGCGGGCAGCGGGTCGCTGCGTGACCTCGCCAACCCGGTGGGGCGCGGCGATCCGCTGGAGGCCGCCTTCCTGCTGGCCTCGCAGAGCGGGCTGCGGGCCGAGCACGCCTACGAGGCGGTGTCCACGGAGGCCAGGCGCGTGCTGGGACTGCCCGAGGTACGGATCGAGGCGGGCTTCCCGGCCGAGCTGCTCGCCGTGCGCGGCGAGCAGCTCACCGGGGTGCTCTCACTGGCGTACAGCCGGATCGTGGTGCACCGCGGCCGGGTGGTGGCCCGGACCAGCGCGGTGCGCGAGTACTGCGACTCCGAGACGGGCGGCGGGCCCGGACTCCCCCGCCAGGGGCGATCGGAATCCAGTCCCGGCGGCGGGGCTTGAGCGCGCCGCGGCGTGGTCCGGCGTACGGTCGTGACCATGCGCATTGTCATCGCAGGTGGACATGGTCAGATCGCGCTGCGGCTGGAGCGGCTGCTCGCTGCACGCGGGGATGAGGCGGTGGGGATCATCCGCGATCCCGGACAGCGTGACGCCCTCCGGGCGGTCGGCGCGGAACCGGTGGTCCTGGATCTGGAATCGGCCACCGTGGAGGAGACCGCGGAGGTGCTGCGCGGCGCCGACGCGGTGGTCTTCGCGGCCGGTGCGGGCCCCAACAGCGGCGCGGACCGCAAGGACACGGTGGACCGCGGGGCCGCGGTGCTCTTCGCGGACGCCGCGGAACGGGCGGGGGTGCGGCGTTACGTCGTGGTCTCGTCCATGGGCGCCGACCCCGACCACCCCGGCGACGAAGTGTTCGACGCGTACCTGCGGGCCAAGGGTGCGGCGGACGCGTACGTACGCTCCAGGACGGCGCTCGACTGGACGATCCTGCGCCCCGGCATGCTGACCAACGACGCGGGCACCGGCCAGGTGCTGCTCGCCGCGTCGACCGGCCGCGGCCCGGTGCCGCGCGACGACGTGGCGGCAGCGCTCCTGGAGCTGCTGGACACCCCCGCGACGGCGGGCCTGACGCTGGAGCTCACCTCGGGCAAGGTGCCGGTGATGGTCGCGGTGAAGGACGTCGCGGGGAACTGACCAAGGCGCCGGGGGCGGCGGACCCGCCGCCCCGGTCAGCCGCCCGGTGCCGGGCGTACGGTGATGCCGTGCCGCTCCAGCAGGGCCGCGGTGACCCCGTCACCGTCGCGCAGCTCGCCGGTGAACGTGCCGTCATAAACCCTGCCCCGCCCGCACGAAGGGCTGCGGGCCATCAGCAGCGCCTCCGTGCAGCCGGCCCTGCGTGCCGCCTCCAGGGCCCGCTCTGCGCCCTCCAGGAAGGCCTCGGTGACATCGAGCCCGGTGTCGTCCACGACGCGTGCACGGCCGTCCAGCACGTCGTGGCCGTCGCCGCCGATGATCTCGGCGGGACGGCGGGGCGTGGACAGCCCGGCGGCGACCTCGGGGCAGAAGGACACGGGCCGGCGGTCGCCGATGGCCGCGGCCGTCTCCGAAGAGGCCTTGCCCCGGCCGTCGAAGCGGCACGGCACGCCTTGCAGACAGGCACTGACCAGCACGGATTCCATGTTCACGCCCCTCGCGACATAACAGAGTAAGGCCCCCGTCCGAGGACGAGGGCCTTGCTTTGTGGCGGCGCCAGGGTTCGAACCTGGGTAGGCTGAGCCGGCAGATTTACAGTCTGCTCCCTTTGGCCACTCGGGCACACCGCCAAGGGATGTTGCCGTGAGGACCGTCTCTCGACGGCGCTCTGTGGCAACGACGTAAACGATACCTGATGCCCAGGGGTGCTGTGCCACTGGATTGACCAGCGGCCCGAACGGGCTCGGGTGGCTAGGCTTTGGGGGGCGGCGTGGTGCCAGCGGGCCCCGCGGCCGCCCCGTGGACATTCCGTTTCCAGCACCCCCGATACAAGGAGCAACACGTCATGGCCGACTCCAGTTTCGACATCGTCTCGAAGGTCGAGCGGCAGGAGGTCGACAACGCCCTCAACCAGGCCGCCAAGGAAATCTCGCAGCGTTACGACTTCAAGGGCACCGGCGCCTCGATCTCCTGGTCCGGCGAGAAGATCCTCATGGAGGCGAGCGGCGAGGAGCGGGTCAAGGCGATCCTCGACATCTTCCAGTCCAAGCTGATCAAGCGCGGCATCTCGCTGAAGTCGCTGGACGCGGGCGAGCCCCAGCTGTCCGGCAAGGAGTACAAGCTCTTCGCCACCATCGAGGAGGGCATCTCCCAGGAGAACGCCAAGAAGGTCGCGAAGATCATTCGCGACGAGGGCCCCAAGGGCGTCAAGGCGCTGGTCCAGGGTGACGAGCTGCGGGTCAGCTCGAAGAGCCGGGACGACCTGCAGGCCGTTCAGGCGCTGCTGAAGGGCCAGGACTTCGACTTCGCCGTGCAGTTCGCGAACTACCGGTAGGACGCGGCGGTCCGGGCGCGGGGTGGAACATCCCGTTCCGCACCCGGACGTCATGTCCGAATACCGCCGGTCGCAGCGGTGCGGGCAACGCAGACTGGTCCGTGGCGGCCGATGATCCGGCTGTCGGCCGGACGAGGAGAGGGACGAGTCATGACCATGTACGCGACGGTCGACAGCCCACTGGGCGAACTGCTGCTGGTCGGCGAGCAGGCCGCGGGACCGGCCGGCGACGCGGTCGCGCTCGTCTCGCTCTCCCTGCCGGGCCAGAAGGGCGCGGCGGTCGTCCAGGACGGCTGGAGCTGCGAGCCCGCGGCCTTCGCGGGAATCGCCGCGCAGCTGCGGGAGTACTTCGAGGGGCGGCGGACCCGCTTCGACATCGCCCTGGCGGACGGCCGGGGCACCGCATTCCAGCGCCGGGTATGGGCCGCGCTGGACGACGTCCCCTACGGGGAGACGGTGTCGTACGGGCAGATCGCCGAGCGGGTCGGTGCCTCCGGGGCGGGGGTACGGGCCGTGGGCACGGCGATCGGGCGCAATCCGCTGCTGGTCGTACGGCCGTGTCACCGGGTGATCGGCGCGGACGGGGCGCTGCGCGGCTACGCGGGCGGCCTGGAGCGCAAGGAGCGGCTTCTGGGGCTTGAGGGCGCCCTGGCGGTGAGCTGATGGCCGGGCTCTTCCCCAGGCCGCGGGCACAGGTCGCGCCGGGTGCCGTGCATGTCCCCGAGTGGCTGTCCGTGGAGCAGCAGCGGGAGTTGGTGACGGCCTGCCGGGAGTGGGCGCGCGGGCCCGTACCCCTGCGGCACACGGCGCTGCCGGGCGGCGGGGTGATGTCCGTACGGACTGTGTGCCTGGGGTGGCACTGGCAGCCGTACCGGTACACGCGTACGGCGGACGACGTGAACGGCGCACCGGTCGCCCCGTTTCCGGAGTGGCTCGGGGAGTTGGGGCGGGCGGCGCTGGTGGCGGCGTACGGGCAGGAGAGCCCGGTGCGGGCGTACGCGCCGGACACCGCGCTGATCAATTTCTATGACGACGCGGCGCGGATGGGCATGCACCAGGACAAGGAGGAGCGGTCCGGCGCCCCCGTGGTGTCGCTGAGCATCGGTGACACCTGTGTCTTCCGCTTCGGGAACACGGAGAACCGGGGAAGGCCCTGCACGGACGTGGAGCTGGCCTCGGGGGATCTGTTCGTCTTCGGCGGGCCGTCGCGTTTCGCGTTCCACGGGGTGCCGAGGATCCGCCCGGGTACGGCCGGTCCCGCGACAGGCATGAGCGGTGGTCGGCTCAATCTGACCCTGCGCGAGACCGGGCTGGGCGTCTGAGGAAAGGACGGGTCTCAGCGGCGTTCGCGGGAGTTCCCGAAGAACAGGCGGTAGATGATCAGCAGGACCAGCGATCCGCCGATGGCCGCGACCCAGGTCCCCGCGTCGAAGAAGTCCTTGGAGATCGGGCGGTCCAGGAACTTCGACGATATCCAGCCACCCAGGAAGGCGCCGACGATCCCGGTCAGGGTGGTCCCCACGAGGCCACCGGGGTCTCTGCCCGGCAGCAGAATCTTGGCGATGACGCCGGCAATCAGTCCGAGAATGATCCAGCCAATAATGCTCATGCGTGCGAACCTACCCGTCACTCGGTCTTGGAATCCAAGACGTTCGTGATGGTCGGCCGGTTGCGGTCCGCGGTGCGCGAACTGCGCGTATCCCGTTGTCCCGTCCGCCGCCCGGGGCTTCTACCAGCCGGCGAACGGTTCGTCGGTACTGACGATCTCCTTGCCGAAGGGCATCAGCGATACGGGGATCAGCTTGAAGTTCGCGATGCCCAGCGGGATGCCGATGATCGTGATGCACAGGGCGATTCCGGTGGTGATGTGCCCCAGCGCCAGCCACCAGCCGGCGAGGACCAGCCACAGGACGTTGCCCACGCAGGAGGGTGCGCCCGCGTCCCGGCGGTCGACGACACGGTGGCCGAAGGGCCAGAGGGCGTAGACGCCGATGCGGAAGGCCGCCAGGCCGAACGGGATACCGATGATCGTGATGCACAGCAGGAGGCCCGCGACGAGGTAGCCGAGGAACATCCAGAAGCCGCACAGGACCAGCCAAATGACGTTCAGAATCGTTTTCACGGGCGATGACCTGCCATCTGCTCGAGTCGGGCAATACGCTCCGCCATCGGCGGATGTGTCGAGAACATCTTGGACACACCCTGCCCCGGGCGGAAGGGATTCGCGATCATCATGTGGCTCGCGGTCTCGATCCTCGGCTCGGGCGGCAGGGGAAGCTGCTTCGTGCCGGCCTCCAGCTTCCGCAGGGCGCTCGCCAGGGCCAGCGGGTCACCGGTCAGCTGGGCGCCCGAGGCGTCCGCCTCGTACTCGCGGGAACGGCTGACGGCCAACTGGATGACGGAGGCGGCGAGCGGGCCCAGGATCATGATCAGCAACATGCCGAGGATGCCGGGGCCCTCGTCGTCGTTGGAGCGGCCGACCGGGATCAGCCAGGCGAAGTTGACCAGGAACATGATGACGGAGGCGAGGGCTCCGGCGACGGACGAGATCAGGATGTCGCGGTTGTAGACATGGCTGAGCTCATGGCCGAGGACACCGCGCAGCTCCCGTTCGTCCAGGATCTGGAGGATGCCATCGGTGCAGCAGACCGCGGCGTTGCGCGGGTTGCGGCCGGTCGCGAAGGCGTTGGGGGCCTGCGTCGGGGAGATGTAGAGCCGTGGCATGGGCTGGCGGGCGGCGGTGGAGAGCTCGCGGACCATGCGGTAGAGCTGGGGCGCCTCGAACTCGCTCACCGGGCGGGCGCGCATGGCGCGCAGCGCCAGCTTGTCGCTGTTCCAGTACGCGTAGGCGTTGGTGCCGACAGCTACCACGAGCGCGACGATCAGGCCGGTACGTCCGAAGAAGCTGCCGATGAGGATGATGAGTGCGGACAGGCCCCCGAGGAGTACGGCGGTTCTCAGCCCGTTGTGCCGGCGGTGCACGGTACGCCCTCCAAATGGTGCAAGCAGGGGAACCCTTTGCTTGGTGGTGCTCCACTGCCCAGTGGAGCCTCCCGTACTGGTCAACGCCAGGCGAGGAGAGCTAGTTCCCTTGTGCTCACGGCCGCGGGGCCCGGCCGGCTCCGGCTGTTCGCGCCGGAGCGGGCCGTAGGCCGTACGGGTGGAGGTGTGCGTCCGGGTCAGCGCTGGACGGGGAGTTTCGCGAGCGCCAGGGCCTCGGGGTCGGGCTCGACCTCGCTGGTGCAGTGGGCGCAGCGGGAGGCCACGGCCGGGATCTCCGTGTAGCAGCGGGGGCAGTCGCGCAGGGCTGCCTTGATGTCGGCCTTCTCCTCGTCCTTCTTGGCCGTGAAGCGGTTCTGGACCTTGGCCATGGGCACGACGACACAGAAGTAGAGGACCGCGGCGGTGATGAGGAAGGCGATCGCGGCGCTGACGAAGAGTCCGTAGGGGAACGTCACACCGTCGAACTTGAAATCGGCCTTGCTGAAGTCGCCGGTGCCGCGGGTGATGATGCCGATCAGCGGCACGATGAACGCGTTGCTGAACCCGGTGACGACTGCGGTGAACGCGGCTCCGACGGCGAGGCCGATCGCCATGGAGATCACGTTTCCGCGCAGGATGAAGTCCTTGAACCCGTTCAGCACTGCTCTGGCTCCTCTGTGATGTCAACGCCGAGTGCGTCATGTGCGGGCATGACCCTGCCCTGTGCGGGCTGCCGGGGGCAAGCCGATCTTGAAGCCGTCGGAACAGGCGCCGGAACAGCCGCCGGAACAGGCGTCAGAACAGGCGTCAGAACAGGTTGACGGCGGCGAACCTGAGGACGGTCTGGGGAGCGCCCGAGAGGGCGATACCGGCGGCGGCGGTGAGGACGATCGCGGCGGTCAGCGGGGCCGGGGTCCGGTGCCGGGTGGTGGGCCGCGGCTGCTCCGTACCGTCTTCCGCGGGACCGCGGAACAGGACGGCGGTCCACTGGAGGTAGTAGTAGAGCGCGATCACGACGTTGACGGCCATGACGACGGCGAGCCAGCCGAGTCCGGCGTCGACGGCCGAGGAGAAGACGGTGACCTTGGCGAAGAGGCCGATGATGCCCGGTGGCAGTCCGGCCAGGCAGAGCAGGAAGAAGCCCATCGTGAGGGCGGCCAGGGGGCGGGTGGCGTAGAGGTTGCGGTAGTCGGCGATGCGGTTGTGCGGGTGGGTGCGGGCGACCAGGGCGGCCACCGCGAAGGCGCCGAGGTTCACGACGGCGTACATCAGGGCGTACGCGACGGTGGAGCCGATCTGCCGGTCCCCGGCGTACGCGGCTGCGGCGATCGGCACCAGGAGGTAGCCGGCCTGGGCGACGGACGACCAGGCGAGGAGGCGTACGGCGCTGCGGGCGCGGGTGGCGCTCTGGCGCAGCGCGGCGACGTTGCCGATGGTCATGGTGAGCGCGGCGAGGACGGCGAGGGCGGGGCCCCAGACGTCCGCGTAGGAGGGGAAGGCGACCACGGTGACGAGGATGAGGCCGGAGAAGCCGACCGCCTTGCCGACGACCGAGAGGTAGGCGGCGACCGGCAGGGGTGCGCCGACGTAGGTGTCGGGGACCCAGAAGTGGAAGGGCGCCGCGGCCGTCTTGAAGGCGAAGCCGACGAGGGTGAGGGCGACGCCCGCCTGGGCGAGGACGGAGAGCTGTCCGGGGACGTCGTCGAGGCGGCCGGCGATCTCCGTGAGGTGGAGGGTGCCGGTCGCCGCGTAGACGAAGCTGACGCCGAGGAGCATCACGGCGGTCGCGACGACGGAGGACAGGAAGAACTTCAGCGCGGCCTCGGAGGAGCGCCGGTCGCCGCGCTTGATGCCGACGAGGGCGAACGCGGGCAGCGAGGCGACTTCGAGGGCGACGACGAGGGTGGCGAGGTCGCGGGCCGCGGGCAGCAGCGCGGCGCCCGCGGCGGAGGACAGCAGCAGGAACCAGAACTCGCCGGCCGGGAGCTTGCGGGTGTCGCCGATCGAGAGCAGCGCGGTGAGCAGGGCTCCGCCGAGTACGAGGACCTGGATGACGAGGGCGAAGTGGTCGGCGGTGTAGCTGCAGGCGCGGGTGCCGGTGGTGAGGCAGAAGGTGGAGCGGTCGCCGTCGCGCAGCGGGATGAGGAGGGCGAGGGCGGCGACGAGTCCGGCGACGGCCCCGTAGCCGAGGAGCGGTTTGCGTGCCCGGGGTACGAAGAGGTCGGCGACCAGGACGACGAGGGCGACGGCCGCGACGGTGACCGGGGGCGCGATGGCGAGCCAGTCGACGGACTGGACGAGGCTGGTGGTGCTCTCGGCCGCTGTGGTCACGACTTGCCTCCTGCGAGGAGCTTCTGCACGGCCGGGTCGGTGAGGCCGAGGAGGACGGCGGGCCACAGGCCGGCCAGGACGGTGAGGGCGGCGAGGGGGGTCCAGGCGGCGAACTCGTGGTGCTGGATGTCAGGGATGCGGCGCGGTACCTCGGGTTTGGCGCCCATGCAGACGCGGCGTACCAGGATGAGCATGTACGCGGCGGTGAGCAGGGTGCCGAACGCGGCGACCGACATGAAGGTCAGGAAGGCGGGCCGGCTCAGGCCGTCGGCCGGGTCGAAGGCGCCGAACAGCGCGAGCATCTCGCCCCAGAACCCGGCGAGGCCGGGCAGGCCCAGGGAGGCGATCGCGGTGAACGCGAGGAGGCCGCCGAGGCGGGGCGCGCTGCCGTAGAGCGCGGCGCCGGTGGCGCCGGAGAGGGTGTCGAGGTCGGCGGTGCCGTACCGGTCCTTGACCGCGCCGACCAGGAAGAACAGCAGGCCGGTGATGAGCCCGTGGGCGATGTTGGCGAAGAGCGCGCCGTTGACGCCGGTGGGGGTCATGCTCGCGATGCCGAGGAGTACGAAGCCCATGTGGCCGACGGAGGAGTACGCGATCAGGCGCTTCAGGTCGCCCTTGGCGCCGGGCCGGACGAGGGCCAGGCAGGCGAGCGATCCGTAGATGATGCCGGCGACCGCGAAGGCGGCGAGGTAGGGCGCGAAGGTGTGCATGCCGTCGGGGGCGATCGGGAGCAGGATCCGGACGAATCCGTACGTGCCCATCTTCAGCAGGACGCCCGCGAGCAGGACCGAGCCGACCGTGGGGGCGGCCGTGTGGGCGTCCGGGAGCCAGCTGTGCAGCGGCCACATCGGGGTCTTGACCGCGAGTCCGATCCCGATCGCGAGAACGGCGATGACCTGCACGGACGAGGTGAGGCCGCGGCCGTTGTCAGTGGCGAGTGCCACCATGTCGAAGGTGCCGCTCTTCAGTCCGATGAGGAGCAGGCCCAGCAGCATGACGACCGAGCCGAGCAGTGTGTAGAGGATGAACTTCCAGGCGGCCGCCTGCTTCTGCGCACCGCCCCAGCGGGCGATGAGGAAGTACATCGGGATGAGCACCATCTCGAACGCCAGGAAGAACAGCAGCAGATCGAGGACGGCGAAGGTCGCGAGGGTGCCGGACTCCAGGACGAGGATCAGTGCGACGAACGCCTTCGGGGAGGGGCCCGCGGGCATCTTGAAGTAGCTGTGGAGCGCGCAGAGGAAGGTCAGCAGCGCGGTCAGTACGAGGAGGGGGAGCGAGATGCCGTCGATGCCGAGATGGATGCGGACGTCGAGCGCCGGGATCCAGCTGATGTCGGTGGTGGCCTGCATCTTCGACGGGTGGTCGTGGTCGAAGCCGACGGCCAGCACGATCGCGGCGATGAGGATCACGCCGGTGACGGTCACGCCGTGGCGGAGCACGGCCTGGTCGGGGTTGCGGCCCTTCAGTCCGGGCGGGGCCGGGAGCAGGGCCGCGACGGCTCCGAGGAGCGGGACGACGACGATGAACGCCAGAAGGAACTGCATCACGGATGCGCTGATATCGAACACGGCTCACGACCCGGCGTTGACGTTGGCGAAGACGACGGCGGCGACCGCCAGGACCAGGGAACCGGCGAGCAGTGCGCTGAGGTAGGTCTGCACGTTGCCGGTCTGGGCACGGCGGACGGCGGTGCCGAGCCAGCGTGCGCCGGTGGCGGAGCCGCGTACGTAGGTGTCGACGACCTCGCGGTCCAGGAAGCGGACGAGGCTCGCCGCGGCCTGGACGGGGCGGACGAACAGCGCCGCGTAGACGGCGTCCAGGTGGAAGCCGGCGGCCGCGTGGTGGTGGAGCGGGCCGAGCAGCAGCCGGCCGGGGTCGGCCGGGTCGGGTGCGTCACCGGCGTCTCCGTAGGCGGCGGTGTGGCTCTCCATGGCCTCGACCTCGACGAGGGCGGGTTCCGCTTCGGGGTGGGCGACGACGGAGCCCATGGGGGTCCGGGCGGCCAGTGCCGTGGTGTGGCGCCAGGCCCCGTAGGTGACCAGGCCGCCGACGAGGCCGACGCCCGTGGAGAGGACGGCGGTGGTCAGCGACGGCGTGAGGCTGTGGCCGTCGAACCAGTCGCCGATCACGCCGACGGTGAGTCCGAAGGCGATGGTGGGGACGGCCAGGACCCAGAGGACCGAGGTCATGGCGACGGGCTGCCTGCCGTGGTCGGGGACCTCGGCGCCGCGGCCCCGGAAGGCGAGCAGCCAGAGGCGGGTGGCGTACGCGGCGGTGAGGACGGCGGCCAGGAGCCCGGCGACGAGGACGGTCCAGCCGGCGGCGGCCGGGGCGACGTGGCGGTCGCCGAGGGCGGTGTGCTCGGCGGCGACGAGGACGGCTTCCTTGGAGAAGAAGCCGGCGAACGGCGGGATGGCGGCCAGCGCGAGGAGCGCGACGGTCATCGTCCAGTAGGCGTCGGGGATGCGCTTGGCCAGGCCGCCCATGCGGGACATGGCGGCCAGCGAGTTGGTGCCGGCGGCGTGGATGACGACGCCCGCGGCGAGGAAGAGGACGGCTTTGAACGCACCGTGCGAGAGGAGGTGGAAGACGGCGGCGCCCCGGTCGCCGACGGCCAGGGCGCCGGACATGTAGCCGAGCTGGCCGATCGTGGAGTAGGCGAGGACACGCTTGATGTCGTCCTGGGCGAGGGCGGCGAATCCGGAGCCGATCATCGTGACGGCGGCCATGACGGCGAGGACGACGAGGGCGGCGCCCGAAGCGGCGAAGACGGGGAGCAGCCGGGCCACGAAGTAGATGCCGGCGGCGACCATCGTCGCGGCGTGGATCAGCGCGGAGACGGGGGTGGGGCCGGCCATCGCGTCGGGCAGCCAGGTGTGCAGGGGGAACTGCGCGGACTTGCCCGCGACACCGGCGAGGAGCAGCAGGGCGATCGCGGTGGGGTGGTCGAGGCCGCCGTGGGCGACGGAACCCAGGATGCCGGTGATGCGGAAGGTGCCCGTGTCGGCGGCGAGGGCGAACAGGCCGATGAGGAAGGGGACGTCGCCGAGCTTGGTGACCAGGAAGGCCTTGAGGGAGGCCGCGCGGGCCTCGGGCGTCTCCCAGTAGTGGCCGACCAGGAAGTACGAGCAGATGCCCATGATCTCCCAGCCGACCAGGAGCACCATCAGGTCGCCGGAGTAGACGACGAGCAGCATCGCGGAGGTGAAGAGGGAGACGAGAGCCGCGTAGGAGGGGTAGCGGGGGTCGTCGCGCAGGTAGGCGGTCGAGTAGATCTGCACGCAGCTCGCCACGAGGGCGACCAGGACCGCGACCAGGACCGCGAAGCCGTCGAGGTGCAGGGCGAGGTCGACCGGGACCGAGCCGGTGGGGGTGAGCTGGGTCGAGGCGTCGATGGCCCGGCCGCCGCCCTGGCGGGCCGCGACGACGGCCGCGATGACGAGGGAGGCGAGGGAGGGCAGTACCGCGAGCGGGCGGACGAAGCCCGGCGCGCTGCGTCCGAGCAGGAGTCCGGCCGCAGCTCCCAGGAACGGGAGGAGGGGGACGAGGACGGCGAGGGTCGTGGTGGTCACGGGGTGGCCTCTGCCTTCTTTGCCTTCCCTGCCGAAGCAGTGGCCTGGTCTTCGGTGCCGGTGCCGGAGGCAGTGGCTGTGCCGTCACCGTCGTCACCGTCGTCGCTGTCGTCGCCGTCCGGGACCGTCTCGGCCTCGTCGGTCTCGGCGGTGTCGCGGAGGCGGTCGACGTCGGAGCTGCCGCGGTTGCGGTACACGGCGAGGACGATGGCCAGGCCGATACCGATCTCCGCCGCCGCGATGGCGATGGTGAACAGGGTGAGGGCCTGGCCGGAGTGCAGGGCGTCGCGGAGCCAGATGTCGAAGGCGACCAGGTTGAGGTTGACGGCGTTGAGCATCAGCTCGACGGACATCAGGACCAGGATCGCGTTGCGGCGCGCGAGCACTCCGTAGAGCCCGGTGCAGAAGAGGAGGACGGCCAGCACGGCGGGATAGGCGAGGTGCATCAGCTCTTGTCCTCTCGGCCCTTGCGGGACAGGACGATCGCGCCGACGAGGGCGGCGAGCAGGAGAACGGAGAGCGCTTCGAAGGGGAGCACCCAGTGCCGGAAGAGGAAGGCGCCGGTGGCTTCGGTGGACCCCTGGGCCGGCCCGTCCAGCTCGATCCAGGTGGTGCGGAAGGCGTCCACGACGACCCAGACGAGGGTGCCGGCGGCGGCGACGGCCACCGCGAGGGCGGCCCAGCGGTTCTCCGAATCGGCGTCCGGTGAGCGGCCGATGGGGGCCCTGGTGAGCATCAGGCCGAACAGCAGGAGGACGACGACGGAACCGACGTAGATCAGTACCTGCACCCAGGCGATGAACTCGGCCGTGAGCAGGAGGTACTCGACGGCGAGGCCGCCGAGCGCCACGATCAGCCAGAGGGCCGCGTGCACCAGCTGCCTGGTCGTGACGGTGACGAGGGCCGCGCCGAGGGTGGCGATTCCGACCAGGACGAAGGCGATCTCGATACCGGTCGGGGAGAGGAAGCCTGAGTGGCTCTCGTTGACGGTGATGACGGGGCCGGAGGCGGCGCCGAGGGTGGCGGCGGTTGCGGCTGCGGTGATCACGCCTGGCCCTCCTCATCCGTCGGGGTGGGATCGGTCGGGAGAGGATCAGTCGGGGCAGGGTCCGTCGGGGCAGGCGGGGTGGCCGCGGCGGCGGCCTCCTGCTCGCGCTGGGTCCGGAGCTTCTCCGCCGTCTTGCGGGCGGCGGCGATCTCCTTCGGCTCCTCGGCCGCCGGATCGAGCGCCGGCGGCTCCGGCACCGTCCACATCCAGTCGCGGAGCTTGTCGCGCTCGTGGGTGAGTTCGAGGATGTCGGTCTCCGCGTACT
This sequence comes from Streptomyces laculatispora, assembly GCF_017353455.1. Lineage (GTDB taxonomy): Bacteria > Actinomycetota > Actinomycetes > Streptomycetales > Streptomycetaceae > Streptomyces > Streptomyces laculatispora. Next base: position 39,288 of record NZ_JAFMPZ010000505.1, read on the forward strand.
CGAACTCCGGCGACCAGAAGAGCGCGTCGAACGGGCACACCTCGATGCAGATCCCGCAGTACATGCAGAGCGAGAAGTCGATGGCGAAGCGGTCCAGCACATTGCGGCTCCGCTCGCGTCCGCCCGGGGCCGCGGCGGGCACCGTCTCCTTGTGGGAGTCGATGTAGATGCACCAGTCGGGGCACTCACGGGCACAGAGCATGCAGACCGTGCAGTTCTCCTCGAACAGCGCGATGACGCCGCGGGAGCGGGGAGGCAGTTCGGGCTGCACGTCCGGGTACTGGGCGGTGACGGTCTTCTTCGTCATCGTCCGCAGGGTGACGGCGAGGCCCTTGGCCAGTCCTGCGCCGGGGATCGGGGGCACTAGTTGATCGCCACCTTCACGATGCCGGTGAGCGCGATCTGCGCGAGAGCGAGCGGGATGAGCGTGGTCCAGGCGATTTTCTGCAGCTGGTCCTCGCGGAGACGGGGATAGCTCACGCGCAGCCAGATCACGACGAAGGCGAGGACGGCGACCTTCAGGAGCGTCCAGACCCAGCCCAGTCCGTCGGCGCCCAGCGGGCCGTGCCAGCCACCGAGGAAGAGGACGGTGGTCAGTGCGCACAGCACGACGATGCCCGCGTACTCGGCGAGCAGGAACAGGGCGAAGCGAAGGCCGGTGTACTCGGTGTACGCACCGAAGATGATCTCCGAGTCCGCGACCGGCATGTCGAACGGCGGGCGCTGGAGTTCGGCAAGCCCGGCCACGAAGAAGACCAGGGCGCCGATGATCTGCCACGGCAGCCACCACCACTCGAAGGCATCGAGGATGCCGGGCAGCGAGACCGTGCCGGCCGCCATCGCCACCGAGGCGGCGGCCAGCAGCATCGGCAGCTCGTACGCGAGCAGCTGCGCGGCGGTACGGATGCCGCCGAGCAGCGAGAACTTGTTGGCCGATGCCCAGCCCGCCATGAGCGAGCCGAGCACGCCGATGCCCATCACGGCGAGCACGAAGAAGATGCCCGCGTCGATGACCTGGCCGACCGCGCCCTCGCCGGGCCCGATCGGGATGACGACGAGCACGAGCAGGTACGGGAGCAGCGCGACGGCGGGGGCGATCTGGAAGACGCGGCGGTCGGCCTCGGCCGGGACGATGTCTTCCTTCTGTACGAACTTCACGCCGTCCGCGACGAGCTGGGCCCAGCCGTGGAAGCCGCCGGCGTACATGGGGCCCAGGCGGCCCTGCATGTGGGCCATCACCTTGTGTTCGGCCTGGCCCACGACGAGGGGGACGACCATGAACACCGCGAACACGATGACGAGGCGGAGGGCGACGTCCAGTACATCGTTCACTCGGTATCGCCTCCGGC
>NZ_JAFMPZ010000130.1 GCF_017353455.1 Streptomyces laculatispora
TCCCTACGCCCCTTCCCCCCCACGGGCATCAGACGCTTTGGAGCGCCATGACGAAAGCCCGCAGCCGTTGGCCACGGCAGCGCGACGCACAGGACCCGCTCCCGTCCGAGGACGGCACCTCTCCCCTCGCCGCCGTCCGTCCGACGGAGCTGGAGACCTGCCTGCGTGCCTGCGCCGCCCACAGCGGGAAGCTGGTCGCCGGGCTCGACCGGCGGCGTACGGCGCTGGCGGAGGCGCTGCGGAATCTGCTGGCCACCCACGCCGCCATGGAGCAGGCGCCCGCCGCCTCCCCGGCTCCGCTGCTGCGGCGCACCTCCAAGGGTGNNCACCGTGCTGACCCAGCGCAGGCGCTCCCGTGCGGCCTGGCGGCTGCGGGCCCGCGTCCTGGAGGCGATGGGCGCGGAGGCCGACGCCGTCGAGGCGTACGAGCGCTACCTCGACCTCACCGACGACGACGGCTTCGGGATCGCGGCGAGGACGGCCGGGCTGCGGGCCGGAGCGGAGCGCCAGGGCGAGCTGCTGCGGATGCTGGAGCGGGACTGCCCCGAGGCCGCGGGCTTCGCCGGAGGGCCGGTCACCGACACCTGGGCCGAGGGCCTGGCCCTGCACGCGCGCGGGGACTGGAACCGCGCACGGTCCCGGCTGATCGGCGCACTCCTGGCCCAGGACCGGTCCGGCGCGCCGGTGCCGGAGATCCAGGAGGCCCTCGCCCAGTACCTCGGCCTCGCCCTGGAGGCCGGCGGCGCGCCGGGCAGCGGCGGCGCCCCCCGCACCGCCCCGGGCAACGACGGCCCCCGCCACCTCACGGAGCTGATCGCGCTCTACGCCGGGCAGCGCCGGACCCGGATGCGCGGCCCGGTGGCCGACCCCACCTTCGGCGGGGTCGAATGGTCCACGCTCGGCGAGTTCCGCAACCACATCGCGGGCAAGTCGATCTGCCTGATCGCCAACTCCCAGCGGGTCGGGACGGGTTCGATGGGCGCCGAGATCGACGCGTACGACCTCGTCGTCCGCTTCAACTCGTACCGGATCGACCCGGCCGCCACCGGCAGCCGCACCGACATCCACGCCACCATCCACAAGCACGGCTTCAACTGGGACCGGAAGGTCCACACCCGGCTGGTGTTCGGCGGGATCTCCGGCGACTGGAAGCACTCGCTGCGCACCCGGCTGGTGCCGGGCGCCCAGCAGTACCTCGGCGACGAGTCGCTGCGCTGGCCGCTGCGCGACATCGGCAAGGTCGGCACTGACGTCTGGCCCGCCATCCCCACCAGCGGCTTCAACATGCTCTGGCTGCTGGACCACCTGGACGTCAGCCCTCAACTCGACCTGATCGGCTTCGACTTCTACGAGAGCGGCGCCTACCGGCTGCCCGCCGCGATGAAGATGCCGATCACCTCCGTGCACGAGTACACCAGCGAAAAGGCGTGGGTCATGGAACGCGCCCAGAGCGTCACCGATACGAGGATCCGACTGCGATGACGACGATGACCCCTGCCGAGACGCCCCCTGCCGAGATTCCCCCCGCCGACGCGCCCGTGCCCGCACAGCCCGCCCCGGCCAACGCCCTCACCGGCAAGCGCCGGGTCGCCTTCGCGAGCTTCGTGGACGAGAACTACCTGCCCGGCTTCCTCGCCCTGCTGCGCAGCCTCGCCCTGTCCAACCCGGCCGTCTGCGAGGACTTCGTCGTCCTGCACGACGGGCTGCGCCCCGCTTCCGTCGCCCGCATCCGGGAACTGCACCCGCGCGTCGACTTCCGACGGGTCGACGCCGCGCACTACGACACGTACGCCAAGGGCGACCAGGACAACTACCTGGTGCGCAAGGCCTACTTCATCCTGGACGTCTTCCGGGTGCGCGACTACGACACCGTGATCACCCTGGACACCGACATGGTGGTCCTCGGCGCTCTGGACGAACTGCTGAGGCTGCGCGAGGGGCTTGCGGCCGTTCCGCAGTTCTTCTACGGACAGCACAAGCTCAACAGCGGGCTGCTGGTCATCCAGCGCGAGTACCTGAGCGACGCGTTCTGCGCACGCATCGACGAGGTCGGCCGCAGCGGCGACTACGAGCTGGACAAGCACGACCAGGGCATCCTGAACGCCGTGCTCGACGGCGGCTTCGTACAGCTCGACTCCCGCTACAACTTCGTCAAGCGGCGGCTCTCCGGCGACCTCCCGGTGCCCGACACCACCGCGATCCTGCACTTCACCGGACGGCACAAGCCCTGGCAGGGCGGCGAGGCCGGGTACGGCCTGGCCGAGGACCGCTGGCGCGGGTTCGAGCTGTCCGACGCCGAGTTCCACGCCGCCTACCTGGCGCTGCCCGGCGCCAAGCACCACGACCTGCTGGTGCACTACGGCACCCCGCACGTCCGGCGCACCGCCGACCCCGACAGCGCCCGCCGGGTCGCCACCGCGCACATCGTCGCCGGTGAGTACCAGGAGGCGGCCGAGCTCCTCGGCTCGGTCCGGATTCCCGTCGACGAGGCCTGGCCGCACGAGGTGCTCGGCCATGCCCTGATGAGCGTCTCCCGCTACGAGGAGGCCCGCGCCCAGCTCCTGCTGGCGGCCGCCGCCCCCAACCGGGCCGCCACCGCCTTCTCACGCCTCGCCCAGATCGCCTGGATCCACGGCGACGACACCGGCGCGGCGCAGTACGCCCTCGAAGGACTCGGCGTCGACCCCACCCACCGGGCGAACCGGCTGATGTACAAGCGCACCAGGGACGCGGAGACCCCCGACGAGGGACCGGCCGCCGAGCAGCTCGCCCACGTCGCCTTCTACATGGACCGGCAGGGCAACGCCGGGGACAAGCTGCTCCCTTCGAGCGTCCGCCTCGCCTTCGGCCGCGACACCGGCCCGGCCCGCTGGCACTCCGTCCACGCCCACCGGCTGTTCGACGAGGCCGCGCTGGAGCGCGTCAACGCCCGCCGCGGCCTGGTCATCGGCGGCGGCGGCCTCTTCATCCCGGACACCGCTCCGAACGGCAACAGCGGCTGGCAGTGGAACGTCCCCGACGGACTGCTGGAGCGGATCGACGTACCCGTCATGGTGTACGCGGTCGGCTTCAACGCCTTCGACGGCCAGGCGTACGGCCACGGCCGGGAGCGGTTCCTCTCCTCGCTGCGCAAGCTGGTCGAGCGCGCCGCGTTCTTCGGGCTGCGCAACCACGGCTCGATCGAAAAGGTCCGCGAGCTGCTGCCGTCCTCGCTGCACGACAAGGTCCGCTTCCAGCCCTGCCCGACCACCGTCACCCGGCACCTGGTGGACGGCTGGACCGATCCCGCGCAGCGCGAGAACACCGTGCTGATCAACGCCGCGTACGACCGCTCGGGGCTCCGCTTCGGCCACGACTACGGGCACTTCCTCGCCGAGATGGCCACCGCGGTGAAGGGGCTCGCCGGCCGCGCCGAGGTGAAGTGCGTGGCCCACTCGCTGGACGACGAGCGGATCGCGTTCGACCTGCGGCGCGAGCACGGCATCGCGCTGCCGGTGATCCCGATGTACGACTTCGGCAACGACGAGATCCGGGACACCTACGCCCGGACCAGGCTGGTCATCGGGATGCGCGGGCACGCGGGCATGATCCCGTTCGGCTGCGGTACGCCGGTCATCAGCCTGATCTCGCACCCGAAGATGGCGTACTTCCTGTCCGACATCGAGCGGCCCGAGTGGGGCATCTCCGTCCATGACCGGCACCTCGGGGCACGGCTCGTGGAGCGGGCGGCCGGACTGCTGGACGACCACGCGGCGGCGGTCGCCGATGTGCACGGGCGCCAGCGGGAACTGTGGAAGGTCACCGAGGCGAACGCCGCGGACCTCCAGCTGATCCAGGCAGGCGTGCGCGTCTGACACCACGGCGGACGAGGGGCGGGGCGCGACCGGCGCCCCGCCCCTCGTCCGCCGTCACCGCGCCCGGCTCACCGCCGCGCGCCCGGCCGCAGCGCCTTCGCCCGCCGCGCCACCCGGCGCACCGCGGCGCTCCGCGGCAGGAACGCGAACTGCTCGGGCACTCCGCCCGGCAGCGCGAGCGAGGTCAGCCGCCTGCGCTTGAAGTAGCGCCGGGTCGCGGCCGCGGGACGGGCGGCGAGATACCGTTCGGCGACCGGGCGGAGCCCCGGGTAGATCTTCGGCTGCATGGCGAAGCCGACCGCGCTCACCAGGTCGTTCAGCCCGTCCGGCGCCACCGCGGGCGCCGCCCCGGCCGCGCCGTGGTCCTCCAGGTCCGGCACCAGCGCGTCCACCAGCGTGACCGGGACCCGGTTGCTGTTCTCGTACGGGGTCAGCCGCTCCAGCAGCATCTGGGTCCCGACCCGCGCCACCGGCAGCCCGTAGAACGCGGACGCCGTGAGCAGCGCCGTCGAGAAGCAGCCGACGACCAGGGCGGGCCGCATCCGCTGGTACAGCACCTCGGCGAGGACCGGGGCGGTGAGCACCTCCGCGTCCAGCACGGTCAGCTCCGCGCCGAGCCGCTCCGCCTCCGCCGCCATCCCCCGCGACCACTGGGCCGGGGCCGTCGGATGCGGTTTGAACACCAGCCGGGTGTGGCCGAGCCGGACCGCGCCGCGCATCATCCGCAGATGCAGCTCCTCCTCCTCCGCCGCGCTGATCAGGCCGAGGGCGGAGAGGTACTGGCCGAGCAGCAGCGCGGGAGTCTCCACGGACGGCACGCCCGCCGCGACGTCGGGCGCGTCGCCCAGCTCACCGAGCACCTTGAGGAAGGCCTCGGTCGGCACGATCCGCGGTGCCACGCCGAACTCCGTGAGCAGCAGCGGCCGCAGTCCCGGCACCAGGTCGAGATGGAGCAGCCGCCGCACCCGGGTGCCGACCAGCGGGTCGATCTTGTTCCGGGTCGGGCCGTAGCTCATCAGCCCGTCCGCGTACACGTCGATGGGCACACCGGTGAAGATCTGGGCGATCGCCATGGCCGGGTCGACCTGGATCGACTCCACCGCGATCTCGATGTCGTCGTCGCCGAGTCCCCAGGCCAGGCGCAGATGCCGTTCCCACAGCGGAACGTCGTCCGGCCGCGGGGACCAGCCGCCCGGATGGTGCGGGGCGATCGTCGCGTTCCACGACACGACATCGTCGAACCGGCCGCGCAGCACGTCGAATCCGGGCATCGCGTCGACGGCGGACGCCGTCTCCGGGATCGCCGCGTTGTTCGAGACGAGCAGGACGCGGCGGCCGGCGTCCGCGAAGAGGCCCGCGTCCAGGGCAGCGGCGAGGGTGGCCGTGCCGTAGAGGGTGGAGGCGAAGAAGATCTGCGTCGTACGGGCCCGGCTGCTGTTCACGCGGCCGCCACCTCCTTCGCGGCGGACCGCCGGCGCAGCCGGCGCAGCAGGGTCGCGCGCTTGACGTCCATCGAGTCGAGGGCCTCGTCCAGCACATCCTGCGGCATTCGCCCGAGAGCACCGGCGCTCATCGATTTCAGGGCACGCGCCACAGCGGGTTCGAACCTTTCCATCGAACCCATGTGATGGGAAATGATCGCGCAATAGTTTCGGACCGCTTTCGGCAGAAGTTCCCGCGCATCGCGGTCCGCCGCTGTTTCCCGTACGACCTGGTCGAACGAGCGAATGAAATCGAGCTGGCGCATGTCACCGATCTGGGTGAGCGACGAGGCGACGCCGCGTCGGTAGAAGATTCCGAGAAGCCCCAGCACCGCGAAGGAATCCGCCTCGCGGTGCAGCCGCCAGATCCACGGCCGGTCCTCGGCGGTACGCAGCCCGTCCGTGAAGTGCAGCAGCCCGCGGTCCAGCAGCCGGCGGTGGTAGAGGCCCGCCCAGGCGTACGCGTAGTCGACGGAGGTGCTGCGCCCGGCGGGCAGGATCGCGTCCCGGGGTGCCATCACCTCGCCCCTGCGGCCGTGCGGGACGCGCTGGACGGTACGGGTCCTGCCGTCGGCCTGGACATGGTCGGTGCGGACGAAGTCGCAGCCCAGCGCCTCGGTCCTGGCC
>NZ_JAFMPZ010000131.1 GCF_017353455.1 Streptomyces laculatispora
GGCGCCGCGGCGCCGCGGGCGGGGTCGGCGTGCTGGAGCGGCTCAAGGAACGCGCCACCGGGCACATCGGCGGTCCCGCCGTCGCCCTGGACGAGCGTGGCCCCGAGGTGCTGCCGCCGGGGTCGCGCAGCCCCGACCGCCCCGCGGTCACGGCCAGCGACCTGGTGGTGCGCACCGGTCCCGACATGCGGCTGCGCACCGGAGGGCAGGTCCCGCTCCTGGTGGACCTGGCGCACCTGTACGTCTTCGACCATCAGGGGCGCCGGATCTGCCCGCTGCCGAAGGACGTCCCGGGGCTGGACATGTAACCCGCGCACCCCGGGTGAAGGCGAACCGCCGGCCCACGCGTGAGCAGTGTCTCTGGCGCCTGAAAACTAACAGCGCTAGTTTGGGGCCCGGACGACCATGTCCGTCACCGTGCCCGGGAGGAACAGCCATGAAGGCCCACGACGGTATGTACATCGGCGGCGAATGGCGGCGAGCCGCCGGAGCGGACACGATCGCGGTCGTGAACCCGGCGGACGAGCAGGTCATCGCCCACGTCCCGGCCGGAACGGCGGCCGACGTCGATGACGCGGTACGGGCCGCGCGCGCCGCGTTCCCCGGCTGGGCCGCGACCCCGCCGGCCGCGCGCGCCGCCCGGATCGGCGCACTGCGTGACGTGCTGGCCGCCCGCAAGGACGAGATCGCCGGGACGGTCACCGCCGAACTGGGCTCACCGCTGCCGATGTCGCAGACGGTGCACGCGGGGGTGCCGGTGCTGGTGGCCGCTTCGTACGCCGAACTGGCCGCGACGTACGTCTTCGAGGAGCGGCACGGCAACTCCACCGTGCTGCTGGAGCCCGTCGGTGTGGTCGGCGCGATCACCCCGTGGAACTACCCGCTGCACCAGATCGTGGCCAAGGTCGCGCCCGCGCTCGCCGCGGGCTGCACCGTCGTCCTCAAGCCCGCCGAGGACACCCCGCTCACCGCGCAGCTCTTCGCGGAGGCCACCGCGGAGGCCGGTCTGCCCGCCGGTGTCTTCAACCTGGTCACCGGCCTCGGCCCGGTCGCCGGACAGGCCCTCGCCGCGCACGAGGACGTCGACCTGGTCTCCTTCACCGGCTCCACCGCCGTCGGGAAGCGGATCGGCGCCACCGCGGGCGGCGCGGTCAAGCGCGTCGCCCTGGAGCTCGGCGGGAAGTCCGCCAACGTGATCCTGCCCGGCGCCGATCTCGCCAGGGCGGTCAACGTCGGCGTCGCCAACGTGATGTCCAACTCCGGCCAGACGTGCAGCGCCTGGACCCGGATGCTGGTGGACGCCGAGCGGTACGAGGAGGCCGTCGCCCTCGCCGCGGCGGCCGTCGCCAAGTACGTACCCGGCGAACGGGTCGGCCCGCTCGTCAACGCCAGGCAGCGGGACCGGGTGCGCGGCTACATCGAGAAGGGCATCGAGGAGGGCGCCCGCGTCGTCGCGGGCGGCCCCGAGGCGCCGCTCGGCACGGGCTACTACGTCAGCCCCACGGTCTTCGCCGACGTCACCCCGGAGATGACCATCGCCCAGGAGGAGATCTTCGGCCCGGTCATCTCGATCCTGAAGTACGAGGACGAGGACGACGCGCTGCGGATCGCCAACGGCACCGTGTACGGCCTCGCCGGAGCCGTCTGGGCCGCCGACGACGCGCAGGCCGTCGCCTTCGCCCGCCGGATGGACACCGGACAGGTCGACATCAATGGCGGCCGGTTCAACCCGCTCGCCCCCTTCGGCGGCTACAAGCAGTCCGGCGTCGGCCGCGAGCTGGGTCTCCACGGCCTCGCGGAGTACCTGCAGACCAAGTCCCTCCAGTTCTGAGCCGGTTCCCCGAGCCCGCTTGCCGCGCATTTCTCAACTCTCCCCCTCAGCAAGGAGCCAGTCCGTGGTCCGCGCCGCCGTACTGTCCGCCGTCGGAGCTCCGCTGGAGATCGCCGACATCGCCCTTCCGGAGCCCGGTCCCGGCCAGGTGCGTGTCCGTCTCGCCGCCGCCGGGGTCTGCCACTCCGACCTCTCGCTGTCCAACGGCACGATGCGGGTGCCGGTGCCCGCCGTCCTCGGCCATGAGGGAGCGGGCACCGTCGTCTCCGTGGGCGACGGCGTCACCCGGGTCGCACCCGGCGACGGAGTGGTGCTCAACTGGGCGCCGTCCTGCGGAAGCTGTCACCACTGCGGGATCGGCGAGGTCTGGCTCTGTGCCGACGCCCTGGCCGGGGCGGCGAACATCCACGCCCACACCGCCGACGGCACCGAGCTGCACCCGGGGCTGAACGTCGCCGCCTTCGCACAGGAGACCGTCGTCGCCGCGAACTGCGTGCTGCCCGCCCCGGACGGCATCCCGCTCACCGACGCCGCCCTGCTCGGCTGCGCGGTGCTGACCGGGTACGGCGCGGTGCACCACAGCGCACGGGTCCGCACGGGTGAGTCCGTCGTCGTGTTCGGTATCGGCGGCGTGGGCCTCGCGGTGCTCCAGTCCGCCCGGATCGCGGGCGCCTCGCGGATCATCGCGGTGGACGTCTCCCCGGAGAAGGAGGAGCTGGCCCGGCAGGCGGGCGCCACCGACTACGTCATCGCCTCCGCCACCACACCCCGCGAGATCCGCGGGCTCACCGGCGGCCAGGGCGCGGACGTCGCGATCGAGTGCGTCGGCCGGGCCGCCACCATCCGCGCCGCCTGGGAGTCCACCCGCAGGGGCGGCCGCACCACGGTCGTCGGCATCGGCGGCAAGGACCAGGAGGTGACCTTCAACGCCCTGGAGATCTTCCACTGGGGCCGGTCCCTGACGGGCTGCGTGTACGGAAACAGCGACCCGGCCCGCGATCTGCCGGTGCTGGCCGACCACATCAGGGCGGGCCGTTTCGACCTCGCCATGATGGTCACCGAACGGATCGCGCTGGACGGCATCCCGGCCGCCTTCGACCACATGATCGCCGGCAAGGGCGGCCGGGCCCTGGTGGTCTTCTAGGGACTGTCCTGCGACCGGCCCGTGGTCAGCAGCCGGGACGCCATCTCGCCCTTCTCGAACAACCGGGAGGCCGGGCCCACGATCAGCGGGTCCGGCTCCCGGGCCACCGACCTGTCCTTGTCCGGGTAGTCGAAGTGGTGCAGCACGTGCCGGATCGCCTCCAGCTGGGCCCGTTTCTTGTCGTTGCTCTTCGCCACGGTCCAGGGCGCGTCCGCCGTGTCCGTGTGGAAGAGCATCAGCTCCTTCGCCTCGGTGTACGCGTCCCACTTGTCGAGCGAGGCGAGGTCGACCGGGCTGAGCTTCCACTGCCGCACCGGATCGGTCTGCCGGTTCATGAACCGGTTGCGCTGCTCGTTGCGCAAGACGGAGAACCAGAACTTCACCAGATGGATGCCGTCCCGCGCGAGCATCCGCTCGAACCCCGGTGTCTGGTGCATGAATTCGAGGTACTCGCGGGGCGAGCAGAGCACGATCTCCCCGGGGGCCGGGAGATGAGCCACGTAACGCTGGAAGTACCACTGGGTGCGTTCGCGTTCGGTGGGCTTGTCCAGCGCCACCACCCGCGCGCCACGCGGATTGAGGTTCTCGGTGAACCGCTTGATCGTGCCGCCCTTGCCCGCGGCGTCGCGGCCCTCGAAGAGGACGACGAGGCGCTCGTCGTGCTCCTTGACCCAGTGCTGGAGCTTGAGCAGTTCGATCTGGAGGGACCGCTTGGACTTGTCGTACGCCTTGCGGCCGAGCTTCTCGGTGTACGGGTAGTCCTCCCGCCAGGCGTCGCGGGCGGGGCCCTCGGGCGTCACCAGGGCCTGTTCGCCACCGACGGCCACCGCCGGTTTACCCTGCTTCTTCCCCTTCTTGGCCTTCTTCGTCCCCTGGCTACGGCCGGTCCGCTGCTCGGCGCTCCGTGTCATGCCGGGGTCCCTCCGTCGGCCGGGCCGGATTCCTCCGCGTCGCACCAGTCTGCGGACGCGTCCGGGACACCGCCACCCCGGCGAGGCAGAGCAGCCCGCCGCCGATGGTGAGCAGTGCGGGCACCTCGTCCAGCAGCAGCCACGCCATCAGTACGACGAGCGCGGGCACCGCGTAGGTGGTGGCTCCCATCCGTCCCGCGGTGGTACGGGCCAGCGCGTAGGCCCAGGTGGTGAAGGCCAGCGCGGTCGGGAAGAGGCCGAGATAGACCATGTTCAGTGTCGCGGACAGCGGCGCGTCGGCGGCGTCCGCGAGCAGCGCCCCGGAGAACGGCAGGCACGCCACCGTGCCGACCAGACAGCCGAACGTGGTGATCTGGAGCGCCGATCCGTGCCCCAGCGCGGGCTTCTGGCCGACCACCCCGGCCGCGTACGCCACCGCGGCCAGCAGGCAGAGCAGCACGCCCAGGACCGAGGAACTCCCCTTCCCCGACATGGAGAGCCCCACGACCACGGCGCCCGCGAAGGACACGGCCATGCCCAGTACCAGCCGGCGCGGCAGTCCCTCGCCGAGCAGCCGGGCACCGAGCGTCGCGATCAGGAGGGGGCCGATGTTCACGACCATGGCGGCCGTCCCCGCGTCCACCTGCTGCTCACCCCAGTTGAGCACCACCATGTACAGGCCGAACCACAGCAGTCCGGAGGTGATGATCCCCGGCCAGGCCGCCCGTGACGGAAGGCCCTCGCGCCGTATGAGCAGGAGCGCGCCCAGCGCCAGGGAGCCGGTCAGCAGCCGGCCGAGGGCCAGCGCGCCGGGGGAGTAGGCCTCGCCCGCACTGCGGATGGAGACGAAGGCGGAGGCCCACAGCACCACGGTGGTGCAGGCGGCGGCGGGGGCCCGCCAGTCGGAGGGTGGAGC
>NZ_JAFMPZ010000506.1 GCF_017353455.1 Streptomyces laculatispora
CGGCCCGTCCATGAGCGCTACCCGCAGATCCGGGCCACCAGTGGCTACGGTGACCCCCGCGTCCGCCGCACCGGACCGGGGCCGGGAGCCGGCAGCGACCAGGAGCCGGAGCGCTCCTCGAAGCTCACGGCCCGGCTGACCCTGGCCATGACCGTGGTCATCGGGCAGCTCTGGGGCCTGACCGTGATCATCGACGAATGGATGGAGGGCCACTCCGGCACCGCGTGGTGGGGGGCCGGTTTCCTCTGCCTGTCGTTCCTCGTCGTGCTCGGCCTCTGGGCGCTCGACCCGAAGGACCGCTGACCACGGCGGTACCGCAGCCGCGCAGCTCACCACGGCCGTACCCCGGAGGGCGGCCGTACCCTGGGGGTATGAGTACCGCCCCCGCACCCGGACCGCGTGATCCGAAGCCAAATCCGTCGGACCGGCCCGAGCCCAAGCCGAAACCGGCACTGATCTTCGACGATCCGCTGGACCAGCAGTCCGCGGACGACACGGACCGGGGGTGGGGTGAGCGGGCCTCCTCCGGCGGCAGCACCGCCGACCTGGCGCGTTTCCTCGACGAGAAGCCGCCGCACCACATCTGACGGTTGTCAGGTGACATGGTGGTTCGTCAGTACGAATCAGCACAGGACCACCGCAAGTCCGGCCGAAACCCCCGCACCCGCCAGCGTCGCTGCCGTGGCTCGCGGCACGGACAGCACGATGAGTGCCCCGTTCTCCATCGAGCCCCCGGTGGACGGCTCCGGCACCTGGGCCACTCGCGCGCTCTTCGCCAGCACCCGGGCGTCGGTCCCGGACCCCGCGGACGCGATCACATCCACGCGGTCGCCGGGCCGCAGCAGCCGCACGGTCGCCGCATCCGCGATCCGCACCGGCGCCGATACCAGCCGGACCGGCGGCGATGCCCGCTCCCGCGCCGTCCCGGCCGTGTGCGCCGTGCCCGTTGCCGCGCCGGCCGCTTCATGTGCCGCGTCACCGCCCCGGCTCCCTCCGAGCCCCGAGGCGGCCAGCGCGGCCGCTGTCAGAGCCAGCCCGGCAGCCATCGCCCGCCGCCGGCGCCACACCGCCCGCCACAGCCGGTGCCCGCCGCCCCCGCGCACCCGCAACGGCGGGAACGCGGGCACCCCGCAGGGTGCAAGCGCGGGCGCACACATCAGCGGAGAGCCGGCGGACGGGGGAGCGGGCTGCGGGGATGCGGATGAGCCTGATGAGCCGGATGAGCGCATGTCGAACACCGCCTGGGGTGAGGGAGTCGGGGAATCGATCGGCCCCGCATGAACAGACCTCACGATCCGGCATCCGGGAGATTCCCGCTGAGCCCTGTGGACGGCTCGGCCGATGTGGAGAACTCCCTCACCCGCCCCGACCTACGGCAGCTCGATCCCGGTGTCGATCCCGTCCAGCGCGTGCGCGCACGGACAGTCGCGGTCCGCCTCGGCGGGCAGCGCGGCCACCGCGTCGAAGAGGACCGAGCGCAGCCGGTCGACGTTGGCCGCGAACACCTTGAGCACTTCGCCGTGGGAGACGCCCTCGCCGGTCTCCGCGCCCGCGTCCAGGTCCGTCACCAGCGTCGTCGTCGTGTAGCAGAGCCCCAGTTCGCGGGCGAGGACGGCCTCCGGGTGCCCGGTCATGCCGACCACCGACCAGCCCATCGCCGCGTGCCAGCGCGATTCCGCCCGGGTCGAGAAGCGCGGCCCCTCCACGACCACCAGCGTCCCGCCGTCCACGGGCTCCCAGTCCCGGCCCCGGGCCGCCGCCAGCGCGACCTTGCGTCCCTTGGGGCAGTAGGGGTCGGCGAAGCCCAGGTGCACCACGTTCGGCGCCACCCCGTCCGCCCGGGTCTCCCCGTCGTAGAACGTCTGGGCGCGGGCCTTCGTACGGTCCACCAGTTGGTCCGGTACGAGCAGCGTGCCCGGTCCGTAATCCGGGCGGAGCCCGCCGACCGCGCACGGGCCGAGCACCTGGCGTACGCCGACCGAGCGCAGCGCCCACAGGTTGGCGCGGTAGTTGATGCGGTGCGGCGGCACATGGTGGCCGCGTCCGTGCCGGGGGAGGAAGGCGACCCGGCGGCCGCCGATCTCGCCCATGAAGACGGAGTCGCTGGGCTCTCCGTAAGGGGTCTCCACGCGAACCTCGGTGACGTCCTCCAGGAAGGAGTACAGCCCCGATCCGCCGATCACACCGATCTCTGCGTTCACCATGCGGTCACACTAGCGGGGCCGCAAACGCCGGGAACCCCGCCGAGTGGATCAGCGGGGTCACGGTCGAAGCAGGTGGGCCGGCGGCTCAGGCGGCCGACGTACCGCTCGACGAAGACGAGGACGAGGACGACGACGAAGCACTCGAAGAGGAGGACGTCGACGAGGACGAAGAGGCCGAGGACTTGGTGTCCGACCCCGTCGAGGACGACGATCCGGAACCGGAGGTCTTCGCGGCGGCCGGTGCAGGCGTGCTGCTCGACGAGGAGCCGCGGCTGTCGTTCCGGTAGAAGCCGGAGCCCTTGAAGACAATGCCGACCGCCGAGAACACCTTCTTGAGGCGTCCTTCGCAGTTCGGGCACACCGTCAGGGCGTCATCGGTGAACTTCTGCACCGCTTCGAGGCCCTCGCCACACTCGGTGCACTGGTACTGATAGGTCGGCACTTGTTCCTCCTGGCACTCTGACTCAATGAGTGCTAACGACGCTCCATAGTGACGCATTCCGCTGGATCAGTCCACCGTGACCGGCCCGCGGTGACCGACACCACGTGCCACGGTCCGCCCCGAAGTGCTCGGTACGAGCCTGGAACGCAGTGCCAGCAGGGTCACCAGTGCCAGCACCGTACCCACCAGCGGCACCAGGAATCCGGTGCTCGCGCCACGGGCGTCCGCGAGCTGCCCTGCGACCGTCACGGCTGCCGCCTGCCCGAGCGCGACCGCGCCCGTCAGCCAGGTGAACGCCTCGGTCCTGGCGGACGCCGGCACCAGCGCCTCGACCAGCGTGTAGCCGCTGATCAGGGCGGGGGCGATGCACAGTCCGACCAGCAGCCCGAGCGCGGCCAGCAGGGGCACGGAGTGCACCGCCCACAGGCCCGACGCGGTCAGGGTCAGCGCCGCGTATCCGGCGATGAGCCGACGCCGCGGCCCGGTCTTCCAGGCGATGGCGCCGCAGGCGATCCCGGCCAGCATGTTGCCGGCCGCGAAGATTCCGTACAGCACCCCGTTCGAGCCGGGGCTGCCGATCTCCTCGGCGAACGCGGTCAGCGAGACCTGCATGCCGCCGAAGACCGCGCCGATTCCGAGGAAGGCCACCGCGAGCACCCGTACGCCGGGTACCGACAGGGCGGAGGCGTGCCGCGGGGAGCCGGTGGGACCGGCGTCGCGCACGGTCGGCTGGGTGGCGCGCTGGGCGGCGAAGAACAGCCCGCCGATCAGTGTCAGCGCGGCTTCCGCGATGAGTCCCGCCGCCGGATGCACCCCGGTGCACAGCGCGGTGGCGATGACCGGTCCGATGACGAAGGTGAACTCGTCCGTCACCGACTCGAAGGCGGCGGCGGTGGACATCAGGGGTGAGGCCTCACGGCCCGGCGCCGCCCCGAGCACGGCCGCCCAGCGGGCGCGCACCATGGGGCCGATCTGCGGGATGGAGGCACCCGTCGGCACGGCCGCCAGGAACAGCGCCCAGATCGGCGCGTCCGCCAGCGCGAGCACCGTCAGGGCCGACACGGACGCCGCGTGCACCAGGACACCGGGCAGCAGTACGGCCCGCTGTCCGAAGCGGTCGGCGAGCTTGCCGGTCTGCGGCGCGAACAGGGCCATGGAGACGCCGCTCACGGCCGCGACGGCGCCCGCGCTGCCGTAGGAGCCGGTGGTGTGCTGGACCAGCAGGACGATGCCGATGGTCAGCATGGCGAAGGGCTGCCGTGCGGCGAAGCCCGGCAGGAGGAAGGTCCACGCACCTGGAGTGCGCAGCAACTGCCCGTATCCGGGGCGGTCGGAGACCGTGGACGCCACGGTCCATGCCTTTCTGCCGCCTGGTGGCATTGCTCCTGCGGGACGGGCCGGCACCTGGGTGCGGGCCCGGTCAGGGGCTGCCGAGAGCTGTCCTCTTCGCGCGGAACTGCGGTAGATGCCGGGCGCTCACAGCTGAGGCGGAGGACGCCACGACCGCCATACGGTCGCGCCAGCTCTGCGTCAGGCAGAGTTGGTCGATCAAGATCGTTGAATATCGGTGGATCTGGTGGATCTGAATGTCGGTGGATCAGTCACTGCCGGACGCGCGCGGTACGGCGGTGCGGCACCGGGGTGCGTCACAGCCGTACGGAGCATGGGCAGGTTTCCTTCATGGTACAGGCAGAGTTCCGTATGTACCTGCGATTGTGCGCCAGTCACCCTCCGTAACCTGCGAACGCGGGCGCACTCTCACTGGTGGGCCTTCGCTTCTCGCGCCTTCGCTTCACGGGCCTTCGTCTCGCGGGTCTTCATCTCCCGGGCCGTCGTCTCGTGCGCCACTGTCTCGTCCGGCATCCGGCCCAGTTTCTTCACGGCCTTGAGCGCATTGGAGACATGCGGCCCGGTGAAGGGCTCCGCGCCGGGATTCCCGTCGGTCCCCAGCCAGCCGGCCAGCTTGCCGCCCTCGCCGACGGCGTGCAGCCGCGCCTCCGTCGCGTCGCGCACCGGATCGGTCGTGACCACCAGCAGTTCGTCGCCGCGGCGCAGCACGGTCGGCGGGGTGGGGACGAAGCTCTTGTCGTCCCGTACGACGAGGGTGACCGCGGCCCCCGAGGGCAGCCGCAGTTCGCCGACCTCGACGCCGTGCATCTTCGACTTGGCGGGGATGGCCACCGACAGCAGATGTCCGCGCAGCCGCTCCAGGGGCGCCGACTCGATGCCCAGGTCGGCCGCCTCGGACGGGTCCTCGGCGATCTTGAGGGCCTTCGCGAGCCAGGGCAGCGTCGGGCCCTGGATGAGGGTGTAGACGATGACGAGTACGAAGACGATGTTGAAGACCCGGGTGGAGCCCTCGATACCGGACACCATCGGAATGGTCGCCAGGATGATGGGCACGGCGCCGCGCAGCCCCGCCCAGGACATCAGGGCCTTCTCCTGCCACGGCAATCGGAACGGCGCGAGCGAGAGGAAGACCTCCAGCGGCCGGGCCACCACCGTGAGCACCAGGCCCACGACGACGGCGGGCCAGAAGTCGTCGAGCAGGTCGTGCGGGGTGACCAGCAGGCCGAGCAGCACGAACATGCCGATCTGGGCCAGCCAGCCGAGCCCGTCGGCGAAGCCGCGGGTGGCGGGCCAGTGCGGCAGCTTGGCGTTGCCGAGGATCATCGCCGCCAGGTAGACGGCGAGGAAGCCACTGCCGTGGACCAGGGCGCCCGCCGCGTAGGCGGACACCGCGATCGCCATCACGGCGATCGGGTAGAGGCCGGAGGCGGGCAGCGCCACATGCCGCAGCCCGAACGAGCCGAGCCAGCCGACCGCGATGCCGACGGCGGCGCCGATCACCAGCTCCAGTGCTATCTCCCCGACCAGTACGTACCAGCTGTCCACCGGCCCGACGGTCGAGAAGGCCACCACCAGAATCACCACGGGGGCGTCGTTGAAGCCGGATTCGGCTTCCAGGACGCCGGTGATCCGGGCGGGCAACGGCACCTTGCGCAGGACCGAGAAGACCGCGGCGGCGTCCGTGGAGGAGACGACCGCGCCGATGATCAGCGCCTGCCGCCAGTCGAGGCCGACCAGGTAGTGCGCCCCGGCGGCGGTCACGCCCACGCTCACCGCGACGCCGACGGTGGAGAGCAGCGCCGCCGCGGGCAGGGCGGGTCTGACCTCTTTCCACTTCGTGCCGAGGCCGCCCTCGGCGAGGATCACGACCAGGGCCGCGTACCCGATGACCTGCGTCAGTTCCGCGTTGTCGAACTTGACGTCGAAGAGCCCGTCCTGCCCCATGACGACGCCGATGCCGAGGTACAGGAGCAGGCTGGGGAGCCCGCTGCGTGACGAGATCCGTACCGCCGCCACCGCGACGAGCAGGACAAGTGAGCAGACGAGCAGGAGCTCGTTGAGCGCGTGGACAGTCAGTGGCCGGTCCTTCCCTGCGAGCGCCTGCCGGAGCGTGTTCCGGCGGCCGGTACTTCGTTACCTTACCTAATCTTTAACGTTTTCTTGATGCGTTCGAGTGCTCGTGCGATCGCTACGCAATTCGAACCATCCCGATACCGCGTCAGAGAGGCTTCGGCGCTGCGCCTATGGTTGCTCCTGCACTCCCAGGACCACCCTGCCCCTCGAAGGACAGCGATGCCCGCCAACACAACCGCCTCTTCCGGCTCCACCGGTACCGCCGGTGGCGGGTCGCGCAAGAAGAAGGGGCGACGCGCCCGCCTGATCGTGATCGTCCTGGTGCTGGCGCTTGTCGCGGGTATCGGATACGGCACGTACTGGTCCGTATCCACCGTGCGGGCCTCGTACCCGCAGACCAACGGGACCGCCCGGCTCGCCGGCCTCGACAGTGATGTCGAGGTGAAGCGCGACAGCTACGGGATTCCGCAGATCTACGCCGACTCCGATGCCGACCTGTTCCGCGCCCAGGGATTCGTCCAGGCGCAGGACCGCTTCTGGGAGATGGACGTCCGCCGTCACATGACGGCCGGCCGGCTCTCCGAGATGTTCGGGTCCGGCCAGGTCGAGACGGACTCCTTCCTGCGCACGCTCGGCTGGCGCAAGGTCGCACAGGAGGAGTACGACCACGTCCTGTCCGCGGAGACCAAGAAGAACCTCCAGTCGTACGCGGACGGGGTGAACGCCTACCTCAAGGGCCGCGACGGCAAGGACATCTCCGTCGAGTACGCGGCACTGGGCCTCACCAACGACTACAAGCCGACGCAGTGGACCCCGGTCGACTCGGTCGCCTGGCTGAAGGCCATGGCCTGGGACCTCCGCGGCAACATGCAGGACGAGATCGACCGTTCGCTGATGACCAGCAGGCTCGACGCGAAGCAGATCGAGGACCTGTACCCGCCCTACCCGTACGACAAGCACAAGCCGATCGTCGCCGAGGGCGCGATCTCCCCGGTCACCGGGAAGTTCGACCCGCAGGCGACGCCGTCCGAAGGCCTCGGCTCGTCCACCGCGCAGGGCGCCACACAGGGGCTCAACACCCAGCTCGGCGCGCTCTCCGACACCCTGGACAAGATCCCCTCGCTGCTCGGGCCGAACGGCACCGGCATCGGGTCGAACTCCTGGGTGGTCTCGGGCAAGTACACGACGACCAACAAGCCGCTGCTCGCCAACGACCCGCACTTGGCGCCGCAGCTGCCCTCGCTCTGGTACCAGATGGGGCTGCACTGCCGCACCGTCTCGGCGACCTGCAAGTACGACGCCGCCGGCTACACGTTCTCCGGTATGCCGGGCGTGATCATAGGCCACAACCAGGACGTCGCCTGGGGCTTCACCAACCTGGGTGCGGACGTCACCGACCTCTTCCTGGAGAAGGTCTCCGCGGACGGCTACCAGTACGACGGCAAGGTGAAGCCCTTCACCACCCGCGAGGAGACCATCAAGGTCGCCGGCGGCAGGGACCGGCACATCACCGTCCGTGAGACCAACAACGGTCCGCTGGTCTCCGACCGCTCCAGCGAGCTGGAGAAGGTTGGCCAGAAGGCGCCCGTCACCAACGCGGCTCCGGACCGTGCGGACGGCTACGGGGTGGCGCTGAAGTGGACCGCGCTGGAGCCCGGCAAGTCCATGGACGCGGTCTTCGAGCTCAACCGCGCCAAGGACTTCACGTCCTTCCGTGCGGCGGCCGAGCACTTCGAGGTTCCCTCGCAGAACCTGATCTACGCCGACACCAAGGGCCACATCGGCTACCAGGCGCCGGGCAAGATCCCGCAGCGCAAGTCCGGCGACGGCACGATGCCCAGCCCCGGCTGGTCCTCGGCCTACGGCTGGAAGAAGGACCCGATCCCGTTCGACGAGCTGCCGTACGAGTACGACCCGAAGCGCGGGTACATCGTCACCGCCAACCAGGCGGTCGTCGACGAGAAAAAGTACCCGTACATGCTCACCAAGGACTGGGGCTACGGCACCCGCAGCCAGCGGATCAACGACCTCATCGAGTCGAAGATCAAGGGCGGCGGGAAGATCTCGACCGATGACATGCAGAAGATGCAGATGGACAACACCAGCGAGATCGCCACGCTGCTGGTGCCCGAGCTGATGAAGATCAACATCTCGGACAAGGACGTCCGGGAGGCGCAGAAGCTGCTGGAGGGCTGGGACTACACCCAGGAGTCCGACTCGGCGGCGGCCGCGTACTTCAACGCGGTCTGGCGCAACATCCTCAAGCTGGCCTTCGGCGACAAGCTCCCCAAGGAGCTGCGGGTCAAGGGCGAATGCCTGAACGTGCCCCCGGCCAAGAGCTCCGGTCCGCTCGACGAGCAGGACAAGCGGGTACGCGAATGCGGCCAGCGCGCCCCCGACTCGGCGCAGCCGGACGGCGGTGACCGCTGGTACCAGGTCGTCGAGAACCTCATGGACAAGCCGGACAGCGACTGGTGGAAGGCGCCGGCGAACCGCAAGGACAAGGCGACCGGGAACCGCGAGGAGCTCTTCGCCCGCGCCATGGAGGACGCCCGCTGGGAGCTGACGGCCAAGCTCGGCAAGGACATCACCACCTGGAACTGGGGCCGGCTGCACCAGCTGACCCTGAAGAACCAGACCCTCGGTACGGAGGGGCCCGGACTGCTCCAGCGGGTGCTCAACCGGGGCCCGTGGAACCTCGGCGGCGGCGAAGCCGCGGTGGACGCCACCGGCTGGAACGCGGCGGGTGGCTACGAGGTCGTCTGGGTCCCGTCGATGAGGATGGTCCTCAACGTGGGGGACTGGGACAAGTCCCGCTGGATCAACCTCACCGGCGCCTCCGGGCACGCGTTCAGCGCGCACTACACCGACCAGACGGACAAGTGGGTCAACGGCGAGCTGCTCGACTGGTCCTACGGGACGAACGCGGTGGCCGGGTCGACGAAGGACACGCTGACCCTGAAGCCGTAAGGGGCGCACCGCCCCCGAAGCCGTAGGCACGGGCCCGCTCCTGGACTTCCGGGGGCGGGCCCGCGGTGCTTCAGCCGTCGCCGAAGCGCCGTGATCCCGCCGGTGTCACGACCGCGTCCACGGGGTGGTCGTGCGGTTCCTCCGGGACCCGCGCGGCCACCTCGTCGTCGTACAGCAGGACGATCAGGGCCGGATGCGCCCCGGCCGCCGAGAGCCGGGCCAGCACCCGGTCGTAGCTGCCGCCGCCGCGGCCCAGCCGCATTCCGCGCCCGTCCACCGCGAGGCCCGGCAGCAGTACCGCGTCCGCCTCCAGAACGGCGTCGGGGCCGAGCCGCTCCCCGTCCGGTTCCAGCAGCCCGCGACCGGCCTTCTCAAGGCTCCCGGCGCCCTCGTACGGCGCCCAGTCCAGGTCGTTGTCCGGCAGGAGCACCGGCAGCAGCACCCGCACGCCCCGTGCGCGCAGCGCGTCCAGCAGGGCGCGGGTGCCCGGTTCGCGCCCCACCGAGACATACGCGGCGACGGTGCGGGCCGCGGAGAGCTCGGGGAGTCCGAGCGCGCGGCGGGCCAGAACCACGGCGGCCCGTTCGACGTCCTCCTCTGTCAGGAGGCGTCGTGCGGCGAGCAGTTCACGCCGCAGCAGTGCCTTTGCGGACATGTCGTCGTTCAACGGGGCACCCACGGATCTCTCGTACTGGCATATATGAGTACAAAGTTAACCGGAGACTCATCTTCCGCCCATGTCTGCCGGTTAAGGTTCTGCGCATGACTCAGTCGAACCCCAGGATCAGCAAGGCTGTCATTCCGGCGGCGGGCCTCGGTACCCGCTTCCTGCCGGCCACCAAAGCCACTCCCAAAGAGATGCTGCCTGTCGTCGACAAGCCTGCCATCCAGTACGTCGTCGAGGAGGCGGTGGCCGCCGGGCTCTCCGACGTACTGATGATCACCGGTCGCAACAAGCGTCCCCTGGAGGACCACTTCGACCGCAATTACGAACTGGAGTCCGCGCTCACCCGCAAGGGCGACGCCGAACGGCTGCGCAAGGTCCAGGAGTCGAGCGACCTCGCCACCATGCACTACGTCCGCCAGGGCGACCCGCGCGGCCTCGGCCACGCGGTCCTGTGCGCGGCGCCGCACGTCGGCGACCAGCCGTTCGCGGTGCTCCTGGGCGACGACCTGATCGACCCGCGCGATCCGCTGCTGGCCCGCATGGTGGAGATCCAGGAGCGTGAGGGCGGCAGCGTCATCGCGCTCATGGAGGTCCCGCCCGAGCTGATCCACCAGTACGGCTGTGTGGCCGTCGAGCCCACCGCCGAGGGCGATGTGATGCGGATCACCGGCCTGGTCGAGAAGCCGGAACCGGCCGACGCGCCCAGCAACCTCGCCATCATCGGCCGCTATGTCCTGGACCCCGCGGTGTTCGGGATACTGCGCCGGACCGAGCCCGGCCGCGGTGACGAGATCCAGCTGACCGACGCCCTGCAACTGCTGGCCGAGGACGAGAAGGCCGGCGGCCCGGTGCACGGGGTCGTCTTCAAGGGCCGCCGCTATGACACCGGTGACCGGAGCGACTACCTCCGTGCCATTGTCAGACTCGCGTGCGAACGTGAAGACCTGGGCCCGGAGTTCCGGACCTGGCTCCGCAGTTACGTCACCGAGGAGATGTAAGACCTTGAGCAGCACGATCTGGTCGGTGGACGAGCACCTGGAAGACATCCTCGCCGCGGTGAAGCCGCTCGAACCCATCGAGCTGCAACTGCACGATGCGCAGGGCTGCGTCCTGGTGGAGGACGTCGTGGTGGAGATCGCCCTGCCGCCCTTCGACAACAGCTCGATGGACGGCTACGCGGTCCGCGTCGCCGATGTGGAGGGTGCCACCGAGGAGTTCCCCGCGGTCCTCACCGTCATCGGTGACGTCGCGGCGGGCGACGCCGGACTCCTCGGCGACCAGCGGGTGGGGCCGGGCGAGGCCGCCCGCATCATGACCGGCGCCCCGCTGCCGGCCGGTGCGGAGGCCGTGATCCCGGTCGAGTGGACCGACGGCGGTACGGGCGAGGGCCCCGCCGCCGCGATGCGCGCCCACAGCGACGCCCCGGAGGGCGCGCGCGGCGAGGTCCGCGTCCACCGCCCGGTCGAGGCCCGCGCCCACGTCAGGGACCGCGGCAGCGACGTCCGGCCGGGCGATCTGGCCCTGCGCGCCGGGTCGGTGGTCGGACCGCCGCAGATCGGCCTGCTCGCGGCGATCGGCCGCTCGACGGTGAAGGTGCGGCCCCGGCCGCGCGTCGTCGTCATCTCCACCGGCAGTGAACTGGTCCAGCCCGGCGAGGAACTGACCGGCGGCCAGATCTACGACTCGAACAGCTTCGCGCTGACGGCCGCCGCGCGCGACGCCGGAGCGATCGCCTACCGGGTCGGCGCCGTCACCGACGACGCCGAGACGCTGCGCGCCACCATCGAGGACCAGCTGATCCGTGCCGACATCGTCGTCACCACCGGTGGCGTCAGCGTCGGCGCGTACGACGTGGTCAAGGAGGCCCTGTCCTCGGTGGGCGACGAGGACGAGCCGGGGAGCGGCATCGACTTCCGCAAGCTCGCCATGCAGCCCGGCAAGCCGCAGGGCTTCGGCTCCATCGGCCCCGACCACACCCCGCTGCTGGCGCTGCCGGGCAACCCGGTCTCCAGTTACGTCTCCTTCGAGCTGTTCGTACGGCCCGCGATCCGTACCCTGATGGGTCTTCAGGATGTGAACCGCCCCACCGCCAGGGCCACCCTGGTCGGCGACAAGGCGCTGTCCTCGCCCGCGGGCAGGCGGCAGTTCCTGCGCGGGACGTACGACGCCGAGGCGGGCACCGTCACGCCCGTGGGCGGTTCCGGATCGCATCTGATCGCCGCTCTCGCCCAGGCGGACGCGCTGATCGTGCTGCCCGAGGACGTCACCTCCGCCGAGCCCGGCACGGACACCGAGGTGATCCTGATCCGCTGACCCGCGCCGGGTGGCGGTACGGTATCTGCCGCTGTGCCTTCCGGGGGACACCCCCCGGACCCCGGGCCTGCACCCCGGTGCGGCCCAGGGGCAACCGGCGCCCTACCGCTAGGCGGAGTTAGTTGAGTACGCAGAACAGGCTGACGCATATCGACGAGGCGGGCGCCGCCCGCATGGTCGACGTCTCCGAGAAGGACGTCACCGCGCGCGTCGCACGTGCCAGCGGCCGGGTCCTCGTCTCGCCGCGCGTCATCGAACTGCTCCGGGGCGAAGGGGTCCCCAAGGGCGACGCCCTCGCCACCGCGCGCATCGCCGGGATCATGGGGGCCAAGCGCACCCCCGACCTGATCCCCCTCTGCCACCCGCTGGCCGTCTCCGGTGTCACGGTCGACCTGAGTGTGGCCGAGGACGCGGTGGAGATCCTCGCGACGGTGAAGACCGCGGACCGCACGGGCGTGGAGATGGAGGCCCTGACCGCGGTGTCGGTCGCCGCGCTCACCGTCGTCGACATGATCAAGGCGGTCGACAAGGCCGCGGTCATCACCGACATCCGGGTCGAGGCGAAGTCGGGCGGCAAGTCCGGCGACTACCGGCGCACCGCACCCGGCGGAGCGGACGCATGACCACACCGGGGACATCGCCGTCCGGGTACCGCGCCCTCGTGGTGACCGCGTCCAACCGCGCCGCCGCCGGGGTCTACGCCGACAAGGGCGGCCCGCTGATCGCCGAGGTGCTGACCGGGCTCGGCCTCACCGTCGACGGGCCGCGGGTCGTCCCCGACGGCGATCCGGTCGAGCAGGCGCTGCGGGCCGGGGTGGCCGCCGGGTACGACGTCATCGTGACCACCGGCGGTACAGGCATCTCGCCCACCGACCGCACCCCCGAGGCGACCGGCCGTGTCCTGGACCGGGAGATTCCCGGTATCCCCGAGGCGATCCGCGCCGAGGGCCGGGCCAAGGTCCCCACGGCCGCGCTCTCGCGCGGTCTGGCGGGCGTGGCCGGCCGCACCCTCGTCGTCAACCTGCCCGGTTCCACCGGCGGGGTGCGCGACGGGCTCGCGGTCCTGACCCGACTCCTGGTGCACGCCGTCGACCAGCTCCGCGGCGGCGATCACCCCCGACCCGGGAGCCCGAGCTGAACGTCCCGACCTGGCCGGTGACCCTGGTGGACGGCGACGTCACCCTCCGGCCGATAAAGCTGCGCGACCAGACCATGTGG
Source organism: Streptomyces laculatispora (assembly GCF_017353455.1). Lineage (GTDB taxonomy): Bacteria > Actinomycetota > Actinomycetes > Streptomycetales > Streptomycetaceae > Streptomyces > Streptomyces laculatispora. The sequence continues at coordinate 13,238 of NZ_JAFMPZ010000506.1, forward strand.
CGCGAGGTCAACCGGCGCAACCGGGACTGGCTGCGCCCCTGGGAGGCGACCGTGCCGCCGCCCGCCCCCGGCGGTCCGGTGGCCCAGCGCCCCACGTACCGGCAGATGATCCGCCATCTGCGGGCCGAGGCCAACGCCGGCCGGATGCTGCCCTTCGCCATCGAGTACCGGGGCCTGCTGGTCGGCCAGCTGACCGTCGCCGGGATCACCTGGGGCTCGATGTGCTCGGGCCATGTCGGCTACTGGGTCGACCAGGAGGTGGCGGGCCGCGGGGTGATGCCGACCGCGGTCGCCCTCGCCGTCGACCACTGTTTCCGCGCGGTCGGACTGCACCGGATCGAGGTGTGCATCCGCCCGGAGAACGCGCCCAGCCGGCGGGTGGTGGCGAAGCTGGGATTCCGTGAGGAAGGGATCCGGCCCCGCTATCTGCACATCGACGGGGCCTGGCGGGACCATCTGATCTACGCGCTCACCGCCGAGGAGGTGCCCGAGGGGCTGCTCCGGAGATGGCAGCGGGCCCGTCCGGAGCACCCCGAACATCGCACTAAATGAAATATGTGTTCGAAATTGATCGCGATTTGACCGCTAACGGACACGCAAACGCCGACTGTTGATCCGAACAATCACAAAAAAAGTCTGTGATATCAGCCGGATCGCGCGACACACCGCGTCAATTGGCGGATGCCTCCATGCAAACCCCTCTACGGTGTGAGATGTGAGCAGCAGCGGCCTGATCTACGCAGTCATCGTCGGGGCCTGGGCCGCCTACTTGGTGCCGATGTGGCTCCGCAGGCAGGACGAGCTCAACGAAGCCCGTCCGACGGAACGCTTCAGCACCGCCATCCGGCTGCTGTCCGGACGGGCGGCGATGGAGCGCCGGTATGCCAAGGGGCTGCAGGAGCGCACCGACGATGAGGCGGCGCCCGACGCCGACCCGGACGCGAGCACGGATCGAATGGATACCGTCGACGTCCGGAACTTCTCCGCGCCTCCGGCACACACCGAGGCCCGGGTGCACGACCCGGCTCGTGCGCCGGAGGAGCGCCCGGCCCGGGAACGGCCGGCTTCCCCCTCCGACTCCGCACCCGCCCGGCGCAGGCGTCCGCGCCCCGGCGGGATCGACGCCGAGCGGGCCCGGCGTGCGCAGCGCACCCAGGTCCTCGCACGCCGTCGGCGTACCACCGTCGTCCTGTTCCTCGGCTTCACGCTCGGCGCGGTCGTCGCGGCGGTCGGCGGCCTCGGCTTCCTCTGGGCTCCCGCGGTTCCCGCGGTGCTGCTGAGCACGTACATCGTGCATCTGCGCGCCAAGGAGCGGCACAGGTTCGCCTTCACCATGGACCGGCGACGGGCCGAGGTGGCGGCGCAGCGCCTCCGCGAGAACCGCCCGCGCAGGCACCAGCCCACCGCGACGGCCCCCGCGGAGTCGGACGAGGACTCCGAAGCGCGCCACCCCGTCC
>NZ_JAFMPZ010000507.1 GCF_017353455.1 Streptomyces laculatispora
CACTCGGGGCGGATGTCGAGCGGGAGGGGGCGTTCCAGGGTGACCCTGCGGCCGTGCACGGCGGTGATGCGGACCGGCCATTCGTAGGGGACGTACGAGGTCAGCTTCGTCTTGTCGTCCCAGTAGTACGCCTCGGGGCCCGGACCGCCGCCCGCCATGTGCTCCAGGAGGGTGTGCGCGGAGTCGTCGGCGAGGCGGAGCAGGACGAGTGCGCCGCGCCTGATCCCGCGGGTGTCGTCGACGGTGATCGTACGGTCGCCGAGGCGGGCGGGGGCGACGGTGGTCAAGGTCCGCCACGCGTCGCGCTTGTTGCCGGTCCAGCCCTCGAAGGGCCAGTCCTTCGCCTTGATGGCGTCGGTGAGGGAGGTCCAGCGGTCCTCGGGGCAGAGCCAGATGAGGCCGCCGGCCCAGGACCAGCTGGACTTGTCGCCGCCGTACCGGCTGCCGTAGACGCCGATCAGTTCGGTGAGGTTCCGGGTCGCGTACAGCTTGGTGCGGCCGCTGCCCGCGCCGCGCACGACGACGTTGCTGTGTCCGATGCGGATGATGTCGTCGATGCGGTAGGTGCCCTCGGGGATGAGCACCGTGCCACCGCCTCGCTCTCCGGCGGCGGCGATGGCGCGGTTGATCGCGGGGGCGGCGTCGGCGGAGTTGTCCGGTTCGGCGCCGTAGTGCAGGACGTTGGCGGTGAAGCCGTGACCGGTACGGCGGGGCAGGTCCGCTCCGCCCCGGTAGCCGGCCAGGCCGATGAACGGGATCTGCGGGTGGGTGAGGGGGGCTGCGGCGAACTCCCGCCAGAGCAGGGTGACCTGCCCTCTGCCGTCCGCGCCGGCCGCGGTGTCGCCGCCCGCCGCGAACGCCGTTCCACCGCCGGCCCATCCGGTCGCCGCGGTTGCGGCGACGGCCACAGCGCTGCCGAGCAGTCCACGCCTGCTGAAGTTCTCGATGGTCGCCATGAGCCCGATCCGCCTTTCATGAATGTGAACGACGTTCATGTCTGCGTCGGCGGTGAGCATGCCACGGCACCCCAGCGCGGCGAAAGGGTCGTGCGCCGTGGAATCTCGGGGCCGGGAACCGCCAGGCGGCGTGGGTCAGTTGACCGGAATCAGCCGGAGGGGCACTGGGTCAGATGCGTGAACGCGTCCAGATTCCGCGTGGACTCGCCACGCGACACCCGCCACTCGTACTCCTTGCGGATCGCACTCGCGAAACCGAGTTCCAGGAGGGGGTTGAAGGCGCCGTCGGCGGCCTCCAGGACCGCGCCGAGCAGCCGGTCCAGCTCCTCGGGCGTGACGACGGAGAGCGGCAGCTTGCCGACGAGGTAGACGTCCCCGAGCGAGTCGATGGCGTAACTCACTCCGAAGAGGCGGAGGTTGCGCTCCAGCAGCCAGCGGTGCACCGCCGCGTCGTTCTCGTCGGGGTGCCGGATGACGAACGCGTTGACGGAGAGCGAGTGCTTGCCGACGAGCAGCGAGCAGGTGGTGGAGAGCTTGCGGGTGCCGGGCAGCTGGACGACGTAACTCCCGGGCTCGGGGCTCTCCCAGTCGAGCCCGGCGTCGCTGAGCGCCGCCTCGATGACCTGTGTCGTCGCCACTTCACTCGGTGCGTCAGCCATGGTTCGAGCGTACGTCGCCACAGGACTGACGCCACATCCGCCGCCCGGCCCGCGCCTCACACGTAGCGCGACCGCACCCGCCGCCGGTGTGCCTGCATCGCCTCCGTGTACACGTCAGCGGTCGCCGCGGCGGCCGTGTCCCAGCCGAACCGCTGGGCGTGCGCGGCGGCCGCGCCGCCCATCCGGGCGACCAGTTCCGGCGCCTGCGCGAAGCGCGCCAGCGCCTCCGCGTACGCCTCCGGGTCGTGGCCGGGGATCAGGAAGCCGCTGACCCCGTCCCGCACCGCCACCGGCAGCCCGCCCACGGCCGCCGCGACGACCGGGGTGCCGGCCGCCTGGGCCTCTATGGCGACCAGGCCGAAGGACTCGCTGTACGAGGGCATGACCAGCACGGACGCGGCCCGGAACCAGTCGGCGAGCTGGTCCTGCCCGACCGGCGGGTGGAACCGTACGACGTCCGCGATACCGAGCCGGGCGGCCAGCTTGTGCAGCCCCTCCGGCCTGGCGAGCCCGCTGCCGCTGGGGCCGCCGACGACCGGCACGACGATGCGCGACCGCAGCGAGGGATCGCGGTCCAGCAGGACGGCGACGGCGCGCAGCAGCACGTCCGGGGCCTTCAGCGGCTGGATGCGGCCCGCGAAGAGCGGGATCAGGGCGTCCTGCGGAAGCCCCAGCCGGTCCCGCGCCGCGGCCCGCCCGTCGGCCGGGCGGAAGCGGTCCAGGTTGACGCCGGGGTGGACGACGGCCACGGCCTGGGGATCGGCCTCGTAGAAACGGACGAGCTCGTCCGCCTCCTCCGCGGTGTTCGCGATCAGCCGGTCGGCCGCGCTGACGATCTGGGTCTCGCCGATCACCCGGGCGGCGGGTTCGGGGGTGTCGCCCTCGGCGAGCGACGCGTTCTTGACCTTCGCCATGGTGTGCATGGCGTGGACGAGCGGAACGCCCCAGCGCTGGGCGGCGAGCCAGCCGACATGGCCGGAGAGCCAGTAGTGGGAGTGCACCAGGTCGTAGTAGCCGGGGCGCTGGCCGGCCCACGCCTGCATCACGCCGTGCGTGAAGGCGCAGAGCTGGGCGGGCAGCTCCTCCTTGGCCAGACCCTCGTACGGCCCCGCGTCGACATGGCGGACCAGGACGCCGGGCGACAGCTCGACCGTCGGCGGCAGCGCGCCGGTGGTGGAGCGGGTGAAGATCTCGACCTCGATGTTGATCGCGGCGAGGCGTTTGGCCAGCTCCACGATGTAGACGTTCATGCCGCCCGCGTCGCCCGTACCCGGCTGGTGCAGCGGGGAGGTGTGCACGGAGAGCATCGCGATCCGGCGGGGCTTGCGGTGGCCGCCCGGGAAGGAGCCGGAGAAACCGGCGGGGAACCTGAGACGCGGTGCGACGCGGCTGCTGCCGAGCCGAGAGACGTACTGGCTCACGTCGTCCGGTCCTCCTCGTTCAGGCACTGGTACCGACTTCGTTCAGGCATGGCACCGAGGGGACACACGGTCCCTCCGAAGGGCTGGAACAGCGAAACCCCTCCTTTCATTTCCGCTTTGCCAAATCATTGCAGTGCGTCTCCGGCGCGTCGCGGCGACGCCTCCGCGGCGTCCGCTCCACGCCGCTCGTTACGCTCTGTGTCATGCGCCCCATCGGCACCGCGACCCGCGGGACCACCAACCCGAACCGGCTGCGCCGTATGGACCGCTGGATCGCCGCCACCCACGGCCCCGCCCTGCGCCGCGCCGACGCCCCCGTCGCGGTCGACCTCGGGTACGGCGCCGCGCCCTGGACCGCCGTCGAACTGCTGGAGCGGCTGCGCGGCGCCGAGCCGCGCACCGCGGTGGTCGGCATCGAGATCTCCCCGGAGCGGGTCGCCGCGGCGAAGCCGTACGAGCGCGAGGGCCTCACCTTCCGGCACGGCGGCTTCGAGATCCCGCTGCCCGAGCGGCCCGTACTGATCCGCGCGGCGAACGTGCTGCGCCAGTACGACGAGGGCGAGGTCACCGCGGTCTGGCAGCGGCTGTGCGAGCGGCTCGCGCCGGACGGGCTGCTGGTGGAGGGCACCTGCGACGAGGTCGGGCGCCGCCACGTCTGGGTGGCGCTGGGCCCGGAAGGGCCGCGCACGGTGACCTTCGCGACCCGGCTCGGCTCCCTCGACCGGCCCTCCGACCTCGCGGAGCGGCTGCCCAAGGCGCTCATCCACCGCAATGTGCCGGGTGAGCCCGTCCACGCGTTCCTGCGCGACTTCGACCGGGCGTGGGCCGCCGCGGCGCCGTACGCCTCGCTGGGCGCCCGGCAGCGCTGGATCACGGCGGTACGGGCGCTGTCCGGCGACTGGCCGCTGACGGACGGGGTACGGCGGTGGCGCCAGGGCGAAGTCACGGTGAACTGGGCGGCACTGAGACCCGGCCGTTAGCCCAACACGCCGGGAACGGGGAGGAACTCCCCCTCCACCGGGAACACCTGCCGGGCGCCGTTCGTCCCAGGGATGGGGAGCGGTACGGGGGGAGTACGTCTGCGGCACCGGCGACTGGCCGGAATGTGCCGGAGATGCATGAGCCTCTGTTGCTTTTCGGTACGGCATGGCACGATCTCGTCGGTGCCATAAGTTACTGACGGTAAATCAGATCCGTTCGGGTCTGTCCGGAGGGGGAGCTCGTGAACCGACGCAACAGTGCCGCCGCGGCGATCACGCTGGTCTGCGCGCTGGCTGTACTGGCCGCACCGGTCCAGGCTTTCGCCGCACCGGCACCTCCCGCGCCGGAGCAGCCGGCGAAGTCCGGGAAGAAGAGCCTCGAAGAGGTGCGCGAGGAGATCGACGCCCTCTACCGCAAGGCGGGGGCCGCGACGGACGCGTACAACCTCGCCGAGGAACGGTCCAAGAAGCAGTCGGGCGAGATCGTCAAGCTGGCACAGGCCATAGTCGAGGGCCAGGCGAAGATCGCCGACCTCAAGAGCAGAGCGGGCGCCCAGGCCCGCGAGCAGTACCGCAACGCCGGACTGCCGCCCGGCGCCCAGCTGATGCTCAGCGGCGACCCGCAGCTCTTCCTGGACGGAGTCAGCCGGGCCCACCAGGGCCAGCAGGCCGCCAAGGGGGTCCTGGGCGAGCTGAACAGGACCCAGGAGGACCTGGAGACGTACACGCAGGACGCGAGCACCAACTGGACCAAGCTCGAGGCCAGTCGCGTCAAGCAGGCCAAGGCCAAGAAGAAGATCAACGCACAGATCGCGGCGGCGAAGAAGCTGGAGTCCCGGCTCGAGAAGAAGGAGCGGGCCCGGCTCCTTGAGCTGGAACAGCAGGCGGAGTACAAGTCGCAGACGGCCTGGCTGAGTTCCGGCGCCCTGAAGGAGATCAACCGCGGGGCGAGCGCGAGCGGCAAGAAGGCGGTGGCCTTCGCGACCTCGCAGATCGGCAAGCCGTACAAATGGGGTGCCGTGGGCCCCTCGTCGTTCGACTGCTCGGGGCTGACGTCCAAGGCATGGGCGGCGGCCGGGCAGCCGATCCCGCGCACCTCGCAGGAGCAGTGGCGGCAGCTGCCGCACATCGCCGTCAAGGACATGCGCCCCGGCGACCTGATCATCTACTTCGGCGACGCCACGCACGTCGGGATGTACATCGGCGACGGCGCGATCGTGCACGCCCCGCGCCCCGGCCGCAACGTCACGCTCGCGGGGGCGGGATCGATGGAGATCCTCGGAGTCGTGCGCCCGGACAAGTGACGGTGCCGGTGACGGTGACGGTGTCAGTTCCGCTGCCGGTTCCGGAGGACAGCCCCGGGCCACCGGCACCCGTCGGCCCGGCCTGATCAAGCCACCCCATCCGGGCAGCCCGGCCTGATCAAGCCACCCCATCCCGGCAGCCCGGCCCGGACCGGCGCCGGCCAACCTTAAGAGAGCCTCAAGGGACCCTTAAGGCCGTCCGAGGGGCGGGCACAGAGCGGGCGGAGTCCCGAATCGGGCGGATTGTGCTGCCGCCGACGGGCGCGAATCCGCCCCCGCCCCGCAGCCGTGACCCGCGCCACCCGGCGCCCGCCGCAGCACGTGACCTTTGTCATGCGCCGGATAGGGCCACATCCCCCGCGCATCCCGCCGGATCTGCGTCCTTCCGCGGCTTAAGGCCCTCCCCGCAACGGCGGACACGCATCGAGCGCCATTCCGTTCCCGCATCCCGTACCGCTATCGTCCCCGTCTGGCGGGTCGTCGATCGTCGCTCCGCCGCGCCCTCGGGGGGAGGGAAGGAAACCCGATTCGATGCCCGTACCCGTACCGCAGCAGCGTTCCGTTCCCACTGCGGAGACCAGCTATGGCGCCGACCTCACCCTCCTGGTGATCGAGGACGACCCCGCGGGCACCTTCACCGTCCCGGAGCTCCCGGCCGCGGCCGGGGCCCGGGTCCGCATCCGTACCGCCCGCAATCTGACCGAGGCGGGCCGGCTCCTCACCGACGACGTGGACTGCATCCTGCTGGACCTGGCCCTGCCGTCCGGCGCCGAGGCACGCACCGCCCGGGGCGAGGACCCGGACGGGCTGGCCACCCTCAAGCACGTCCTGCGGATCGCGCCCGGGCACGCCGTGCTCGCCCTCACGGCTCAGGAGGACGCCGAGCTGGCCGCCGAAGCGGTACGGGTGGGGGCGCAGGACTACCTCTTCCGCGACGAGCTCGACGGCAGGCTGCTCAGCCGCGCCATCCGCTACGCCGTCGAACGCAAGCGCGCCGACGTCGCGCAGCACCAGCTCACCGAGTCCCGGCTGCGGGCCCAGGAGAACGCCCGCCTGGAACGCGGGCTGCTCCCCACCCCGCTGCTCGAGGGCTCCGATCTGCACTTCGCCGCCCGCTACCGCCCCGGCCGCAGCCGTGCGCTGCTCGGCGGGGACTTCTACGACACGGTCCGTACGCCCGACGGCACGGTCCACGTGATGATCGGCGACGTCTGCGGGCACGGCCCGGACGAGGCGGCGCTCGGCGTGGAGCTGCGCATAGCGTGGCGGGCGCTGACGCTGGCGGGGCTCTGCGGCGACGAGCTGCTCTCCACGCTCCAGCAGGTCCTGGAGCACGAAAGGGAGAGCGAGGAGATCTTCGCGACCCTCTGCACGGTCGACATCGCCCCCGACGGCCGCCGAGCGGGCCTCTGCCTGGCGGGCCACCCCGCACCGCTGATCGCCCGCCAGGGCCGGGCGGCGCATCTGCTCCCGTACCAGGACGGCGGCCCGGCACTCGGCCTGCTGCCGCGCGCCCGGTGGCCGCGCCGGCAGGTGGAACTGGGCGGTTCCTGGAGCCTGATGATGTACACGGACGGGCTGATCGAGGGCCGGATCGGAGACGGTACGCAGCGCCTCGGACAGGACGGAATGGTCGCGATGATCAACCGCCAGCTGGCCGAGGGGCTGACCGGCGAGGACCTGCTGGAGGCGGCGGTCACCCACGTCCGCGAGCTGAACGGCGGCGAACTGACCGACGATGTCGCGGTCCTGCTGCTCAACCGCGACCAGGACGTCGCGCGCCACCGGACGCACCACGGCGGCCGGGGCCGGAGCATTCCGCGCCCCCGCCCCGGACAGGTATCACCCGCAGGCGCTCAACGCCCGCCGTTGTAGGGCCCGTACGGCCCGTCGCTGCTCGATCCGCCGCGGCGGTTGCCGCCGCCCGTGACGGCCTTGAGCGCGGGCCGCACGTCCACGAAGAACACGATGGTCGCGACCAGCCCGGCGATCTGCACGAAGATGATGGGCACCCAGAGGTTCACCACCACCGTGATGCCGAGAATGATCAGCCAGAAGGGCTTGGTCTGCTTGTCGGCGGCCCGGTAGGCGTCCTCGCGGGCGACCGCGGCCATGATCAGGGCGATCACGGCGAGGACGAGCATTGCCGTGTAGATCAGCCCGAGGAATGAGTTGAAGCCTTCGAGCAACATGATGTGCACCGCCTAGTCCGTCGATGAGCGCCTCGCGGCCAAGGTACCGGGACAACGACCGGGGCACCCCGAAAGGTGCCCGTCCGTCCTCCCGGCACACCGGCCGGCCGTCGCGCTACTTGCCGGTGGGCGGCGTGGTCTTCTTGGCCGCGGGCTTGCGCGCGGGCGCCTTCCTGGCCGCCGCGGGCGACGGCTTGGCCTCCGCCTTGACGGTCCTGGCGGCGGGCGCGGGCTTGGCGACCGGCTTCGGCGCGGCCTTGGGCTCAGCCTTGGCCACCGGCTTGGAGTCCGGCTTGGACTCCTTGCGCGGCTCGACGACGACGGCGATCTCGACGATCTCCTCGGCGGTCTCGCCCCGCCACGTCCGCACGGTCTGCTCGCCGCGCTCGGCGACCTTCTCGTACGTCTCCCGGGCCCTGACCGCGTACTCGGCGGCCACACCCACACCGCGCAGCGCCAGGTCCTGGGCGCTCTCGCCCAGCTTCTTCAGATCGGTGTCGAACGCCCCGATCACCTCGGTGACCTTGGCCTGGAAGGTGGCCTGCGCCTCCTTGGCCTGCCCGGTCACCTTCTCCTGCACGACCTTGGGGTCGGTGTTGCGCACGGCCTCGATACGCTCCGGCGCCTCGGCCCGCAGCTGCTCGATCAGCGCCGGAACCTTGCGCGCCTGCTGCACGGCGAGATCGGCCGTACCCGCGGCGAAGTAGAGGGGGGTCGGGTCGGTGAGGGTCTTGCGCAGGTCATCGGTGATGGCCATGACTGTGGTCCTCCCGGATCATCAGACTCAGTGTGAGGGTTTTGAAGGCTTTGAAGCTGTATCGGCAGCACTGCCGTCGGCATTGAAGGGCGCGTCCGCACCGGACGCATCCCCCTCCTCACCCCCGGGCTCGTCCTCGAACCCGTTCTCCTTGCGGAAGGAGGCGTAGATCTGCAGCAGCACGCTCTTCTGCCGCTCGTTGATCGACGGATCGGCCAGAATCACCGCCCGCGTCTCCAGCTCGTCCCGCTCCCGCTCATCCAGGATCCCGGCCCGTACGTAAAGGGTCTCGGCGGAGATCCGCAGCGCCTTGGCGACCTGCTGCAGCACCTCGGCACTGGGCTTGCGCAGCCCGCGCTCGATCTGGCTGAGATAGGGATTGGATACCCCGGCGGCGTCGGCGAGCTGCCGCAGCGACAGCTGCGCGGTACGCCGCTGCTCGCGCAGGTACTCGCCGAGGTTGCCGACGTTGAGTGATGCCATGTCTCGATGGTGGACCCTCGGCGCTAACTTTTGCAAGCAGGCGCTTGCAAAAGTGTTCCGAACCACTCGTACGGGCCTGTGCGGCTTCCAGCGGCAGATGTCCGTTCCCGGTCTATCTGCGAATTCCCACCGGGTCTGCAATGTGAAGTGAACGGGTCCCGGACGACCTGCGCAGCGGCCAGCCCACCAGAGCCACCTGCCCGCGAGGGCAGTACCCACCGCTCCGGCTGTCGGATGGCCTGGGAGATCACGACGGCCAGCGGACGGACGCCCCACCTTGCCCGAATTGCCGGGAAGGTGGAGCGCCAGGTGCGCCCATTGGTTCGTCGGTTCAGCAGGCGTATCCGTCCGCCCGTAGTTACCGAGGCTGGTAGGAGGTGGCCAGCACGGAGACGGTCACCCGACTGGGCAGGGAGCCGTGGCCGCTCAGGTCCGCGGGGGTCAGGTGGCGTGCGCTCGGTGTCATTCCCACCAGGTCGATGGCTTCTTGCCTGGTCAGGGGCGTGGTGTATTCGACGTGCTGAGTACCGGCGGCCTGGAAGTAGGGGTCCAACGCCTGTTGCAGGCGCTGTTCCTTGTCCGGGTCGATCGTGACCATCGTGGGGATCTGGCCCCGTAGCTCGGCCAGGTGCCGCTCGATGGGCCGCACCACGATCAACCGGCCGGTCGGACGGAGCACTCGGTGGAACTCGGACGGGTTGCGCGGGGCGAACACGTCCAGCACGACGTCGACCCCCTGGTCAACCAAGGGGAAGGGGCGAAAGGCGTCCCAGCTCGCCGCAGCAGCTCGCGGATGGGCTCGGGCTGCTGAGCGCAGGGCGCGTGCTGACGTGTCCAGCCCCAGGCCGCGGGTGCCGGGCAGTTGATCGAGTACGCCGGCCAGGTAGTAGCCGGTGCCGCACCCGATGTCTACGACCGTGCCTTGACCAGGCAGGGCGTCGGCTGTCATACGAGTCAGAGTCTGGTGGACAGGGGCGTACCTGCCGGTGGACAGGAACCGGTTTCGGGCCTGAACCATGGCTGCGTCGTCACCGCTGGTGGCGCGGATGCCCGTCAGCAGGCTGACGTAGCCCTGACGGGCGATGTCGAAGGTGTGGCCCTCCGGGCAGCGCAGTGAGCCACGGTCGGGTCGGAGACAGGCGCGGCACACCGGGCAGCGCAGCAAGTCGAGAAATGGTTCGAGGGCAGGGGGAAGCAACGCAGGCACGAGGCACTCCAGGCGACGGTGAAGGGAAGGGACCGTGCCTGCACGCGCTCTCAAAAGCCGCCGTCTCAAGAAAGAGAGGCCCGGCATCTCGCCGCCTCGGTGTGGGCGGCACAAGGGAGATGGATCACGTAAACAGGCACGCCAAGGAGGGCGACGCCCTACGGCATCGCCCTCAACGCCTCGTGATTACAGAGCCTGGATGTGCTGGGTCCACATGCCTACACCTTACGAGCCTTACCAAAAGCCCGTCCCCTCGCCTCAGCAGTCAAGAGATGCGGCCCGGCGGTGGGGGATCGCGCCGGACTGCGTAATCACCCGGACGAGGGGTTTGGTCCCGTTTAAGCTGCACAGATCGAGTTCGACCACGCCGTCCAGAAGACCCGGCCCGAACGCCCCCGTGCCAAGTACGCCCGCAGGCCGAAGGCGGCCTGAGTGATGGAGCCCTGGAAAGCGCCGGTCCGGCTCCTGCCACTTCCTCTGCCGCCTGTCCACGGGGAGGTCTTCGGCTGGTATTTGCACCGCCTCGCCGCCGCCAACCACGTGACGTCGGGCCAACTGGCGAAGACCCTGACGCCGTTCAAGAACGCGCTGATCGGCAAGCGGACGGACACGTTATGGCGCTGGACTCCGATGGTTCTGCCGCGGCTGGCACTCCTGACGGGTCTCGCTCCTGAGACCCTTCGGATGCTGCTGCCAGCGATCTCCCGGATTGAGGCGCGTACCGGAGGCGAGGTGATCCGCTACCGGCGGCGTCTCTACGTCGCGTGCTCACACTGCATGCACCGCCGTGGAATCACCGGACCAGTCCTCGCGCATCGCCCCGCCGACCTCCAGCTCTGCCGTCGGCACGGCATCTGGCTCGACGGCAACCGCCAATACCGTGTCGGCCACCTGCCAGAACTTGTCACCGCTCAACACCGGCACCGGCGAATCGCCCGCCGCTTCCCCGACACCCTGGAAGCAGCCACAAAGGAAGCGCAGCACATGGTCCGGTCCTGGCTTCTGAACAAGAAGCAGCCCCATCTGCTCTCACGCTGGAACGACCGTCTCGCTCAGCTCCCTCCCAAGGAGGCCGCCTACGAGAACATCATCAGGCGACGCGTCGACGAGCGGGAGTACATCGCCACCTACCCGGAGTTCGTCACCATGCTCGGCATGGTGACCGACCCTGCTTGGCGAGCACGACGGGCGCCTCGCCCATGGGTGAACCTCAGCCAGCACCGGCGCACGATCGACGCTGTCTACGCAGAAGCCGAGCACCGGCTCAACGTCCCCTCTCTCCGCGAGAATCGCCACTCACGCACCTTCTTCAACGACGCCCTCTTCCGCTGGACCGACTCATTGGGAAGGTCGCTGATGCTGGTGATGTCCCCGGAGGACCACAGCGCCCTACGAGATGATTCCCAGTGGAACTGATAAGTCCCAGGCCAGGGCCTATCGACCGGACAGAGCTCCTGGGACGGACCCACCTCACGCCCGAACAGTTTCACCGCCGTTCAGATCCGCTGGGCCCTCCACGCTCCGAAGCGTCCCGACCATCATGAGAAGGCGCAGATCAGGGGCACCTCACCGACTCAGGTCTTCTGGGAACGGACAGCAGATGTCCGTTCCCGGTAGACATGGCGAGTCCCAGTGGTTCTGGCCAACGGCTTGGCGGAGTCCCGGCGAAGCCGGCCGGCCTGTGCGGTCCACGGCATGGTTGACGAGTTCGACGTGGCTCAAGCTCTGCGCGGCGGGACACCCGACAGGGCGCGGGCCTGGGGCTCCCGCTGCCGACCGCGTTGCGCGATGCCTACTCGCTTCTCGGCGCGCGTCACGACCTCACCGGCAACCAGGACCCGCTGCTCCAGCCTTCCGAATTGTTCGTGCACGACGAGTTCGGCGGCGTGCACGTTTTCCGCAGCGAGAACCAGGGGTGCGCCTTCTGGGGAGTGCGGCCGCGGGACCTCGACCGAGACGATCCGCCGGTGTTCGTCCAGTCGCGGGATGGCTGGGTTCCCTTCCTGGAGCGAGTCTCCCTGGCCTCTGCCCCCCTCCCCGGCCAGTGGGTACATGGATACTCGGAGCCGCTGGAAGCAGACGACCTGCCTTTCCAGGCACTCGGTGATCTGCTTGGACGGCCGGAAAGGCCTGTGCTCCGAGCGCAACAGGGGCGTGGGGATGGCTGATCCGTACGTCATTCTCGACGAGCTCGCTCAGGAGCTTCGGCCGATGCCACGGGGCATCGAACGCCGACGGGAGCGCTTCCGCTCCGACGGTTGCGGCCACGAATGGCATTGCCTGTCCATTGACACCCCCGTAGCCTCGGCCTGATCCCTCGCGCTTTCGCGCCTACCGGGCCAGTGGCCGGAGGGGAAACATCGCGCTCAGCTCGGCAGTGCGCGCATCGCCTCGACCAGCGGCCCAGCTCAGCACGGCGGTGTCATCCACCCCGAAGAGTCGCAGCACCGGCTGCGGCTGCCGTCGGCTTCGGGGTTCGTCGGCCGCGAGCCGTGTCAGACCTGAGTGCGACACTGCGCCCCATGTCTCTTGCTGATCTCGGTCTCGACCAGTGGCGGTCCTTCGAGCTGCCTACCGCACGTCGCGTCGCCCAAGAGGCGGCGCACCAGGTGGAGGGCCACGTGACCGTCGTGGAGACCATGGAGCATCTCGGTGCTCCGCTGCATCGGGTTCGGATCGAGCGGGACGGGCAGGAATTCGCCCTGATACCCGGCGGCGCGGTGACACTCGGATTCGATCTCGACGCCTGGCAGCCGACACCTGCGCAGGCCGCCGACTATGCAGAGAGCCTGGATCAGGGCTTTGGCTGTGGCTCCGACCTGCGGGCCCACCTCGCGCACGTGCTCAGCCCCCGCCGGAGCGTCACCCTAGCCACGGTGCTCATGGCTGTGGAGGACGAGGATCTGACCGAACCGCCTGCCGACATGCCGGCCGTCCTCGCGGCTCGCGGCCTGCGGATGCCGAGCTCCGACGAGTGGGAGCACGGCTGCGGAGCCGGCACGGACACCCTGTTCCGGTGGGGCAACGACTGCCCCCTGGACCGCATCCCCCACGGGGACCGCACCGGCCCGCATCAGCAGCTGAGCGGCTTCGGCCTGCGAATCGCCCATGACACCTACCGCACGGAACTGACGAGCGACGTCACCGCGGCCCACGGCGGTGACGGCGGCGAGTCGGTGTGCGGGGGGTACGGCTCCATGCTGGCGTGGCTGCCCCTGGCTACTGCCAACCGCAACCCCTCCATGGCTGAGTTCGCGTACGGGCCGGACGGTGAAGGCCTCTGCGAGGACTTCTCCACCCGTCCCGCGCTCACGCTCTGATCCTCTTGGGCTCGAACCGGTGCAGTAGGCCGGCGGTGCCGTGGGTGCGGCGGAAGAGATGCTCGGGCATCTCGCGAAGCCCTCTTGGATCCTTGATCTTTCTCCGAAGATCGTTCTGTTGGAGACTGAGGCATGCAGAAGCTGCCGACATTCGTCTTTGTTCATGGAGCCTTCGCGAATTCGTTCTCGTTCGGGCCGCTGCAGGCTGAGCTCGCCCTACTCGGGCACCGCTCGGTCGCGGTCGACCTCCCGGGGCACGGATTCGAGGCGACCTTCCCCGCGGCCTACCAGGCTCCCCAGATCCTCGACGCACTCGCCGAGGAACCGGGGAGCATCAAGGGAGTCACGCTCGCCCACAACGCCGCCCGCGTGATCGAAGTCCTCGAACGGGCCAGGCGGAACGGGCCCACCATCCTCGTCGCCCACAGCCGGGGTGGCATCACGACCACCGCCGTCGCCAACGCCCGGCCGGAGCTGATCGACCGGATCGTTTACGTCTCCGCCTGGTGCCCCGTCGATCTGGACGTGAGCGACTACTACACCCAGCCGGAGATGGCGGACCTCGACGCAGGAGCCCTCGCCGGCGCGCTCGTCGGAAACCCGGCCGAACTCGGTCTGCTCCGGACCAACTTCCGCACCGCCGATCCGACAGTGCTCGCCGCGTTCAAGCGAGCCCTCGCCGCCGACCTCACCGATGACGAGTTCCGAACCTTCCTGAACACCTTCCAGCCTGACGAGAACCTCGACGTCGGTACGTCCGCCGACCGGGCACAGGCCACGACCTGGGGCCGGATTCCCAAGACCTATGTGCGCCTGGCCGCCGATGCCAGCATTCCGCTCGCCGCGCAGGACCGCATGATTCGCGAGGCCAACGCGCTCACACCCGACAACCCCTTCGACGTCCGGACACTTGAGGGAAGTCACCTGCGCTGGCTCGCCCACCCGAAGCCCGCCGCCGAGTTGCTCGCAGACCTCGCAGCACGCTGACACTCCCCCATGCCCACCAGACGCCAGGGCGAGATCGGTGGACTCTCGCGAGGGCACACGCCCGGAGACGGCTGCCTACCTGACGGAGTCCACCGATGCGGCGTCTACGGCGCAACCGGCCAGTCGGCGCTGACTTGGTCGGCAACGGAGAAGTCGGTTTCGCAGTCCGGACACGTCGCGCGTCCGAATACATGGGTCAGCACGTGGGCGACCTCGTGTTGGCCGTCGGAGAGGGAGATGTCGTGGAGGCGTCGACCGATGCCGTCCAGGTTGGCCGGGTTCGCCGGCAGCAGGGGTCTCGTCTCGACATCGTGGTCCGAGAGCGCGTAGTCCTCGCTGGTGGAGAAGAATCCTCGCTCGCCGAGAACGATGAACAGACCGGTCCGGCAGCCGGGGCAGTCGACCTCGTACTCCTCGTTGACCAGCCCCCAGGCCAGATCTTCGCTCCAGCCCACGACGCCCTCGAAACCCAGCATGGCTTCCAGCAGGTGGATGTAGTCGGTGCGATCGGAGACCACCCGGAGCTGCCGGTTCACCGCCGTCAGGAGGCTCTCGACCTCCGCGGCGTGCCGCGCGCGGACGTCACCGGCCACGTGCGGCTGCTCGGCACCCGCCATGATCGCGCCTGCCAGAGCCAGGGCGTTCACCGCCTGCTCCCGGTCGTTACTGCCGGCCAGGTCGGCCAGCCAGGGCAGCGCCGCGAAGCTGGCCGAGTAGACGCTGCCCTGGTGGCACAGCGCTGACCACAGGTCGCTCCAGAGCTCGGGCTTCCGTTCCCATGCGATCCGGTCCAACAGGGTGGGTATGTCTTCCGCCGAGCCGTAGGCATGGCTGAGTTGCGACCAATCCGTCATGCAGGGATCCAAACAGGTTGATGGGCCGGTCCTGGTCTCGGCCTTGTCGTCATGAGGGATGTCGCCCCAGATGATCTGGCGGGTCCCCTGCGTTTCTGGGCAGTTCTGCTCATGGGGCCGCGGGCGGAGGAATTCGACGTCGGCCGACGTGATGCCGGAGGTGAGCACAGGCGGCTTCCGGCAGGGGCGGCGTCGGTGGAGCCGCTGTCGCAGCCACTATGGCTGCCGGCCCACATACTGGCTGCTGGAGACGCCGAGTTCGCTGGTCAGCGGGACGGGGCACCGGCGGTGGCGCCCTTCGCGCTGCTGGACGCCGTTCCGCCGCAGGCAAGGCCTTCCTGAACCCTCCAGGACACACAACTGTGCCTGCCGGGGCTGACCTTCCACTCCTGCGTTCATTCTCATCTGGGCGACGGGGATCAGAAGTACGTCGCGATCCCGAAGGCTCGACGGAGTTGAGCCATGTCGTGCCGATCGCGGTCCGTGGGCTCGTAGCCCTGGTGGAAGCAGACCTGCTGCTCGGCGGACAGACACGGGACGGGCGTTCCCTCGATAGCGCCGGTCACAAAACATCGTGGGGGATAGAGGAACGGACGTTCCGGTTCGGGTGACGCCTGCACCGCCGAGCCGTCGTCGGCGAAGACGAGGGGATGAAGATCGATTTCCCGGCCGTCCGGAGCCGTGACGACGAATCGGATGGGCCTCCAGCTCAGGCTCTCGACGAACCCCACCTCGGAGAGAGCTGCCATCACAGCGGCCTCCTGGTCCTTCCGATGCATCAGGTCCAAGTCGCGATGATCCCGGGTCCGTTCACCGATCAGAGCATCGATCCCCCATCCTCCGCCGATCCAGACATCCGCTTCAGCCCGTCGCAGCAGAGCCAGGACGGACAACACGGCTTCAGCTGTCATCACGCGACGCAGGCTAGAAGCGATCACCCCGGACAGCGAACGAATTCCTTCGGCCGGTCGCCGCAGGTCACAGGAGTGGGTCAGGGACTGATCGTTTGCGAGGAGACATCCCATGCGCCGAACTGCCCACACCTGCGCGGGACGGCCTCGGCCGGCACGTCCCGGACAGGACGAAGCACCGCGGGTCAGAGCCTCGCACGGCCCGCACTCAGCTGGGACAGGACACCGGCAGGGCACCTGTCGCCCGCCGCGAGAGCGCCCACACCGCCAGCGCGGCCACGGCATAGGCGGCGCCGAGCAGGCAGGACGCCCACCACCCCGAGGAGGCGTACGCCCACGCCGTGGTCACGGCACCGAGGGCGGAGCCGAGCGAGTAGAAGGCCATATAGGCGCCGATGACGCTGCTGGAACGTTCGGGGTGCGCGGCGGTGAGGAGGTGCTGACTGCTCACATGCACGGCCTGGACGGCGAAGTCGAGCAGCACGACGCCTGCGATGAGCGGCCACAGGGCCGGTGCCGTCTGCGCGGTGAGCGTCCAGGACGCGGCCAGTAGCGCCAGCGACCAGCCGGTGACGGCCTGGGCGCGCCCCGCGTCGGCCCAGACGCCCGCGCGCCCGGCCGCCACGGCACCGATGAGGCCGGCCAGACCGAACAGCCCGATGGTCGTCGTACCGAAGTGCCATGGCGCGGCGGCCAACGGCAGGGCCAGCCCGCTCCACAGGGTGCCGAAGGACGCGAACAGGAAGAACGCGATCAGCCCGCGGCCGAGGAAGAGCCGATCGGTGGCGACGAGACGTCCCGCGGTGGCGAGGACATCCCGGTAGCGGGCCCGCGCGGGCCGGGCGTCGGGGTCGAGGGTCCGGTGCGCGATCAGAGCGAGAGCGAGGCAGAGTGCGGCAAGAACGGCGTAGACGGCCCGCCACCCGACGTGGTCACCCAGCACACCCGCGAGCACGCGGACGCCGAGAATCCCGAGCACCACCCCGGAGGTGACCGTGCCGATGTTGCGGCCGCGCTCGCCGGGCGGCGAGGTGGCCGCGACATAGGCGACCGTGATCTGCACAACCACCGCGAACAGGCCCGCGACCGCCAGGCCGACCCCGGCGATCACGCCTCCGGGCGCGAGGGACGTGATCGTCGCACCCGCGCCGGTGAGGATCAGATGCCCGACGATCAGCGTGCGCCGGTCGAGGACGTCCCCGAGCGGCACCAGCAGGACGAGCCCGGCGAAGTACCCGAGCTGGCCGACCGCGACCAGCCACCCCAGCGCCGAACCGGCCAGCCCGAGGTCGCTGCCCGCGGCCTCCAGCACCGGCTGGATCGCGTAGATCGTGGACACCGCCACCGCGCACACCGACGCCAGGACGAAACGCTGCCCGCTCGTGATCGTCGACGACATCCCTGCCCACCTCTCGATTGGTTTCAATATGAAACCGTTTGAGATTAAGGCACAATGGTTTCGATCTGCAACTCATACGGGAGGAGTCCGATGACGGACGCGGTGCCGGCAGACCAGGAGTGGACCGATCCGACGTGCCCGGTTGCGCGCACGGTCGATCTCGTCGGCGACCGGTGGAGCCTGCTCATCGTCCGTGACGCAATGGACGGCGCGGCGTCGTTCACCGATTTCCGAAACCGTCTCGGCGTCGCCCGCAACGTCCTCAGCGACCGGCTCCGAAAGCTCACCGCGCACGGCATCCTGGCCACGAGCACTCCCCCCGGGGCCAAGCGCCACACCTACCGGCTCACCGATGCCGGCCAGGAGTTGTTCACCGCCGTCGTCGCGCTCAGGCAGTGGGGAGAACGCCATGCCTTCGCCCCCGGCGAGGACCGCTCCGTCCTGGTCGACCACGACGGACGGGACGTGCCCCGCCTCAGCGTTCTGGACCGGAGCGGCCGGCCCGTCACGGCATCGACCTCACACGTGCGCAAGGTCGGCCGGTAACGCGGCCAGGAGATCGCCCGGCCGACCACGACGTTTCCCGACGCGGCAGCCCGGTCGCTGAGTTCATGCTGCACATCCACGACGACGGCACCGCCGGCCGGGCGCCGGCACGACGAACCGTCCGACGCGGTGAACCGGCGACGCGCCGCCCTCGCGGACCCCGGCCGCGTGCTCAGCCGGCAGCGGCGCCGGACCACTTGGGCGGCACGCCGAGCAGCTCCCGCAGCGCGGTCGCACCCGGGCCGGTCCCCAGCAGGGTGATCTGGCACGGGTGCTGGCCGGCACGCGGGCGCCCACCGGGTGCCGTTCGGCGTGGCAGCTGTCCAGCAGCCGCCCGCCGGCGTGCCGAGGGCCGGCCTTCCCGGAGTTCAGCGCCTCCCCGCCCGCGCCAGGGCCTCGACGGCCTGAGTCGCCAGTGCGGCGACGAGATCGGCCGCGGGCGGCATGTCCGTGACGAGGTCGACGGCCTCGCCCGCCCATACCGGCAGAGGCGGCACAGCGCCTCTTGCCACATCGGCCCGATAGTCCTGCTGGGCCGCGGCGGACGCCGAGAGTTCCGTCTCCCGGCCCCGCCATCGGTCGAGGTAGGGGTGGCCGAGGGTGCGAGCCGTGTATTTCGCGGGCCACCGGGACCCTCGGGCGATGTCGAGAACGCTGTTGCGCTCCGTGTCCTGCCCGCGTCCCCGCACGATCGCCTCGGTGACCGAGGGGTCGGCGAGGGCCTCCGCCGTGGCCTGGAAACGGGTGCCGATGAGCGCCCCCGCAGCGCCCAGGGCCAGGGCGGCGGCCACGCCGCGGCCGTCGGCGATCCCGCCCGCCGCCAGCACCGGTACGGGCGCCGCCAGATCCACCACGACCGGCACGAACGGAAGCGTGGACCGCCCGCGCCGGGCGCCGTGCCCACCGCTCTCGGTGCCCTGCGCCACGATGATGTCGGCGCCCAGGTCCACGGCCTGCCGGGCCTCCTCCAGATCGGTGGCCTGAATGATCACCGCCGCGCCCGCCGCCCGGACGCGTTCGACGAACGGGCTCGGATCCCCGAAGGACAGCATCACCGCCCGGGGCCCGTACTCCAGCGCCTGCTCGACCGCACCGGCACCGGTCGCCCAGCTCAGGAAACCGACGCCCCACGGCTCCTCGACACCCGCCATGACCGGCAGTTCGCGGGCCAGCCAGTCCCGGTCCCCCATTCCGGCACCCAGCATCCCGAGTCCGCCGCCGCGGGAGACGGCCGACGCCAGCGCACCCCCGGCCGATCCGCCCATCGGCGCCAGCACGATCGGGTGCCGCACACCGAGCAATTCCGTGAACGCAGTGGACAGTTCCATGACCGTAAGCATCGCCCTCGCGGGCGTGCCACGTCATCCCGCGCGGCCGGACGGGAGCCGGCGCCTCGTCGGCCTACGTGGACTCGACCCGGCCGAACGGGCCGGAGCCGGACGCCAGTTCGTCCCGCGCCGCCTGCCAGGCGGAATCCCCGGGGTGGAGCTCCGTACGGAGGTAGGCCCAGGTGAGCCGCTGGACGACGGAGACCCGCGCGGGGTTCTCGTCCGTGGTCTCGGCGACGTCGTATCCGCAGACCCCGCCGAGTCCGTGCTCCGCGCCGAACAGGGTGAGCAGGGACTTGGGGCCCGGGGAGAGCAGGTACGGGTCGGCGTGCCAGTCGGGGCCCCGGACGGTCAGGTGGGCGGAGGCGTCCTTGTCGCCCGCGACCACGAGCACGGGCGTCCGCATCCCGGAGAAGTCCGTGGTCAGGAGAAAGGGGAAGTTCCTGGCCGCGGACTCGCCGAGGGCGTCGCCGCCCCGGCCGGGCGCGGCGAGCAGTACGCCCGCCCGGATCCGGGGGTCGGCCGGGTTCACCACCGTCCCGTCCTGCGGATCGGTGAGCCGGGCGCCCAGCAGCAGGCTCGCGGTGTGCCCGCCCATCTGTTCCGCTTTGTCAACGACCGCCGGACCGCCTCGGTACCCGCCCTCGCACGCACCTCGGCACCCACCCCGGTACCCACCTTTTTGTGGGTACTTGGCAGCCGGCGCCGCCCGGGCGAACCTGGTTACGGAAGACAGCGCGGCAACGCACCCGGCATCCGGCCGGACGCCGGAAGCCGGACGCCGGAGGGGAGGTCATGGCGTCTCGCGTCGCCCGTGCCAGGAGAGTGGGCCCATGCCAGGAACTGCGCCCGGGTCAGAAGGTACGCACCCGGGTCAGGATGCCGAAGGGGACCCGGTCAGCCGCTCCAGGCGGCGGTGTCCCCAGTCGGACAGCGGCGCCAGCGCCTCGGAGAGCTCCCGGCCGAACGGGGTCAGGGAGTACTCGGTCCTGAGCGGCAGTTCGTCGTACACCTCCCGGTGCACCAGTCCGTCGTCCTCCATCTCGCGCAACCCCTGGGTCAGCACCTTCTCGCTGAGCCCCGGCAGCTGACGCCGCAGCTCTCCGGGGCGGCACGGCCCGGACTCCAGCAGCCAGAGCAGGGCGGTCTTCCACTTGCCGTCGATCACCGCGATCGCGGCCGTCACTCCGCAGACATTCGGATCCTGTGCACGGCTGCGTGTCATCTCGGTCTGTCCACCGCTTTCGTCAACGTTTTCAATGGAGTTGAAGCATGTCCACACCCTCCGAACAGTCTGCCGTCACCGTGCTCGGTCTGGGACCGATGGGCCGTTGCCTGGCCCGGGCGTTCCTGGACGCGGGTCTGCGGACCACGGTCTGGAACCGGACCCCGGGACGGGACCGGGAGCTGGTCGAACGCGGCGCCACCGGCGCCCCGTCGGCCGGGGAGGCGGTCGCCGCGAGCCCGCTGACCGTGGTGTGCGTCGTGAACTACGACGCGGCCGACGCCGTCCTGCGGAGCGACGCGGTCACGGACGCGGCCAAGGGGCGCACGGTCGTGAACCTGAGCGCCGACACCCCGGACCGGGCCCGGTCCACCGCGGACTGGGCCGCCCGGCACGGCATCCGCTACCTGGACGGCGCGATCATGACGCCGACCACCACCATCGGGACACCGGCCGCCGTGTTCCTCCACAGCGGCCCGGCAGAGCTCTACCGGGAGCACCGGCCAGTCCTGCATGCGCTGGGCGGCACCCATACCCATCTGAGCGAGGAGATCGGCCGGGCGGCCGCGTACGACATCGCGCTGCTGGACATCTTCTGGACCGCGATGACCGGCTTCGCGCACGCCCTCGCGGTGGCGCGGGCGGAAGGGGTCACCGCGCGCGAACTGGCCCCGTTCGCCCAGGGAATCAGCGCGATCCTGCCACCGATCTTCGGGCAGTACGCACAGGCGCTGGACGACGGGGACTTCTCCGGCGAGGACAATCCGCTCACCTCGGCGGCATCCTCCATGGCCCATATCGTCCACACCTCCGAGGCCCACGGCATCGACGCGGGCGTGATGCGCGCGGCCGGGGAACTGGCGCGGCGGGCCGTCGCCGACGGGCATGGCACCGACGGCTTCGTCCGGGTCGCCGAACTGCTCGGCCGGGCCTGAGGGACCCGGCGAACCGGACCCGGCGAACCGGACTGGGCGGGGCCGGCCGACCGGCGCCCGCGCCCGGATCACCGCAGGAACGCCTCGACAGCCGCGGTGAACCGGCCGGCGTCGTCGAGCCACGGATAGTGCCCCGCCCCCGGCTGCACGACGAGCGCCGCTCCGGGGAACAGCGCGGCGAATCCGGCCGCCGCCCGAGGGGGGCTGTTCAGGTCGAACTCCCCGGCCAGCAGCAGGACCGGGGCCCCGAAGCCGGCGATCGCCGTGCGGGTGGCGGCCGGGCCGAAGGCGCCCTCCGCTCCGAAGCCGGCGACGGCCTCCGGGTTCTCCGGCCGGCTCGCCACGCAGTGCTCCCGTGCCGCGTCGTCCCACCGGCCGTAGAAGAACGGGGCCACGGCATCCCAGTCGCCGTCCGCCCCCCGGGTGATCGCCTCCAGCGCGGTGGACGCGGCCGGGTACCACGGCTCGTCCTTCCGGAGCGCCGCGAGCTCGCGGCGCTCCTCCCCGGTGATCTCGATACCGACGGCCCGGGTGCTGGGGGTGATCAGGGCGAGCCTGCCGACACGCTGCGGGAACCGGGCCGCGTACAGCGTCGCGATGTTCGTACCGGCCGAGTGGGCGAGCAGGTCCGTCCGGGGAAGGCCGAGGTGTTCGCGCAGGGCCTCGACGTCGTCGACGAGGCGGTCGCAGCGGTAGGACGAGACGTCCTCGGGGACCGCGGACCCTCCGGTGCCGCGCAGGTCCGGGACGATCAGGCGGCGGTGACCGGACAGGCCGCCGAGGTCGCCCAGGTAGCGGGAGTCCGCAGGGCCTCCCGGGACGCAGACGAGCGGGTCGCCGTCCCCGTACGCGCGGTAGGCGAGCCGGGTGCCGTCGGACGCGCAGAAGGTGGTCATACGAGCGATACTGCCAGCCATAACCAGGTTGTACAACGTGGTTATGGCGCGGTGGTCAGGTATATAACTTGGTTGTGGCAGGCGGAGAGAAGGACACGCGGCACAGCCCCGGGGCGCTGACCGAGGAACAGGCCGAGCGGATGCTCGCCGGGATGAACGACGTCATCCGCGCGGGCGAGGAGATGCGGAAGCTCCGCGCCGAGATGATCAGGCTGTTCATCGGCTTCGGCTGGACCCAGGACCGTATCGCGCGGCTCACCGACATGAGTCAGCCCGCCGTGTCCAAGCAGGTGACGAAGTACCGCTCCGCCGATCCGGCACCCTCGATGGACCTCTCCCTCGGCCAGCACGACGTTCCGTGGCTGGAGGGACGCCTGTGGGGGCTGGCCGAGGACATCTCCGAGACGTACGCGGACGCCGCCCGCTGCACGGGCTGCGTCAGCGCCCTCGCCCGGGGCAGGAAGCGCTTCACCCCGGAGAACGTCGACGAGCTGCGGCGGCTCGTCGAGGACGATCTGCGGCGGTACGGCGAGGGAGTGCCCGATGTCCACCGGGACGCGGACGCGCAGGCGTTGTCCCGTGCCCACCGGGACGCGTACGACGAGATCAGCCGCGGTCTCGACGTACCGTCCAGGCAGGCCACCGCCCCGGCCGGCGCCGCCCCGCTCGGCTCGGCCTCCGTACGCCGCACCCTCGCCCACCGGATTCAGCGCGACCGGCTCAGGGACGGCTCCTGAGCCCTCGGGCGGGTTTCAGCTGCTCCGGGCGCGGGCGGCGAGGGCGGCCGCCAGGACGCTCGGCACGAGCAGCAGGCCGAAGGCGGCGGCGTACCCGGCCAGCTCGGCGGAGCCGATGCCCAGGAAGAGGTTGAACACGGCCGAGGACACACCCATGACCGCCATCTGGCCCAGGTTCTGGCTGGTCTGCATCGCGCTGCTCGCATATCCCTGCCGGCCCGGCGGACTGTGCGTGAGCGAGAGCAGGGTGAGGGACGGGGCGACCATGCCCATGCCGATGGCCGCGAGCACCATGGCCCCGGCGGCGGTGAGCGCGGGTGTCCCGGGGAGCGTCCCGGCCGCGGCGATCACGACCGCCGCGCCCATCACCAGCGAACCGGCCGTGATCATCCGGTGGCGGGAGACGCGTCCCTGGAGGCGGCCCTGCAGCCAGGAGGCGCCCGCCCAGGCGATGGCGGCACCCGTGAAGG
This sequence comes from Streptomyces laculatispora, assembly GCF_017353455.1. Taxonomy (GTDB): domain Bacteria; phylum Actinomycetota; class Actinomycetes; order Streptomycetales; family Streptomycetaceae; genus Streptomyces; species Streptomyces laculatispora. Next base: position 23,568 of record NZ_JAFMPZ010000507.1, read on the forward strand.
CCAGCCCCGTCTGCACGGGCGGCACCTGCCGGGCGGTGTCGAGCAGCAGGGGCACGAAGGCCTCCAGCGTGAAGTACGCCCCCGACGTCAGACCGCGCAGCAGCACGGCGGCGGGCAGCCCGCGCGCGGCACGCCAGGTGCCGGGAGGCAGCAGCCGGGGCGCGAACACCACCAGCAGCGCCACTCCCGCCACCCCGCACAGCAGGTGGCGCACGTCCCAGCCCGAGACGGCGTACTGCCCCAGCGCCGCGCCCACGCTCACCGCGGCCGCGACCAGCAGCGCGGGGCGCGGCACCCGGTCCGCCGACGCCTCGGAGGCCAGGTCCGCGGGCGCCGCCTGCCAGGAGCGGCTGCGGAGCAGGAACACCACGGCCAGCGAAGGAATCACGGTCAGGGCGGCCAGGCCGTAGAACACCACGCGCCAGGACCACCAGTCGGCCACCAGCCCCGCCAGCGGCGGGCCGGTCAGCGAGGGGATGATCCAGCAGGTACTCATCAACGCCAGTGCGCGCGCCCGCAGTCGGTCCGGGTAGGCATGGGCGATGGCGGTGTTGATGGCCACCGCGATCATCCCGGCCGCCACCCCGTCCAGGAAGCGCCCGACCGCCAGTTGCCAGATGGTGGTGCTGGTCGCCGAGACCACCAGGGTGACCACCGCCAGCACCACACCGGCCGCCAGCGGACGCCCCGCCCCGGCACGGTCCGCCCAGTCGCCGCCCAGCACCCCGCCGAGCAGGCTCGCGGCGACGAAACAGCCCGCCACCAGCGGGTAGAGGTGGACCCCGTCCAGCTCCCGGGCGGCCGCCGGGAGGGTGGGCACGACGGCGAGCGCGGCGAACCCGGTCAGGAACATCACCGCGGCGAAGCTGATGGTCGCGGCCGCGTACGTCCGGGAGAACAGACGCTCCTCGACGGCGGTCTCCGGCTTCGCCGGAGCACGCTCGGTCATCGCCGTCCGCCCGTCGCCAGAAGGCTGGTCGCCGTGGCGCGCAGGACATGTGCCAACCCGTCGGACAGCGCTTTCGGATCATGAGTCACGGGCGCCAAAGCTATGCGGGCGGCGCGACGGCCTGCCACTGGATTTCGGGCCGCCGCGGCTGAGCGGCGGACGTCCGGCGCCCCCTCACCGGCGGGCCATCGCCGCCCCCGCCGCCCGAAGCGCGTCCCCGTCCGCTCCCATCAACAGGTCCGTGCTGTCTGCCCATTGGTCCACGGCCCCGGTCAGCGGCCGGCCGCACAGCTCCGGGTCCGTGAGCGAGGCGGCCAGCGGGCGGGCGAAGCGCTCCGCGTGCAGGACCAGGAACGGCCTGCCGTGGTACGGGCGGGGGGACGGGTCCACCGGGTCGGTCAGGCCGCTCTCGTTCTGACGGATCGCCACCGCCTCGTACGCGGCGCAGAGGTGCCGTTCCCGTTCCGGTTGGTCCGTGGCCGCCAGCGCGCCGCGCAGGGAGGGCAACAGCCTTGCGGCCGCATCCAGTTGAGCGAACGCACTGCCCAGCCATTTGCTGTACGGCGCGTAACGCCGCTCCAGGAGCAGGCTCAGGCGCATGAGGTCGCGCACCAGCCGGGCCGTGACCACGGCCGAGCCGAGTTCGTCGCCGACCTCGGCGCAGCGCCCCACGAAGGCCTCCTCCTGGGAGATCCGCTGCCACTGGCAGGCCAGCAGGTACCGCCACACCTGTTCGGGATACCGGGCCAGCCGCCGCCGTGCGGCGGTGAGGAGGCCGGGGCCGTCGTGGAACACCGCACCGCCGGTGATCCCGGCGAGTCTCTGCTGCGGCATCGCGAGCCAGTCCCGGACGGCCGGTTCGGCGGTCGACGCGTCGAAGCCGGCCTCCCGGGTCAGCCAGTCGCCGATGCCGTACGCGAACACGCGGTGGCTGACCGGTCCGTCGGTCACCTCCAGGTGCCCGACCGGGTCGAGCGGATCACCGGCGGAGCGGAAGTGGGTGGACCAGCCGCGGATCTCCTTCGGCAGCCGGTCCGCCAGGAGCCGCCGGATCGCGTCGCCGTGTGCCGCCACGTCGTCCGCCGCGAGGAAGAGGTCCAGCCGCGGGCCCCAGTCGTGGTCGGCCGACCGGGCCGTGTCGAAGCCGAGCACCTCCGAGCCCGGCCCGATCCGCGCGGCGGCGTACGGCAGCCCGGGGAAGCCGGCCTCCAGGACCGGCCGCACGGCCTCCTCGTACAGGATGCGGGAGAGCTCCAGACCTGGCAGGAAGGCGGCTTCGGTGTGGGTCATACGGCCACTGTGCGGGGGCGGAAGCGGATCGGCCATCGATTAGTTCCGGGCCGGCAGGGCCACCTCCCAGGAAAGTCCGTTTGCGGACGATCCGCCACAGATCGAATGGCTACGCTGGCAGACATGACCGCCATGGCACCCACACGCACCGCGCCGGACCTCTCCTACCTCCTGGACCACACCAGCCACGTACTGCGGACCCAGATGTCGGCGGCGCTCGCCGAGATCGGGCTCACGGCGCGGATGCACTGCGTCCTGGTCCACGCCCTGGAGGAGGAGCGCACCCAGATCCAGCTCGCCGAGATCGGCGACATGGACAAGACCACGATGGTGGTGACGGTGGACGCACTGGAGAGCGCGGGCCTCGCCGAGCGCCGGCCCTCCGGCCGGGACCGGCGGGCGCGGATCATCGCCGTCACCGAGAAGGGCGCGGCGCTCGCCGGACGGAGCCAGGAGATCGTGGACCGGGTGCACCGGGACGCCCTGACCGGCCTGGACCGCGGCGACCGCGACACACTCCTGCGCACCCTGGGTCAACTGGCCGGCGGCCACCTGTCCACCCCGGCCGAGACCCCCGGGGCGACCCGCCGGGCCCGGCAGAGCCGGAAGTAGCCGGCCGGTCAGGCCCGAAGCGGCACATCCCGAAGCGGCACATCCCGAAGATGAGACCGAAAGAAATAGTCTTCAACGAAACCATCTGTTAGCGTCTCTCTTGTTGACCCGACCTGTACTCGTCAACCCGACCAGCACTTGCCGACCCGACCGACGCTTGTCCACCCGACCGACAGGAGAGTCCGATGTCCGCCTCCTCGCAGCCCTCCGGCCCCGGCACCGGCCCCGCCCCGCGCGTGCTCACCGACGCCGAACTGTCCCGGCTGCTCGGGGAGCGGCAGTTCGGAGTCCTGGCGAGCGTGCGGCGCACCGGGCACCCCCATCTGACGACCGTGCTCTACGCCTGGGACGCCGCGGAGCGCGTGGTGCGCGTCTCCAGCACCGCCGACCGCCTCAAGCCGGGCCAACTCCGCGCCGATCCGCACGCCGCGCTGCACGTCAGCGGTCCGGACGTGTTCTCCTTCGCGGTCGCCGAGGGCGAGGCCGAGGTGTCGGAACCGGCCACCGGACCCGGTGACGCGGTGAGCCGCGAACTGCTCTCCATGACCCCCGGCTTCGAGGACCCCGCCGAGGAGGCGGCCTTCCTGTCCCAGGTGGTCGCCGACCGGCGCGTGGTGATCCGGCTCCGCGTCTCCCGGCTCTACGGAACCGCGCTGGACGTGCCCGCGGCGCAGTGACCCGCGCGGTACGGGCGCCGTCACCGCAGGACGCGGTACGGCACAGCGCTAGCCCGCGTCCGGCTCCGGCTCCGGCTCCGGCGGCAGGCCGGGCCGGGGACCCTCGTCGGGGACCATCACCAGGCGTACGGCCATCTGGCGTGAGCCGGCCGGGTGTTCACCGGGGACGGTCAGGTACTTGCGCATCAGCGTCTCGTACTCCTCGGCGAACGAGGCGACCTGTTCCTTCGTCATCCGCAGGCCCATGCGGTAGATCTGGTTCCAGCCCCCGGAGGCGTCGTAGCCGGCGTACGCGCTCACGACCAGGCCGAGGTCGTGGGTCATCCTCAGCGCGCCGATCTTCACCGCGGCCTCGCGTTCGTCGGCCGTCATCTCCAGGCCGGGCGGGGTGAAGATGTCCGTCATGAGCGACCGCCACCAGCGCTCCCGGCCGGCGGACCGCTCCTCGATCTCGGCGATCAGCTTGAGATCGGCGAGTTTGCGCAGGTGGTAGCTGGTGGTGCCGGTGGACTCGCCGAGCGCCTTGGCGACGCCGGTGGAGTTCGCTTCGCCGTGCTCGCCGAGGTAGCTCAGGATGTCGCGGCGCACCGGGTTGGACAGCGCCTTGTCGAAGGCCTTGAGGTCCGGGCCGGTGAGCACTCTCTTCTCGGGGCGCTCGACCATGCCGCCAGCGTACTGCAAAGAATCTCTGCAACTATTGCAGAGATTGTTTGCAGAACTCCTCTGCAATCGCTACGTTGGTGAAGGAGGCGCCACCGGGCGTCTCCTGAACTCTCGGGGGGTCGAGATGCGGAAACACCTGGCCGACAGGGGACCGGCGGCGGGGCTTCGGGCGGTCTGTCATGGCTGAGCCGCTGGACGCCCGGACGCGGGACGAGATCGACGACCAGGTCGCGGAGGCGTTCGACGCCTACCTGGCCGACCGGCTCGCCGAACCGGGGCCGCTGCGCGCGTCCGCCGCCCGGGGGCGCGCCGCCCTGCTCGTACTGGGCACGGTCGCGCTCGGCGCCCTGGCCACGGCCGTCGCCCCGGCCACGGGCGCCACCGTCGGCTGTATCTGGGGGGCGATCGCGCTGATCGACCTCGCCTGGCTGCTGACCGCACGCCGCCACTGACGGCCCGTGGGGCACCCGTGACGGCCCGTGCAGGTCCGGGTGACGGGCCGTCGGGTACCGCCGGCGGCCCGTAGGGCACCGGCGCGCATCGGAGAGGCTCTAGGATCCCGCCCATGGCACCCGACCCCGGCTTCACCTGCTCCCGCTGCGGCGGACACCACACGGAACTCCCGATGGGGTACTCCACCATGGCACCCGACGTCTGGGACGCGAGCCTGGAGAGCGACCCCGACAGCATGCTCTCGACGGACCAGTGCATCGTCAGGCACGAGCACTACTTCATCAAGGGCCTGATCGAGATACCGGTGGCGGGCAGCCAGGAACCGTTCTCCTGGGGCGTCTGGGTGTCACTGAGCCGGGAGAACTTCGGCCGCGCCCTCGATGTGTGGGAGACCCCGGGCCGGGAGTCCGAGAAGCCGTACTTCGGCTGGCTGACCACCGAGTTGGGGCTCTACTCCCCTCGCACGACCAACCTCAGGACCAACGCGCACACCCGCCCGATCGGCCGCCGCCCGCTCATCGAGCTGGAGCCCACCGACCATCCGCTGGCCGTGGAGCAGCGGAACGGGATCACGTTCGGCCGGGTACAGGAGATAGCCGAAGCGGTGCAGCACGCCGAGGACAGCCCTTAGCCCACGCCCGCGGAGTCCCGCCGGGCCCCGATCCGCCGCGCGGGCCCTGGACCGCGGCCACCGCCTACCGCTCCCCCAGCCCCGACCGCAGCTGCGTGAACCCCAGCTCCGCCGCCTCGACCGCACCCCCGTACACCTGGTCCGCGCTCCGCCCCGCACTGATCCGCTGCCAGTTGTCCAGGGCCAGGATGCGCAGGACCGCGACGATCTGGCCCGCCGCCAGCCGGTCGGACACCCGGTCGCCCAGGGCGCGGGCGAGAGCGGCCTCGGAGCGGCCCTGGTACGCGTAGAGCCTGGCCACCAGGGACGGCGTCCCGTACAGCAGCCGGTGGAACGCCAGCACCTCGGGCACGTCGCAGAGGCCGGTGACCGGGTCGCGCCGCTCCAGGCCGTCCAGGAAGTGGCGCCGCAGCGCGTCGAGCGGGGATTCGCCGTCGGCGCGGGCGGTGACCACCCGGGCGGGCTCGTCCTCGTGATCGGCGAACCGGTGCAGGGCCAGGTCCTCCTTGGACGGGAAGTACCGGAACAGCGTCGGCTTGGAGATGTCCGCGGCGGCCGCGACCTCCGCCACCGAGACCTTGTCGAAGCCGCGCTCCAGGAACATCGCGATCGCGGCGTCGGAGACGGCCTGGTACGTCAGCTGCTTCTTCCGCTCGCGCAGACTCATCGGCGCGTTCGGCCCACGGGGCGCGTCCTCGTCCGCCGCCGCGCCGGACCTGGGCTTCTCTCCGCTCATGACCACGAAGCGTACGCCCTTGACCTCAACCGGACTTGACGTCCGCCGCCCGCGCCCTTCTCGGTGAGCCCTGATCCCGCCCGCGCTCCCGGACCAGCGCGTCGATCCCGTCCAGCACCCGTTCGAGGCCGAAGCGGAACTCGTGGTCGGGCTCCTCCGGGCCCCACATCACGCCGGACGCCATCAGCCGGGAGAGCGCGGGATGGCGCTCGGGGTCGACCAGCCGGTTCAGCGTGCGGGCATAGCTCTCCATCACCTCCTGCGCCGGTACGCCGCGCGCCTCGACAGCGGCGTCCAGATCACCCATCAGCAGCGCCTCGTTCCGCACGAAACCGCCGACCAGAAGGATGACGGAGACCGTGTCACCCGGCCCGAGACCGCTGCCTTCGAGAGCCTGGAGGCCCTGTTCCCACCAGGCGACGGAGTGCGGGCTGGCGGGCGGTCCCGAGATGGGGATGCGGAGCATCCACAGGTTGCGGTGGAAGACCCGGCGCTGCGCCCAGGCCCACTGCGAGAGCGCCTCCCGCCAGCCGGCCCCTTCCTCCAGGGCGGGCAGCGGGGGCGGCGGGCCCAGGGCCGCCTCCTGCATGAGCACGTAGAGCTCGTCCTTGGCGGCCACGTACCGGTAGAGCGACATCGTCGAGGCGCCGAGGTCCTTGGCGACCCGGCCCATGGAAACCCCGCCGAGCCCTTCGGACGCCGCCACCGCCACCGCGGCGTCCACGATGCGCTCCAGGCTGAGCCCCGGCTTGGGCCCCTTCACCGGGCGCGCCCGCAGCCCCCAGGCGGCCTCGATGCTGACCGGCAGGTCCGTGCCGCCCGGCGAACCGTTCTCTTCCGTCACCTGAACCCTCCTTCCCTTGACGGTCATCCTAGTTATGCGTAACCCTTACACAATAACGCGTACTCAATACGCAGAAAGGGGCGCACCCATGCCGCCAGGCACACCCATGCCCCCGGCCGCCATGATCGAGGCCCACGGACTGACCAAGTCGTACACAGGAGCCGCGCCGCCCGTGCTGGACGGCCTGGACCTGCGGGTCGGCCGCTCCACCGTCCTCGCGCTGCTCGGCCCCAACGGCGCGGGCAAGACCACCGCCGTACGCATCCTGGCCACGCTCACCACCGCCGACAGCGGCACGGCGCGCGTCGCCGGGCACGACGTCGTGGCCGACCGGAGCCGGGTGCGCCACGCGATCAGCCTCACCGGGCAGTACGCCGCCGTCGACGAGACGCAGACCGGCGAGGAGAACCTGCGCATGATGGGCCGGCTGACCGGCCGCTCCCGGGCGGACGCGCGCCTCCGGGCCGCCGAACTCCTCGAACGCTTCGGCCTCACCGAAGCGGCCCGCCGCACCGTCCGCACGTACTCCGGCGGGATGCGGCGCAGGCTCGACCTGGCGGCCAGTCTGGTCGGCAGCCCGCAGCCGGAGGTCTTCTTCCTCGACGAGCCGACGACCGGTCTCGACCCGCGCAGCCGGCAGGAACTCTGGCAGGTGGTCCGCGATCTCGCCACCGAGGGCGCCACGGTGCTGCTCACCACCCAGTACCTGGAGGAGGCCGACCGGCTGGCCGACCGCATCGCCGTCCTCGACCGGGGCCGCAAGGTCGCCGAGGGCACCGCGGACGCGCTGAAGTCACGCGTCCGTGGACACCGCCTGGACCTGGTCATGGCCGACCGCGCGAGCTACCTCCGGCTCACCCACCGCGCCGTGCACCACGCGCCCGCGACCCTCACCCTCGGACTGCCGACGGACGGCTCCGCGGCCCAGGTGCGGGCGCTGCTCGACGAGATCGACCCGGCCGGCACCGAGATCGAGCGGTTCACCCTGCACAGCACCACGCTCGACGACGTCTTCCTGGCCCTGACCGCGACGAAGGAGACACCGGCCGCCCATGTCTGAAGCCCTCGCCGCCGCCCCGGCCCGGCCCCCGTCCGCGGTCCGCGCCCCGCTCGTCCACGCCGGCACGATGACCGCCCGTTCGCTGCGCATCAGCAGGCGCAACACCGACGCCCTCGTCACCTCGCTGATGCTGCACTGCTGGTAGTCGGCCCAGATGCCGAACAGGCAAGTGAGGCACGTTCCGCACGCTGATGGGGGTCCTGTAGGCGAGGGACTGGGACTCGCGTGCTGCCGTGCAAGGGCGCAACCTGGAAGCAGTGTGATCGAGTGCGGACGGTGCCGGCGGCCCGCCGGGACTTGCGCACGAGGACGCTGGGGAGGCAACGATGCCGGGTGACCCCTTCGGACTGGACAAGGTGCTCGCCGCGGCGGAGGACGCGGCGCCCGGGGCGTCTCTCGGCGTGGTGGCGCGCAATCTGCGCGACCGGTTCGACGCGCGGGCGGTGTCGTTCCTGTTCGTCGACCTCGTCGGCCAGCAGATGGTGCGCATCGACGAGACGATCGCCTCGCAGGCCGCCCTCCAAGCCGGCCGGATCCGGCTGGCCGGCAGCGTCTACGACCGAGTGCTGCGCACCCAGGAACTGGTGCAGGCCCCCGACGCCGGGCACGGAAAACGGCTACTGGCCCCGGTGACCAACCGCGGCGACACCATCGGCGTCCTGGAGCTGTCCCTGCCGCACGTCAGCCAGGAAATCCTGGAAGAGGTCCGCGAGGCCGCGCACGCACTGGCATACATCATCGTCACCGACCGCCGCTTCACCGACCTCTACCGGTGGGGCCAGCGCGCCACCCCGCTCACCCTGGCCGCCGAGATCCAGCGCCAGCTCCTGCCCAGCGCACCTTCCTGCGAAGCCGCGCAGTTCGTGCTCGCCGCGACCCTGGTACCCGCCGACGACGCCGCCGGGGACACTTACGACTACACCCTCGACAACGACACCCTGCACCTGTCCATCACCGACGCCATGGGCCACGACGTCAACGCCGCCCTCATGGCCACCCTCCTGGTCAACGCCTCGCGCGGCGCCCGCCGCGACGGCGCCGACCTCGCCGGCCAGGCCCACAAGATCCACCAGGCCCTCCTCGACCACGGCCACCACACCCTCGCCACCGGTCAGCTCCTGCGCATCGCCCTCGACGGAACCGGCGCACAGCTCGTCAACGCCGGACACCCCTGGCCACTGCTCCTGCGCGACGGCACGGTGGACGAGGTACGCCTGGACATCGACCTGCTCTTCGGCGCCCCCGGAGGCACCGCTTACCACGTACAGGACCTCGACCTGCGCCCCGGCGACCGGCTCCTGTTCTACACCGACGGCATGCAGGAACAACATGCCGAGTCCGTCGACCTGCCCGGCCTCATACGCGACACCGCCTCCGAACATCCCCGAGAGGTCGTGCGTGTCCTGACAGCAGCGGTCACCGACGCCGGCAACGGCCACCTGGCCGACGACGCCACCGTGCTGTGCCTCGACTGGGGGTGCCGTTAACGAACAGCGAACCAAGTGCCAACTAGCGCAAAGCTCCAGGTCAGAAGCTCGTGATCTTGATCCGATGAGAGGTCTGGTCCGAGCTGCCGAAACCGCCGACCACCAGCCGGTCACCCCGGCCATCGAGTCCCTGCGCGGCCTCCTGCTGGACCAGCCGGTGGGCAACTCCCCCTGGATCGCGCTGACCTGGGCCGCCGGGATACTGCTGGCGGCGATGGCACTGCCGGACGTGCTGTTCAGCGTGCGGACACGGTGACCACGGGGCCGTCCGTAGATGCTCGTCGAGCGCCTACGAGCGGGAGTTCAGCGCTGACGTCGGCCGAGGTCGTGGCTGTCGTCGAGCTTCCGCCGGAACGCCAGCCGCTTCCGGGTGCGGGGCAGACACTCCGGGGTTCGCGGCGGATGGGCGTACGAGTCCTGTCGGGCCGCTGACATCGAGTCGCCGTACGCGACCACCACGTACGTGCCGGTGATCACCTGGTCGCAGTCAACGCATCTCATGACCGCACGCGCTTCTCAGCGATGGTGGTCGTGGGCACATCTGTCATGGTGCCTCCTGGTGCAACGGGTTGCCCGGGGCAGGGGTGACACGGAGGAACGACGTGATGATCGCGCGGTATCCGCGATGGCCAGGGTTGTGGCCGGTATGACGCAGCGCCCAGTCCTCGGGCGGCCTCGGTCGCTCGTCGGCGTCGGACGCCTCCAGGCAGGTGGTGCACTCCACCTCGTACACAGGGCCCGAGGCGCCAGGGGTACGGTCCACCTTGATCGTCCAGTCCGCCATACGGATCACTGATCGGATCGTCACGCGAGTCGCCCCGCCCTCGGGCCGAGCATGAGCGCCGTCGACGCGGCCAGGGCTGCGCGCAGCGTTACGGGCTCGGTGCCGACGCGGCCGGATGTCGGCGGCCGGAGCCAGTGCAGACGGGTGTCCGTGGCGCTCAGCGGCGGCACCGTGACGTAGGTAGTGACCCCGCAGGGGACGGTGCCCTGCACCTCCCAGCCCGCGGTCGCACCTGCCGTGGTCAGGAAGTGCAGGATGCGGGACCACGAGTCGCTGATCACCGCACCGCAGTCGCCGCCCAGCGCCTCGGCTGCCGGACGGCCGAGGCTGAACGGCACACGTACCGCGTCCCAGTGCTCACCGGCCCCGACCGTCCGCGCCATGCCGTCCGGCGGGAGCCACGGCAGCACGGGCCCCGGCGTGGCACCGGCGCGGCAGCCGCAGGTGACGATCGGCCTCTCGGATGCGGGTGGAAACGTGCTCCCGGTCGGCAACGAGACGGGACGGGTCCACGCCAAGCGCTCCGGCGATGGCATCGAGGGTGCCGTCAGTGACGCCGCGCTCTCCACGCTCGATCTTGCGGATGGTGCCGAGTGCGACGCTCGCGCGGTCGGCGAGCTGCTGCTGGGTCAACTTCGGTCGGGCGACACTGCGGTAGTACGCAATGCGGCGGCCTACCGGACCGGGCTGGGGCGGCGGCATAGTGCTCCGTTCGAGGCGTCCGCTCGCACCGTACCGGGCAACCACCACCTGGGTACGCGAACGGCGCGACCTGAACTCCCGGTGAGACCGTCACTTTGCCGTCACGGTTCGATGATCCCGACCAAATCCATGAGGGAGTTGATCGACCAGTCCGCCTCGGCGCGCACCGCCGGGTCGTCTGCCCACCAGTGCCCCCACGGGCCGCGCCGAATGTGGGCCGTCAGCAGCCCCGCCATCTTGGCCGGGAAGACATCGTTGGCGGGATGGTCGCCCACGTACAGCGTCGTCTGCGGGCTCGCCCCGGACACTTCCAGGACGCGGCTGAAGAATGCCGGGGCCGGCTTGGCGACGCCCCACTCGCCGGACATGACCACGAGGTCCGCGGGGAGATCGAGCGCGCGCAGCAGGGCGGCTGCCTTCTGCGTCTGATTTCCGGCCACGACCACGCGGACGCCGAGTTCGCGCAGCGCCGCGAGGGCCGGGCGGACATCGTCGTAGAGGTCGCGTTCGTCGAGCGTTTCACCCCGCCCTGCGGCTTCGCGGACTTCGTACTCGGCGGCGATGTCGATGCCCGGTCGCAGCAGCCGCACAGCTTCCGCGTTGTCCCGCCCCTGGATCACCATGGCCCCGACAAGCGCGCTGAGTGTGTGGGGCTGCACGTTGAGCCAGTCCGCCCAGGCCGCCCAGTAACGGTCGTCGCGGGTTAGCGTCTCGCCGACATCGAAGACGATGGTCTCAATCACTGTTCCGACCCTACGCGGAGGCACGGACCAGATCCGGCCTCACCACGGAATCGGCCCCCGGTCCGTTGCCAGGCGGGCATGGAGTTCCACGTCGTAACGGACACCGTCGTATTCGAGCTTCTTCGTTGCTGTCCTTCCACCGCGAAGCCGGCAGCGCGAGCCACTCCGCAGGAGGCTGGATTGTTCACCCGGTGTCCAAGCTCCAACCGGAAGAGTTCAGCATCGTCGAAAGCCCACTGGGCCACAGCACAGCAGGCACGGGAGGCCACACCTCGGCCACGAGCCGTTGACGCAGTCCAGTAGGACACCCATCCCGTGCCATGACGCCGGTCCACCGGGCCGACGCACATCTGGCCGAGAACGAGGCCACCGCCATCGACGACGGCGAAGGAGTGGGAAGAGCCCGCAGCCCACTGATCACCACGAGCGGCTATCCACCGCTCGGCAGACCGGACAGAATCAACCGGCTCGACGGACTGGCTCCGCATGAGCGGATCCGCGAACGCGGCCATCACCGCCGGGGCGTCCTCGGCCCTCCATGTCCGCAGCACCAGGCCCGAGGAGGCATCTACACGATCGCGCATGCCGCGAGTCTCCCCCGGCGGGCGTGGCCAGTCACCTCGGTTTCCCGGCAGCCGCCGCGCCACACGCGGTCGCGGATATCAGAGCCGGCGGGGCACTAGCTAGAACACATCCGGGCACCAGGCCCGCCGCCCCGCCCGGAACAGCACGTCCGCCAGCGCCGCCGCGCCCGGGGTCAGCTCCTCGATGCGGTCCAGGGCCGTCAGCCGCAGGGCCGACTCGTCGCCCAGGTAGAGCGCCCCCAACTCCCGTACGTCCAGCGCGAGATCCGCGCTGCGCGTCGTCGGGGTGCAGGTGGCGCCGGCCGGGGAGGCGTCCAGGTGGAAGCGGCCCGCGGTGAGGCCGGTGGCGTCGTGGATGTCCAGGACCAGGGAGCCGGGGACGGCGTAGGTGCGGGCCTCCAGTGCGCGTACGACGTCCAGGAGGCGCACCCACAGGAAGTCCGCCTGCGTCACCACGCGGGCCGCGCGCGGGTCCGGGAGGAGCAGCGGGAGCAGGTCGTCGGGGGCGCGGTTGCCGGTGCGGATCGTGGTGACCCAGTCGACCGAGCAGAGGAAGTGCCACAGCGCCCGCTCCGCCGCCGGGGTCGTCGCGATCATGCTGCGCACCGTCGCCCGGTTCAGCGGCTGCTTGGCATCGCCCCAGTGGTCGTCGGCGCGGTAGACGAGGAGGCCGTCCACGGTGCCTTCGGCGTCACGGTGGACGGCGTGGAACGGCTCGGTCCAGCGGTCGTTCGGGAAGAGCGCGTTGCCGGTCGTCAGGTCCCACCAGCGGTCGCCGCGGCTCACCACCCCGTGCTGCCGGGCCCGCAGCCGGTCGTGGAGGGCCGGCCCCAGCTTGCGCACCTCCGCGCCGTCCACCAGGTCGATCCGGCCGCCGTCGCGCTCGGACGTACCGGACAGCCGGGGGTCGAGACCCGCCCGCGGTATGTCGATCTCCCACTCGGTGGTCCAGGCCGCGGGGCCGAACCCGTACCGCCCGTAGATCGGGTACTCGGCGGCGATCAGGGTGGCGGCCACGTCGCCGCGCTCCTTGGCCGCCGCCAGGTCCGCAGCCATCAGCCGGGTGAGCAGTCCGCGGCGGCGGTGGGTGGGCGTCACGGTGACGTTGGTGACCGCGTCGGTCGGCACCGTCGCCCCGCCGACGACCGTCAGCTCCTGCGCGAACGAACGGAACGTCGCCACGCACCGCCCGGCGTCGAACACCCCCTGGACGCGGGCCAGATCCATATGGGGCAGCCGTCCGGCCACCTCCTCGTCCGAGGGGGTCGGCGGGCGCAGGAATCCGGTGTTCAGGGCGCGCAGCCAATCGGCGAACTCGGACTCGGTGACGGTACGGGCCTCAAGGCTGTTCATGCGCTCCACGCTAGACACCGCTGTTCGGGTTGTCGCCCGCTTTTCCCGCCGTACGGGACCGGCACCGGCGCCCGGAACCGGGAGGTGCGCCGGGTCAGAACGCCGCCCGGATCTCCCCCACCTCCGCGGCGCCGCCCAGCAGCGGCGCCCGGCCGATCCGCGACACCACCGGGGCGTCCACCCCGAGCAGTCCCAGCGCACGGGCCAGGACCGGGCCGAGCGCCCGGGCCGAGCCGTCGTCGATCTTGAAGGCCAGCGCCCTGCCGTCCGCGAGCGCCACCGCCTGGACCGCCTCCGCACCCATCTTGGACAGCGTGCCGGGCAGCCCGCGCATCAGCCAGGTGTCCGGGCGACGGGTGCCCGCCACGTACTCGGGGTGGGCGCGCATCGCGTCCGCCACCCGGCGCTCCGCCGTGCCCGGTGCCGCCGTGACGAACGCACGGAACGCCCGCGCGAGACCCACCAGGGAGATCGCCATCAGCGGCGCCCCGCAGCCGTCCGTGCCGACCGCGGCGACCGGTTCGCCCGCCGCCTCCTCGATCACCTGGTGGACCAGCCGCTGGAGCGGATGCGCCGGGTCGAGATAGGTGGCCGGGTCCCAGCCGTTGTGCAAGCACACCGCGAGCATCGCCGCGTGCTTGCCCGAGCAGTTCATGGTGATCCGCTCCCGGACGTGGCCCGCGGCGAGATACGTCTCCGCCTCGGCCGGGTCCAGCGGAAGGTCGGGCGGGGTCTGCAGATCGTCGGGCGACAGTCCGTGCTCGGTGAGCATCTTGCGTACGAGATCGAGGTGGAAGCCCTCGCCCGCATGGCTCGCGGCGGCCAGCGCCAGCCGCTCCCCCGACAGGTCGAGCCCGGCGCGCAGCACGGCCGCGGCCTGCATCGGCTTGTTGGACGACCGGGGGAAGACCGGCGCCGACGGATCGCCCAGGGCCATCTCGACGCTGCCGTCGGCGGCCAGGACGACCAGTGATCCGCGATGGTGGCCCTCGACGAAACCGGACCGTACGACCTCGGCCAGCACCGGCGGGGCGGCTGTCGGGCCGGATATGGCGGACGGAGTTGTGGTGCTGGAGGTCATGGTGGCCTTCCGGGGACGGGCGGGACCCGCCCCCGGAGGGGTTGCCTCAGGCGAGCAGGTCGTCTACTTGTGCTTCCCCGTCACGGTACCTGCGGGCGATCTCCGCACTGCAGTCGTCCGCGGTGCGCTGAAGCCGGTGACGGCGCCGGGAGACCTGCTGCTCGTAGCGGACCAGGCGTCCCATCGCGGTGTGCAGCTCCTCGTCCGTCCGGGCGTCGAGGTCGGAGAGTTCGACCTCGGCGAGCGTCTCGGCGGCCAGCTGCCGGTACTCGTCGCTGCGCGGGGTGCTCAGCGTGACGTGCCGGGCGGAGGAGCGGTGCAGCGACGGGGCGTCGGCGAGGATCTCCGAGAGCCGGTCCACCACCGGCGACTCGGGGTCCCGCCGCCGGGCCAGCTCGGCCCGCAGGATGTCGATGCGCCCCTGGACCAGCCGCCGCACGTAGCTGAGGTCGGCCTCGTCGCGCTGCGAGTCGCGGCGCAGTGTACGCAGCTCCGGCAGCCGCAGCGCGCCCAGTTCGGACGGGAGCGCGGCCGGACCGTCGTCGGAGCCCTGTCCGGTCCGCTGCACGGGTGGGCGCATGGTGCTCGTACTCGTACCTGCACTGCTGTTGACGCCGGCACGCGTGACCGGCACGGTGCCCGGGGACTGCCCGGTTCCATGGGTGCTCATGCTTGTGTCCATCCCCTCGACCGGTGCGTCGGCGCACCGCCTCCGTGCATCGTGCCACTCCGAGGGTGCCGGTGGAGATGCTCTGTACCCGTTCAGCCCAAGATAGGTTGGTCTGTATGCGTGCAGTGGTACAGAGGGTGGACGGTGCGAGCGTCACGGTGGCCGACGCCGACGGCGAGGGCAGCGGCCCCGCGGTGGTCGGCGAAATCGTCGGCGAGGGCCTGTGTGTGCTGGTGGGAGTCACCCACGGGGACACCCCGGAAAAGGCGGCGCAGCTCGCCCGCAAGCTCTGGTCGGTCCGCATCCTGGAGGGCGAGAAGTCCTGCTCCGATGTGAATGCGCCGCTTCTGGTGATTTCGCAGTTCACTCTCTACGGGGACGCCCGGAAGGGCCGCCGGCCCACCTGGAACTCCGCCGCGCCCGGCGAGATCGCCGAGCCGCTGGTCGACGAGGTGATCGCGCGGTTGCGGGCGCTGGGGGCGCAGGTGGAGACGGGCCGGTTCGGGGCGGACATGCGGGTCTCGCTCACGAACCACGGCCCGTTCACCGTCATCGTCGAGGTCTGATCCGGCGGCGGCAGGCGGGGACGCGGCCGGAGGGCTACGGCTCGACGACCGTCTCCTGGGCCGCCGCCGTGTTCTCCCCCGCCAGCAGCTCCGCGTCCACCGCCACGTTCCGCTTCACCAGGGCCAGGGCGATCGGCCCCAGCTCGTGGTGGCGGGCGGAGCTGGTGATGAAGCCGAGCTGACGGCCCTCGGCCCCGTCTGCGGCGAGCCGGATCGGGGTGCCGTGCCCGGGGAGCATGACCTCGCTGCCGTCCAGGTGCAGGAAGACCAGGCGCCGGGGCGGCTTGCCCAGGTTCTGCACCCGGGCCACGGTCTCCTGGCCCCGGTAGCAGCCCTTCTGGAGATGGACGGCGGTGCCGATCCAGCCCAGCTCGTGCGGGATGGTGCGGTGGTCGGTCTCGAAACCGAGGCGCGGGCGGTGGCCCTCGATGCGCAGCGCCTCGTAGGCCAGGACCCCGGCGACCGGGCCGTGCTCCGCCGCGTACGCCTCCAGGCCGGCCCGCGGCAGGAACAGGTCACGGCCGTACGGCGTCTCCCGTACGGTGACTCCGTCCGGCACCGCGGCGATGGAACCGGCCGGCAGATACACGACCGCGAAATCCTCGGTGCGGTCGGCGACCTCGACCCGGTAGAAGAACTTCATCGACTCCAGATACGCGATCAGCTCGCCCTGCGTGTCCGGCTCGACGTGCATCCACACGGTCTCGCCGTCGTCGACGAGGTACATGGCGTGCTCGATGTGCCCGTTCGCCGTGAGGATCAGGGACTCGGTGGCCTGTCCCGGTGCGAGGTCGGTGACGTGCTGGGTGATCAGGAGGTGCAGCCACGCCAGCCGGTCGCTCCCGGTGACGGTGACGACGCCGCGGTGCGAGAGGTCGACGAGGCCGGAGCCGTCGGCGAGGGCACGCTGCTCGCGGAACAGGTCGCCGTAGTGCGCGGCGACGCCTTCGTCGCAGCCCTCGGCGGGGACGGCGCCGGGCAGGGACAGCAGGGGGCTCTTCATGCGACCAGCGTACGACTCGGCCCCTCAGGCCGGGTTCGCGGACTGCTCGGCCGCCTTCGCCGCGCAGTCCGCGCAGCGGCCGAAGATCGCGAAGTGCTTCATGTCCGTCTCGAACCCGAACGTGCCGCGCAGCTTCTCGGTGAACTCGGCGACGACGCCGACATCGGCCTCGATGACGTCTCCGCAGTCCCGGCAGACCAGATGGATGTGGTGATGGCGGTCGGCCAGGTGGTACGTCGGGGCTCCGTGGCCCAGATGGGCGTGGCTCACCAGACCGAGCTCCTCCAGGAGCTCCAGGGTCCGGTAGACGGTCGAGATGTTCACGCCGGACGCGGTCCGGCGCACCTCGGAGAGGATGTCGTCGGGCGTCGCGTGTTCCAGCGTGTCGACGGCTTCCAGGACAAGCTGCCGCTGCGGCGTCAGCCGGTAGCCGCGCTGCCGAAGATCGGTCTTCCAGTCGGTGCTCACCACAGGCCCCAGTGTAGGTCCGGGCGGCCGCCGCCCCCAGCGAAATGCCGGGACAGCCCTCAGGCACCGCGCACCGGCTACTTGAAGAACGCGATCCCGTCGTCCGGCAGGTCACCGAGGCTCTTCGCCATCGCGGCGACCTCTTCGGGGGTGACGACCTTCTTCAGGTGCGCCGACATGTACGGCCGCAGCTCCACCTCGGGCGTGGACTTCTCGCCGACCCACATCAGGTCGCTCTTCACGTAGCCGTAGAGCCGCTTGCCACCGTTGTACGGGCCGGAGGCCGCGGTCCGGGCCACCGCGTCGGTGACCAGGTCGATCTGCGGCTTCTGGTGGCCCAGCTCGCCGTACCAGATCTCGATGACGCCCTGGTCGCGGACCATCACGACCTCGACCTTGCGGTCCTTGTCGATCCGCCAGTACCCGGACTCGGACTCCAGCGGCCGGACCTTCTCGCCCTCGGCGTCGAGCACCCAGGAGTGCGAGACGTACTCCAGGAAGTCCCGGCCGTCGTGGCTGAAGGAGACCTCCTGGCCGAAGTTGCACTTCTCGGCGCCGGGGAAGTCGGACACGCCCGCGCCCGCCCAGTTGCCCAGGAGGAAGGCCAGCGGGACGAGGTCCGGGTGGAGGTCGGACGGAATCTCGATCATGAGCGGCTCAGACGATCTGTGAGGCGGGGGGGACAGGGAGGGGCGCGCGTGGAGCTGAGGGGTCAGCGCTGACCCTGGTACAGCTTCTTCACGGTCAGGCCGGCGAAGGCGAGGGTGCCGACACAGACCAGGACCAGCAGGGTGGTGAAGAATGCCTCAAGCACGGGAGCTCCTTGAACGAGCGGTATGGCAGCAGTACGGGCCGGGTCCCAGCCTAATGGGTGGGGGCCCGGCCCGTCGGTTCGGGGTTTGCCGCGGGGCGGTCAGCCCAGCAGCTGATTCTGCAGGATCACCGTCTGATGGAAGGGGATGCGCTCCGTCCCCCCGGCTCCCGGGCGGGACTGGAGGATCAGGGCGACGGTGTCACCGGCGACCAGGTACGCCTGCCGGACCTGAGTGGCTCC
The DNA here is from genome assembly GCF_017353455.1 of Streptomyces laculatispora. GTDB lineage: Bacteria > Actinomycetota > Actinomycetes > Streptomycetales > Streptomycetaceae > Streptomyces > Streptomyces laculatispora. The sequence continues at coordinate 41,978 of NZ_JAFMPZ010000507.1, forward strand.
GAAGGGCTTCGGCTCACGGGCCACGTGGGACGAGGTGCTTTCCACCTTCCCGCCGCCCGACCAGGTCTCGTCCAGGTCCATCTGAGCCGCGCCGATCAGCGGATCCCCCACCGTGGCGCCGATGTAGCGGTCGTCGTGGAACGCCTCGGCATAGCCCGCCGAGTTGAACTGGAGCAGGTAGATCCGGCTCGACGTGCCGTCCGGCATGGTCCAGCCGCGCGCGGCGATGTGCCGGAGGGCGGACTCCTTCAGCTGGTCGCCGATACCGGCACGCGAGTCCTTCTCGTACTCGGAGACGAACTGTCGCGTGCTGACCCAGCCGCCGGTCAGTTTCTCGTCGGCCGTTGCTCCGGCCGGGGCCGGGAGCAGCAGGCGGCGCAGGTCGGCGTGGTGGATCTCGGCGGTGTTGCCGTCGCTGAACGGGCGCGGCGCGCCGGCCGGGAGCGCGGGCAGGCTCAGCCGGGGGAAGTCCCAGCGCCCGTCGCCCTTCGTGGCCAGCCCCGGCACGTCGGTGCGCTCGGCCGAGGTGATGGCGTACGCCGTACCCGCACCGAGCCCGCCGAGCACCAGCACCGCGACGGTCCACCGGGCCACGGCCCGCAGCACCCGGCGCGGGGGCCGGGGCGCCGGGTGCTGCGGCGACGGGGGCCGCGGCGGCATGGGCGGGATCGGCACGGGCGGAGGCGTTACGGGGGTGGCGCCGGCCGGCTCGGGCGCGGATTCGGCGGCGGGCGCGGCCGTCTGCTCGGTCATACGTACTCCCCCGGGGACGTGATGTGGTCCAGCTGGTCCTTCACCAGTCCGGCGACGGACGACGTGTCGACAGGTGTGGGACCCGAAGCCGAGAAGGTGAGGACCGTCTCGCCGTCGTACGCCATGCAGAACATGCTCTCGATCCTGAGCTCGCTGTCCTCGGGCTGCAGGAAGCACTTGGCGTTCTTCTTGTGGCCGCCGACCGCCGGCCCGTCCCGGAGGAGGCCGGCGGCGTCGAAGAGTCCCGTCCGGAAGACGTAGAGGTCCCGGACGGCCTTTTCGTCCTTCATCCGCACCAGTTCGGTCCTGACGATCAGGTCGTTCCCGTCCGATGCGTAGGTGCGGATGGCCAGGCCCTGGACGTGGAGCTTGTCGATCCGCTTCTCCAGCTCCCGCCGCTGCTTGCCGGCGAGCCCGCGGCTGCCGGCCTTCATCTCGGCGGTGGCCTCGCGGCCGCTGAGCTCGCTGTCGTTGCCGTGCGCCCCGTGGTCCGGGCCGAGCCGGTATCCGTCGGGGACCGGCAGCAGCAGCTTGCTGAGTTCCGTGGACGCCCGGCCCCGGGAGACGTCGCCGGCCGGGTCCTTGCCGGGGCCGTGCGCGGACCGCGCCCAGAGGCGGGTCGTGACCGTACGGTCGGCGCCGTCGACGGTGGCCTTCGTGTACGCGGCTGCGCCGGCGACAGCGGCGAGCACCAGCACGACGGGGGCCGTCGCGAGGATCACCCGGCGCACCCTGCCCCTCCGGGCCGGGGCGGAATCGGGAACGGGGACGGAATCGGGAACGGGCCCGGGAGGGGGCTCGGGCAGCGGAGCGGGGG
>NZ_JAFMPZ010000508.1 GCF_017353455.1 Streptomyces laculatispora
CCCCCGGACCCCCGCTCCTCAATCGCCGGAGGGGCTTGGATGGCCGCCCGGAGGGGCTGGGGTGGCTACTCGGTTGATCGGAGTTGGTGCGGCAGGGGGGTCGCGTGGACCACGATCAGGCCCGATACCGCTCGGGTCAGGGCCACGTACAGGCGGCGCAGGCCCGTTCGTTCGTCCGGTTCGCCGTCGACCACCGCCGCCGGTTCGTCCAGCACCACGTAGTCGTACTCAAGGCCCTTCGCCAGTGACGCCGGGACCAGGGTCAGCCGGGACTCGGCGGTCGTCTCCTGGCCGGGGGAGAGGTAGCTGTGGCCCGCCGCCGTCAGGGCGGCCGCCAGCGCCGGGATACGGGCGTCGGCGGCGATCAGGCCGGTCGAACCCTCCTGCTCCAGCGACTCCTCGCAGGCCGCGACCACCGCCGCGTCCAGCGCGCCGGTCTCTGCGGCCCCCACCTCCCGTACCGACAGCGAACCGGGCGACTCACGCACCGACTCGACCGCCGCCAGGCCCGGCGAGATCACCGGCAGCAGCCGGGACGCGTACGCGATCACCTCGCGCGGCACGCGGAAGCCCGCCGTCAGCTCCTCCACCACCGCGTCCGACTTGCCCAGATGGTGCAGCGCCTGGGCCCAGCTCTGCGTCGACCACGGCGTCGTGCCCTGTGCCAGATCGCCCAGGACCGTGGCCGAACCGGTCGAGCAGCGCCGGCCCACCGCCCGGTACTGCATGGGGGAGAGGTCCTGCGCCTCATCGATCACGACATGGCCCAGTGAGTGCGTGCGCGCCACCAGGTCCATCGCCTCGTCGATCAGCACCGCGTCCGCCGCCGACCACCTCGCGGACTTCACACTGCGGACCGGCTTGGTCCACAGGATCAGCTTCTGCTCGTCCTCGGTCAGCAGCCCGTCCGCCTGTGCGGCCAGGAACTCAGGGTCGGACAGCAGCCGCAGCACCAGCTTCGACGGCTCGACCGCGGGCCAGACCGCCTTCACCGCCGCCTTCACCGCGGGATTGCGGGCCACCGCGTTCTGCACCCGGTCGTCGGGAGCCTCGCCCGCCTCCTCCATCCGCACCAGCACGGCGTGCGCGATGCGCTGCGGAAGGGCCTCGTGCGCCGCCCCGTACCGCATGTCCCGGGCCAGCAGCTCGTTGACCATCTCCTCGATCTCGTACGCGGGCACCCGCCAGCGCCGGGAACCGCGCACCACCATCACCGGCTCCGTCGGCGGCGTCACGTGCGAACGGATCGCCCGCCGCAGCACCTCGGCCATCCGGGCATCGCCCTTCACGACGGCGGCCCGCGCCTCGTCCGTGCCCCGGACCTCGACGTGCGACGTCACCAGGTCGTCGACGGTCGCCTGCTTCACCTCCAGCTCACCGAGGGCCGGCAGCACCTGCTCGATGTAGTGCAGGAAGGACCGGTTCGGCCCGATGACCAGCGTCCCGGTGCGGGCCAGCCGCTCCCGGTGCGCGTACAGCAGATACGCGACCCGGTGCAGGCCGACGGCGGTCTTCCCGGTGCCGGGCCCGCCCTGCACACAGACCGAGCCGCCCAGCTCGCTGCGGACGATCTCGTCCTGCTCCGGCTGGATCGTCGCGACGATGTCGCGCATCGGGCCGACACGCGGCCGCTCGATCTCCGCCTGGAGCAGCTTGCTGGTCTGCGCCGCCAGTGGGGTCTCCCCTGCTCCTTCGGAGCTTGGGGAAGGGGCGGTGAGGTGCTCGTCCTCGTACGCGGTCAGCTCGCCGCCGGTGTAGCCGAAGCGGCGCCGCTGGCCGACGTCGAGCGGGTCGTTGCGGGACGCCCGGTAGAACGGCTGGGAGACCGGCGCCCGCCAGTCGATCACCATCGGGTCGCCGCCGGCGTCGTGGACGTGGCGGCGCCCGATGTAGAACTGCTCGCCCTCCGCGCCCTCGGCCTTCTCCGCACCGACCACGTGGAGGTAGTCCAGCCGTCCGAAGAAGAGCGGGGTGTGGCTGAGGTCGGCGAGCGATTTGACGCGGTCGGTGATCTGGGCCTGCAGCACTGCGGCGTTCACCCAGTTCGCCGTGACATCGCGGATGTCGAGGGCCTGGGCGTCCTCACGCATGGCGCGCAGCGCGGCGCGCGAGGCGGCGAGGTGGGCGCGCTCATGGGCGAGGGGGTCGGTGGTGGTGTCGCTTTCGTGTACGTGCGCGGGCACGGTGTTGCCTCCGGCATTCAACGCAGGACGGCGGACCGCACGCGAGGGGCCTGACGAAAGGCCCTCGGCCCCGGCCGGTGACCGGGGGCGATGCGGTCCGCTCGGGGATCGATCACTGGTACGCACCAGGCAGTGCGTACGGCTGTCGGCCGGTTTCCGTCCGGTCGGCGGCGCTCCCCCGGCTGCCGGCGCGAGCCCTTCCGGGCTGCCGGTACCACGGTGCGGGAGGCGGGCAGACCGGCGATTGTATCGACGGGCCGGGCCGGGCGCGAACGAATATCCGCGTACGACCGCGGGGGTCCACCCCGTAGGGGACGGCATGAGACCACAGGGGTAGACGCGGCGCCGTCACCTTCCCCCTGCGGGCCGACGCCTTCACCGGCCGGGCGGAGCACCATGGAATACATGAGCACCGTCTTCCTGAACCCGCGAAAGACCGGCCCCGCGCACGGCGCGACCGCGGCCACCGGCCACCACTACAGCCACCGCGCCGGTGACGCGCTGCGCGCTGCCGGGATCTTCGTACGGGCCGCGTTCGGCGTCGTCGTCCTCGGTGAGTACGCGCAGGAGGCGGGCGTCCGCCGCCGCACTCACTGAGCCGGCGCACCCCCGCCCCCGGACGGTCAGTTGTCCGTCAGCAGCTCGTCGGCGTCCACGATCCGGTACGCGTACCCCTGCTCGGCCAGGAACCGCTGGCGGTGGGCCGCGAAGTCCTGGTCGATCGTGTCGCGGGCGACCACCGAGTAGAACCGCGCCTCGTGCCCGTCCGCCTTCGGCCGCAGCACCCGGCCGAGCCGCTGGGCCTCCTCCTGGCGTGAACCGAACGTGCCGGACACCTGGATCGCGACGGTGGCCTCCGGCAGGTCGATGGAGAAGTTCGCCACCTTCGACACGACCAGCACGCTCAGCTCGCCCTGCCGGAAGGCCTCGAAGAGCTTCTCCCGCTGGGCGTTGCTCGTCTCGCCCTTGATCACCGGGGCGTCCAGATGCTCACCCAGCTCGTCGAGCTGGTCGATGTACTGCCCGATGACCAGCGTCTGCTCGCCCTTGTGCTTGCGCACCAGCGCCTCGGTGACCTTCCGCTTCGTCGCGGTCGTGGCGCAGTACCGGTACTTCTCCTCGGCCTCGGCGGTCGCGTACGCGAGCCGCTCGCTGTCCGTCAGATTGACCCGTACCTCGACACAGTCGGCGGGCGCGATGTAGCCCTGCGCCTCGATCTCCTTCCACGGGGCGTCGAACCGCTTGGGTCCGATCAGCGAGAAGACGTCCGACTCGCGGCCGTCCTCCCGCACCAGCGTCGCCGTCAGGCCGAGCCGGCGGCGGGCCTGGAGGTCGGCGGTGAACTTGAAGACGGGCGCGGGCAGCAGATGCACCTCGTCGTAGATCACCAGACCCCAGTCGCGGGAGTCGAACAGCTCCAGGTGCGCGTAGACGCCCTTGCGGCGGGTCGTGAGCACCTGGTAGGTGGCGATGGTGACCGGCCGGATCTCCTTGCGGGTACCGCTGTACTCGCCGATCTCCTCCTCGGTCAGCGAGGTCCGCTTCACCAGCTCGTGCTTCCACTGCCGGGCGGAGACGGTGTTGGTGACCAGGATCAGGGTGGTCGCCTTGGCCTGCGCCATGGCGCCCGCGCCGACCAGCGTCTTGCCCGCGCCGCAGGGCAGCACGACGACTCCCGAGCCGCCGTGCCAGAAGCCCTCGACGGCCTGCTGCTGGTAGGGCCGCAGCGCCCAGCCGCTCTCGTCCAGCTCGATCGGGTGCGCCTCGCCGTCCACGTAACCGGCGAGGTCCTCGGCGGGCCAGCCCAGCTTCAGCAGCGTCTGCTTGACCTGTCCGCGCTCGGAGGGGTGCACGGCCACCGTGTCGGGGTCGATCCGGGCGCCGACCAGCGGCTGGACCTTCTTCGACCGGAGGATCTCCTCCAGGACGGGCCGGTCGGTGGAGGTCAGCACCAGTCCGTGGACCGGGTGCTTGGAGAGCGTGAGGCGGCCGTAGCGGCCCATCGTCTCGGCGATGTCGACGAGCAGCGCGTGCGGTACGGGGTAGCGCGAGTACTTCACGAGCGCGTCGACGACCTGCTCGGCGTCGTGTCCCGCGGCCCGGGCGTTCCACAGCCCGAGCGGGGTCAGCCGGTAGGTGTGGATGTGCTCGGGGGCGCGCTCCAGTTCCGCGAAGGGCGCGATCACGCGGCGGCAGGCGTCGGCCTGCTCGTGGTCGACTTCGAGGAGCAGCGTCTTGTCGCTCTGGACGATCAGGCAGGACACATATACCTCCGGAAGTGGGATCGTCCCGTGAGGGACAGCACACTCGCCATGGCTCGGGCTCTGCCCGTGCCCGACGCTCCGAGAGCGTCTCGGCCAGTGCACCGGGAATGCGCGCTGCCACCTACGTGCGACGTTCACGCGAAACACACGAGTCTACCTCGCCGGAGCGCCGACGGGCCGGGTGCGAGGCGTCGTACCGGGCCGGTGGCCGGATCGCCGTCGCGGCGCACCGCCCCTGTTGATCGCACCTTCCCGCCGCCACCGCGACGTGCTCGACGCCCTGCACGCCGCCGCCCGCGAATCGGCGACAACGCGCTGTGGGCGCCTCCACCCGGGACGGCGGGTGGATGACCTGGAGGTGGATGCCTCACGTCTCCGGAGGCGGCTCCGAGGGGCGCCGCGGACCAATTCCAGGCCGTGCCCGGGTCCCTTTTTCAGCGGACCGCGGCACGAGGCGAGGGAATCCGTGAGCGTCCATCTGAGAGGCTTTAACGCGTTGTGCGTAGGGGGGATCGATTGGATGGCTACACGGCGACCACGATGGCATTCAGGAGGCTTACAGCCCTACCTGTCATACCCGTGTTGGGTGTGCTAAACCTAACTCTCGGTTCTATGGTGAACCTTGGGGAACGGGGCTCGGCCGGTCGGCGGGGCCCCCGCACCGACCCTCCGTCCGACGTCATGCCGCTCCCGCCCCACTGGGTGGGAGCGCGGTCTGCCGTGCCAGAAAAGAGAGCGCCCCTGTGACCGATCCCGGCATTCCCTCCGACCTTCCGGCCGACGCCACCGCACCCGCGCCCACCACGGGCGACGTGGGGGACGTGGGGGACACGTCCTACACCGGCAGTCAGATCCAGGTCCTGGAGGGCCTGGAGGCGGTCCGCAAGCGGCCTGGCATGTACATCGGCTCGACCGGCGAGCGCGGTCTGCACCACCTGGTCCACGAGATCGTCGACAACTCGGTCGACGAGGCCCTCGCGGGGCACGCGGACCGCATCGACGTGACGATCCTGGCCGACTGCGGGATCAGGGTCGTCGACAACGGGCGTGGCATCCCGGTGGACATCGTGCCGTCCGAGGGCAAGCCGGCCCTGGAGGTCGTACTGACGGTGCTGCACGCGGGCGGCAAGTTCGGCGGTGGCGGCTACGCCGTCTCCGGCGGTCTGCACGGCGTGGGCATGTCGGTGGTCAACGCCCTGTCGACGCGGGTGGAGGCGGAGGTGCGCTACGGCGGGCACCGCTGGAGCCAGGAGTACGAGAAGGGCGTGCCGACCGCCGCGCTCAAGCAGCACGAGGAGACCTCCGAGACCGGCACCTCGCTGACGTTCTGGGCCGATGGCGACATCTTCGAGACCACCGAGTACTCCTTCGAGACGCTGTCGCGCCGGTTCCAGGAGATGGCCTTCCTCAACAAGGGCCTGACCCTGACGCTGACCGACGAGCGTGAATCCGCGAAGGCCGCGGTGGGCGCCGACGACCCGGACGCGGACGTGTCCGAGCCGGCGGCGCGGACGGTGGAGTACTTCTACGAGGGCGGCATCGTCGACTTCGTGAAGTACCTGAACGCGCGCAAGGGCGAACCCGTCCACCCGTCGATCATCTCGCTGGAGGCGCAGGACACCGCGCGCCTGCTGTCGGTGGAAGTCGCGATGCAGTGGAACACCCAGTTCTCCGACAGCGTGTACTCCTTCGCGAACACGATCCACACGCACGAGGGCGGTACCCACGAGGAGGGCTTCCGCGCGGCGATGACGGGTCTGGTCAACCGGTACGCGCGGGACAAGAAGTTCCTGCGCGAGAAGGACGACAACCTCGCGGGTGAGGACGTCCGCGAGGGTCTGACGGCGATCATCTCGGTGAAGCTGGGCGAGCCGCAGTTCGAGGGTCAGACGAAGACCAAGCTGGGCAACACGGAGGCGAAGACCTTCGTCCAGAAGGTCGTGCACGAGCACCTCAACGACTGGTTCGACCGGAACCCGAACGAGGCCGCCGACGTCATCCGCAAGTCGATCCAGGCGGCCACGGCCCGGGTCGCGGCCCGCAAGGCCCGTGACCTGACGCGCCGCAAGGGTCTGCTGGAGTCGGCTTCGCTGCCGGGCAAGCTGTCGGACTGTCAGTCCAACGACCCGGCGAAGTGCGAGATCTTCATCGTCGAGGGTGACTCCGCCGGTGGTTCGGCGAAGTCC
>NZ_JAFMPZ010000132.1 GCF_017353455.1 Streptomyces laculatispora
CCCGTCCCGCGCACCGAGGACGAACCCACCCTGCACGACCCGGGCCTGGTGGCAGCCTTCCGGCGCGGCATCGACCTCGCCGAGGCCCGTGCCGAATCGGAGCCCGAACCGGGGTCCGGATCGCGGGCCGGGTCCGGGACCGCTCCCGGAGCGGCGACAGCCGCCGCGCCACCACTGGACCCGCTTCCGGTCCGCGGCGCCACGGCGCCCGGGGAACTCCTCCGGGCCGGCTCGTACCACAGCGATCAAGACCCACTCGAAGCGAACACCTCCAAGGAGTAGATGCACCATGGCGACCGATATGCCGTCCGGTCAGGTCTCGGACCTCGACTGGCTGCTGAGCGGACTGGTACAGCGCGTGCCGTACACCCGCAGTGCGGTCCTGCTCTCCGCCGACGGGCTGGTGAAATCCCTCCATGGCATGGACGCCGACAGCGCCGACCACATGGCGGCGCTGGCCGCCGGCCTGTACTCCCTCGGCCGCAGTGCCGGGGCGCGGTTCGGGGACAACGGGGAGGTCCGCCAGGTGGTGGTGGAACTCGACTCCACGTTGCTCTTCGTCGCCACCGCCGGTTCCGGCACCTGTCTGGCCGTGCTCGCCGGGCGGAGCGCCGATGCCGCTGTGCTGGGCTACGAGATGACCATGCTGGTCAAGAGCGTCCGGCCCTATCTGATGACCCCGACCAGACAGGCGGCCGGGGTCACGGGCGCCACGGGGCTGTGAGCGTGTCGGCCACCCAGGACGCGCCGTTGCTCGACGATGCGGCCGGGCGCCTCATCCGCCCGTACACGGTGAGCGGCGGCCGCACCCGTCCCACCACCGTGCTCGACCTGCTCTCCCTGGTGATGGCCACCGGAACCGTTCCGCAGGTCCACCTCGGCCCCGAGCACTCGGTGGCGCTGGAACTGTGCGACGGTCCCACCTCGGTGGCCGAGATCGCCGCACACCTACGGCTGCCCGCGGTCGTCACCAAGGTGCTCCTCTCCGACCTGGTCGACTGCGGAGCGGTCACGGCGCACCCGCCCGCCTTCCATGACATGCCCACTGACCGATCCCTGCTGGAGGCAGTGCTCGATGGCTTACGACGACAGCTCTGACGGTTTCGGCAGCTCCGCCCCGTACGCGGGGACCGGGAGCCCCGGAAACGTCGGCTATGCGGAGGGCTCCGGGATCGCTGGTCACGCCGAGGCACGGGGGAACGGGGGGTACGCGGAAGCCCCCGGCTCCCTCGGGTACGCGGAAGCACCACCCAGCAGTCCCGAGGGTTTTCCCGTCGCGCTCAAGGTGCTGGTGGCGGGCGGATTCGGTGTCGGCAAGACCACCTTCGTCGGCGCGGTCAGCGAGATCGCACCGCTGAGTACGGAGGAGCTGCTGACCCAGGTCAGCGCGGCGACCGACAGCCTCGAAGGCATCGAGTCCAAGACCTCGACCACGGTGGCCATGGACTTCGGCCGCATCACGCTGGACGAGCAGCATGTGCTCTATCTGTTCGGCACACCCGGCCAGGAACGCTTCTGGTTCATGTGGGACGAGCTCTCCCAGGGCGCGCTCGGAGCGGTGGTCATCGCAGACACCCGCAGGCTGGAGGAGTGCTTCGCGGCCGTCGACTTCTTCGAGCGGCGCGGCATCGGATTCATCGTCGCCGTCAACGAGTTCGACGGCGCCTTCCGCTACGGCCCCCAGGAGGTACGGGCCGCGCTCGATCTGGCACCCGCGGTACCGGTCGTCCTGTGCGACGCCCGGATCGCCAGCTCGGGAACCGGCGCGCTGGTCACCCTCGTCCAGCACCTCATCAACGCCACCGCCGAGCCGGCCCCGCTCTCCGGCCACGGCAGTTTCGGAGTCCGTACGTGATCCCGCACGCCATCGGGCGGATGCTGCTGACCCCCGTCGACAGCGACGCCCCCGTCCGGACCCAGCGGCTGCGCAGCCTTGGCCTGGGGGAGCGGTCCGACGCCTCGTTCGACAACTTCGACGCCTTCGCCGACCGGGTGGCCGAAGTGACCGACGTGCCCTTCTCGATGGTCAACTTCATCGACGGCAACCGGCAGTTCTACGCCGGGCTGCACACCCCGGCGGGCATCCGCAAGGGCGCCGACCTGGGAGCCACGGCGGCGGGCAGCGGCCGCAGCAGCCGCTATATGGCCCTCGACCACGGCTACTGCCCGCACGTCGTGGTGCGGCGCAGGGCGCTGGTCCTGGAGGACGTCTGCGACTATCCGCGGTTCGCCGGGAACCCGGTCGTCGACGACATAGGCATCCGCTCATACCTCGGGGCGCCGCTCATCGACCGCACGGGGATCGCCCTGGGCGCCGTCTGCGCCGTGGACACCGTGCCCCGCCCGTGGGGGCGGGCCGGGCTCGACGCGATCAAGTCCCTGGCGCAGGAGCTGATCGCGCACATCCACCGCCGGGAGGACAACAGCATCGGAATCTGAGCCCGGGCCGCCGGCCGAGGCGCGGAGCCGGCCGGCGCCGGTCAGACCTCGACCCGGCTCCCGTCCAGGAAGGTCAGCACGACCGCGTCGCCGTCCACGCGCACGCGCACTGCCGTACGGAGCGCCTCCGGATGGACACTGTCGCGGGACAGCACGACGAGCGACACATGAACGCTCCGGCCGCCCGGACGCGGTGCGCTGCGCAGATACGGGACCGCCGAGTGCGGTCCGTACGCGTTGGACTCCACATCGCGGGCCACCGCGGCCCCGTCGGCGCCGCCGTCCCACCCGTACAGCGCGACCACCGCGCTGGTCAGCCCCTCGGCCGTGCGGGCGAGCGCCCAGTCCGGCCCCGACGAGGCGAATGGGCTCGTCCGGTCGGCGACCGCGTGACCGCCCTCCCGGACCACCGCGCCCTCCGGCGACTCGACCCGGTGCACCCGGATCTCCCACGGGCCGTGCAGCACGCTCGTCGTCTCGATCCGGTACGCGCGCTCGTCACCCGGCAGCCGCGCCGCCGACCAGGACGCGGCGACACGGTCCTCGCAGCGCAGCGGATGGATCCGGCGGCGCCGCGACGGGGTGCCGTCCGGGGCGACCAGGGCCAGGTGGCCGTCGACGGTACGGGCCAGGGCGTGCGGCGCGGACTCCGGCGCGGTCGCCGTCGAGTACCCGAGCTTCGCGTAGTGCGGGTCGTCCTCGCCCGCACCCAGGTCCGGATCGGCGTCGGCCGGGGCGGGCGCGGGGGGATTGTGGTCGCTGCCGTGGTTGACCAGCCGGACGATCCCGTCGTGCCGGGTGCCGTGCAGCAGCCAGCCCGGCGCGGGCAGAGCAATGTACGTGTCGGACTCCTCGACGGGCAGCGGTAGTTCACGCTCCGTCCACACCGCGTGGTCTGCCGGGAGCAGCAGCCCGAGGAAGCCCTTGCTCGCCCAGTACGGGGAGGCCGGACCCGAGTACGGCTGGGTGGACGGCAGGAAGGTGTCGTGCCAGCCGAGCGTCAGCAGCCCCCGCTCGTCCGGCACCCCGCGCTCCGCGAAGTGCCGCAGAGTGCCCGAGGCGAGCCGGCGGGTCAGACCGGGCGCCAGCGGCGTGCAGTCGGCGAGCGCGCCCATCCATACCGGGGCGAGCGCGGCGAAACGATACGTGAGCGAACGGCCCTGGTGGACCGGGGCGCCGTCGGACCCGAAGAAGTGCTGGTAGTCCTCCAGGAACCGGCTCAGCCGCTCCCGGTACACCGCGGCCCGGCCGCCGTCGCCGTCAGGCCCGGCGATCCGCGCCCACAGCAGGGGGTACAGATGCATGGCCCAGCCGACGTAGTAGTCGAAATTGCGGCCGTCCCCGTCGGTGTACCAGCCGTCGCCGACGTACCAGTCCTCGATCCTGTCCAGTCCGCCCTCGATGTCGGACCGGCTGTACGGGGCCCCCACGGAGGCGAGGAACTGCTCGGACACCACCTGGAAGAGCCGCCAGTTGTTGTCCCAGGTACGGCCGCCGACGAACCCGGAGAACCAGTCGACGACCCGCTCCTGGACCCCGGCGTCCAGCCGGTCCCAGATCCACGGCCGGGTCTCGTGCAGGGCGACCGCGACCGAGGCCGCCTCCACCATCTGCTGCGAGCAGTCCGTCAGGCGCGGCCAGGCCTCACCGCTCCCGGGATCGGTGCCGGCCGCGAGACCGGCCGCATAGCGCTCGGTCAGCGAGGGGTCGACCGCCCCGCCCGCGCCCGCGATCCGGCAGGCGGCGAGCAGGAACGACCGGGCGAAGCCCTCGAGACCGTCCGAGACGACCCCCGACCAGCTGCCGCGGCCGGGCAGCCGGTACTGCGCGAAACCGGGTGTGGCGTACGGCGTCAGTGCGTCCAGCATCCGGTCGGCGGTCGCCTCCCAGTGCGCCCGGGTCCAGCCGGTACGTGACGACAGGACCCGGTCGGTCGGCGGCAGTTGCAGATGCGGGGCGACGGACATGGTGGCGCTGCTCCTTGGAATTGATGCTCAGGGGGTGGATTACTGGACGAGTTCGGTGCGGTGGGTGTGGCCGCGGGAGCCGCCGGCCTCGACCGTGACGACGGTCCTGCGGCCGGGCGTGACGCTCACGGTGGCGTCGGAATGCGCCACCGACCGCACACGGAAGGGGAGTTCGACCGTCAGTGAGGTCTGCGTCCGGCCCGGGTCGGCGACTGCGACGGACACCTGCGCGCCCCTTCGCCGCACGAGCACCGACGCCGGGCCGGACGAGGTGATCCCGGCGGCGGACCCGGCGCCCCAGAAGTGCACGGCGGTCAGCCCGGCCCGGCGGTCCTCCACGGCCTGCGCGGCGGCGTCATTGGCGACGATCCGGACCGGCCGGGAGTGCGACCAGACGGCCGTGGCGGCCGCCGACGCGCCGGGCAGCAGCACATAGGCGTAGCCGTCGTCGGTGGGTGAGATCCCGTGGTCCAGCCGGAGCGTGAGGTAGCGGCGGGTGACGGGATCGGTGCTGCCACCGGTGTCGGCCCCCGTGTCGATGGCCCGCCAGGTCCCGGTGCGCTCCTCGCGCAGAGCGTGCAGCGTGGCCCCCTCGGGGAAGACATAGCCGCCGACACCGTCGAGATGCGCCCACCGGGCCCGGCCGAACTCATCGGCCCGGCCCTGCTCCACGGGCTGCGGAACACCGTCGACCAGCAGCCGGTTGCGGCCCCGCGCGCCGAGGCCGCGGTTCTCGACGATCGTCTCGACCGCCGCCGTCGCCCCGAGCCTGGCCATGCACCCGCACCTGGTGAAGGTCACCACCCCGGACCTCCTCGCCGAACTCACCGAACGCGAGGCTTTCGGCCGGTACGCCGAGCCCTGGGAGATCGCCAACGTCATCGTCTTCCTGGCCAGCGGCTACTCCTCGTACATGACCGGGGAGACCGTTTCCGTCAGCAGCCAGAGGGCGTGAACGCGATCGCCGGGAACGCCAACGCCGAACGGCGCGCCGAACTCCTGGCGACCGCCGCCGAGGTGTTCGCCGCCCTGGGCTACAACGCCACCACCGTCCGCCGCATCGCGGACGAGGCGGGGCTGCTCGCGGGCAGCCTCTACTACCACTTCGACTCCAAGGAGTCGATGCTGGACGAGATCCTCTCGGCCTTCCTGGACGAGCTGTGGGCGGGCTACGGCACCGTCCTGGCCGCCGGACTCGGACCCGGGGCGACCATCGAGGCGCTGGTCACCCAGTCCTTCCGGCAGATCGACCGGCACGGACCCGCGGTCGCCATCTACCAGAAGGAGTCCAGGCACCTCTCCGCCCAGCCGCGCTTCACCTACCTCACCGACTCCCGGGCGAAGTTCGAGGACGCCTGGCTGCGCACCCTGGAACGCGGCGTCGCCGAACAGGCCTTCCGCGGCGACCTGGACGTCCGGCTCGTCTACCGCTTCGTCCGCGACACCGTCTGGGTGGCCGCCTCCTGGTACCGCCCCGGCGGTACCCACAGCCCGGAGGAGATCGCCCGCCAGTACCTGTCCATGGTCCTCGAAGGAATCACCCCGAGGACCTGACCGCCACCCCGCAGACCCAAGGAGCAGTCATGGCCGAGGCCTACATCGTCGAAGCGGTACGCACCCCGGTCGGCCGGCGCAAGGGCGGGCTGTCCGCAGTCCACCCCGCCGACCTCGGGGCCCATGTCCTCAAGGCGCTGGTCGAGCGCAGCGGAGTCGACCCGGGCGCCGTGGACGACGTCGTCTTCGGCTGCCTGGACACCGTCGGTCCGCAGGCCGGGGACATCGCCCGCACCGCGTGGCTCGCCGCGGGCCTTCCCGAGGAGGTGCCCGGCACCACCGTCGACCGGCAGTGTGGCTCCTCCCAGCAGGCCGTCCACTTCGCCGCCCAGGGCGTGCTGTCCGGCACCCAGGACCTGGTCGTCGCGGGCGGCACCCAGAACATGTCGATGATCCCCATCGCCTTCGCCGGCCGTCAGGCCGCGGAACCGCTGGGGCTGACCGACGGCCCGTACGCGGGCTCCGCCGGCTGGCGCGCCCGCTACGGCGACGCGCCCGTCAACCAGTTCCACGGCGCCGAACTCATCGCCGAGAAATGGGGGATCAGCCGCCAGGACATGGAGGAGTTCGCCCTGCGCTCGCACCGGCGGGCGCTGCACGCCATCGACGAGGGCCGCTTCGACCGCGAGACCGTCGCCTACGGAGACGTCCGGGTCGACGAGGGCCCGCGCCGCGACACCTCGCTGGAGAAGATGGCCGGCCTCAAGCCGGTCGTCGAGGGCGGCCGGCTGACCGCCGGGGTCTCCTCCCAGGTCTCCGACGGCGCCTCGGCGCTGCTCATCGCCTCCGAGCGGGCCGTCGCCGAGCACGGCCTCACCCCCCGCGCCCGCGTCCACCACCTCTCGGTGCGCGGAGAGGACCCGATCCGGATGCTCTCGGCACCGATCCCGGCGACGGCGTACGCGCTGAAGAAGGCCGGGATGTCCATCGGCGACATCGACCTCGTCGAGATCAACGAGGCGTTCGCCCCGGTCGTCCTGGCGTGGCTGAAGGAGACCGGCGCCGACCCGGACAAGGTCAACGTCAACGGCGGCGCCATCGCGCTCGGCCACCCGCTCGGCGCCACCGGCACCAAGCTGATGACGACGCTGCTGCACGAACTGGAGCGCACCGGCGGCCGCTACGGCCTGCAGACGATGTGCGAGGGCGGCGGCCAGGCCAACGTCACCATCATCGAGCGCCTCTGAGCCGACCGGCAGCCGTCCGGACCGGCTCCGCCCGCTGAGCCGGTCCGGTGGGGCACTAGGGCCTGTTCCGGGCGGAGGCTCGGGCGGCGACGGTCGGGGTCGGGCCCGGGAAGGTGGCCTCAGTGGTGCTGGTGGGCCTTGTGGCCGGATGCCTTGACCGTCCAGGTCATGCTCTCGGTGGCCTCGGCGCGGACCTTGGGGTCGCGGATCGACCGGGTACGGTCGGCGGACTCGACCGTGACGGTGTGGGTCCTGCCGTCCGCGGCAACGCCCAGCGCGGCGGGGGCGACGGTGGTGAGACCCTGCGCACGCTTGACGCGTTTGCCGTCGACGTACCAGCGCAGCTCGGGCGAGGCCAGGCCGGTGAGCTCGGCCTGGGAGACCTTGATGCTGCTGGTCCTGAGGACCGCGCTGCTCGTGCCGACCTTGCTGCTCAGCGCGTTGGCCTCGCGGTAGAAGCCGGCGATCATGGCCTCACGTCCGGGGAGGTTGAAGTCGCTGATGTCCAGGGCCCGCATGAGGGAGTTGGCGGTCGGGCGGTAGAGCCCGAAGGGGTAGTAGCTGCTGCCCTCGTACGTGCCGACGGTGCCGCCTGTCGGGTCGGTCTCACCGAGCCAGCGGTACCACTTGGTCCGGTTGGCGGCCAGTTGCTCCGCGGTGAAGGAGCTGGAGTTGATGTCGGCGACCTCGCCGCCGGTCCAGGTGCCGTAACTGTCGTACGTGTACTCGTCCGCCAGGAGGCCAACCGAGTGGGCGATCTCGTGGGCGGCGATCATGCTCGACTGCGCGTTGTCCGAGGAGAGGGTCGACACGCCGCCGAACGGGTAGCCCTCCGCCTCCAGCCCCGAGTAGCCGGCGCCGCCGTACTTGGTGGAGTTGGAGACGACGACGACCAGGTCGGCCTCGGGGGCCTTGGCGGCGTAGGAGGCCACCTTGTCGATGTCGGCGCAGATCAGGCGCTCGGTCTCCGAGCACCAGAAGTAGCTGCCGAGCGCGGTGTCCTTGGTGACGTCGGCGGTCGGGTCGCCGGTGATGCCGGATTCGGCGGACACCGCGTCGACGGTCCACACGTTCATCAGGCCCTGATAGCTGGAGTAGGGCTCGATATTGGTGATGTCAGCCCACTTCGTGGCCGCCGCGGTGTGAAACGCGTCCTGCTGGTCGGCGGTGTAGCCGTCGCCGACGATCACCACGTCGAGCCGGTCGGCCGAGGAGCCGGTCACGGACAGTTCTCCCACCTGCCCGTCCGTCGTCCCGGCGCCGGGTGTCGCGCTGCGGGCGGCGGAACGACCGCTCACCGTATCCGTGTTGAGCGGGACATCGGTCCGCCGTCCTTCGCCGCCGGGCTCGGGGAAGTACTCGACGCTGACACGCGGTTCCTGGGAGGGCTTCGGTTCCGCGGCAGCCGCGGGCGAGGCGATGACCGCTCCCATGAGGGCCGTGAGTGCGACGCTCACGGATATAGCGGCAGTTCTCTTCGTGTTCATGTCAGTCCTCGTCGTGGTGTTCGTCTCGGCGGGGGAGCGCAGTGATGGTGCCGGGGCTTCCGGGCATCCGTGGCGCTGGCGCGGCCGGCTTTCGCGGCGATGTGTTCGCGGAAGAGCCCGGCCGCTCAGGTCGGCGAGGCAGTCGGCGGGGAGCCGGCGAGCCCCTGGTCGCAGGACCGGCCGGTGGCCGGGAGGGCGACGTCCTCCCATGCCTGCGCCATGTTAATTCCCTTGTTGAGTGCGTTTGAGTTGACGTTTAACTTAGGCTGCGGGGAAGACGCGCACAACGGGTGCGAGGACAGGAGTCTTGTGGGTTTCGGGTAACTGAGTTCTCCGTAAGCGGATGAATCCGTGTATCACGCCAGTGTTCGGGCGGTGTCGGAGTACGTGGGAACATGCCGGGACGTCGCACGCGGCGCGTCGGAGCACCGCACCGGTGACCACTGGCGGACACGGGACGAGGGGGCTGCCATGGCCGCAACCAGCAGGGCGACGACGGACGGCGACGAGGCTCCCGGCCGGACGGACCCGGAACGGGAAGAGGCGCAGGGGGCACCGGCCGCGATCGGCCGCCGGGTGAGACGGCTCCGCAAGGAACGCGAGCTGACTCAGCGGCAGCTTGCCGAGCCCGCCTACACCGCCGCCTACGTGTCCACCCTGGAGGCCGGCAAGGTGCGGCCCTCCGAAGCCGCCCTACGGCACATCGCCGAACGGCTCGGTGTCGCCCACGAGGAACTCGCCACGGGCCGGCCCACCCACATCGCCACCGCCCTGCGGATGGAACTGGCCGACGCCCAGCGGACACTGGCCGTCGAGGACGCGGCCGACGCGCGGGCCGCCTATGAGCAGGTCCTCGGCCGGGCCGAGGAGTACGGGCTCACCCAGGAACGGGCGGCAGCGCTCGTAGGGCTCGGGGAGTGCGCGTTGGAGACGGGCGACCTGGCCGAGGCCCTGGCCCGTTTCGAGGCGGCCGAACACGCACTGGCCGACGAGCCGCTCCCCGTCCGTGCACGGGCGGTCCGGGGCAGGGCGGTCGCCCACTTCCTGGCCGGTGAACTGCGCTACTCCTGCTACCTGTTGGAAAGCGCGATCGACGAACTGAACATGTCGGGGCTGCACGACCCGGGCGCGCTGCTCCAGCTCTACACGGCCTCGATCGCCCCGTACATGGACATGGGCGCCCACGCCCGCGCCGCACAAGCCGCTGAATTCGCCCTGGCCCTGGTCCCACAGGTGTCCGACCCCGCCCTGGTCGCCACGATGCACCGGGCTGTGGCCCGCACACTGCTCGCCGAAGGCCGTGTCGACGCCGCCCAGGCATCGCTGGCGCGGGCCGCCGAGCTCTACCAGCAGCTCCAGATCCGCACCGAACTCGCTCACTGCCACTGGATGCGGGGCTACGTCTGGGCCCAGCACGACGACCTCGTGCGGGCGGAGACGGAACTGCGCACCGCGCACTCGATGCTGGTGTCCAAGCGGGCGGCACTGTACGTCTCACAGGTGGAGGTCGAGCTCGCCGACGTCCTGCGCAGGAGGGGAAAACCGGCGGAGGCCGCAGAGCTGCTGGAAAGCCTGCTGGCCGGACTCCAGCCCGGCCGCGGCGCGGTGCACGCCGGCGGCGCCCACCGGCTTCTCGGACTGATCGCCGAGACGGCCGGGGACGCCGAGGCGGCTGAACTGCACTACGCCACCGCGCTCTCCCTGCTCGAACAGACGGGAGCTGCCGGAGACCTCGCCGACATCTGCCGCCTGCTCGGAGACCTGCTGCGCAGCGAGGGCCGGACGGAAGCGGCGCTGAACGCCTACCGAACCGGCCTCGGCCACCGCGCCGAACCGGGCACCACCACCCTCGGCCC
>NZ_JAFMPZ010000133.1 GCF_017353455.1 Streptomyces laculatispora
AACACGGCGCTCTGGGCGGGCAGGTGGACCATCAGGTCACCCGTGGTGTGCGCGGACGGCAGGGCGGAGATCCGGACGGGGTACTCCCCCAGGGTCAGTTCGAGCTCCCCGGTGAAGTAGGTGGTCGGCTGGACCGGTTCGGTCTGCGACCAGTCGAACAGGCCGAAGTGGCGGCCGAGGTAGTCGCCGAGCGGGCTTGCCGGATCGCTGCCGTTGACGAGCGCGTGCTGCTGTTTCGGGGTGGGCTCGTAGTGAATGTGGTCCCGGGCCTCACGGGTCGCGATGATCTCCGCGTCCGGGAGCACGCCGGCGCCCCAAAAGTGGTCGCCGTTGGCGTGCGTGACGATCACCCGGTCGATGGAGACGCCGTCCGGCAGCAGCTTCGTGCTCTCGGCCAGGAACTGCCCCGCCAGCACCGGGTCGTACGGGGTGTCGATCCAGAGCGCGCCGCGGGGCGAGACGAGAAGGCCGCAGTTGGCCAGCCCCCAGCCCCGTTTCGGCGGGAGCCATGCGTGCAGGCCCCGGCCCAGGTCAACGACGTCTCCACCCGTGATCGACATGGACGCGATTATGCCGACCGCTTTCCGGCCGCGCGTTCGAACTCGGCCACAACAGTGTCCCGTTGGCTTGAAAACGCCTAACCATCACGCCCGGGGCAGCTGACCGGTGACCGTGCGAGACCATCCAAACCGTCCCCCTTACCGGATCATCCGGATATTTCGGTGGATACCACCCGACCGTCCGTCGCCCTGCCGCCGTTGCGCGACGGGCGGCCGTCAAACCGGAAGGGGCCGATTACCCACCGAGCATGGCTGAAAACAGACGCCATAAAGCCCCCGGCGGGACCGCTTGGCAGCGACCGGCCGGGGGCCTCGTGACGCGCAGTGTCCCAGGGTCTGTCCGGCGGATCAGGACCGGACACGGTCTAGAAGGTCGCGGGCACGTTCCACTGCTGGTTGGCGCCGCCGCCGCAGTCCCACAGGTTGAGCGCGGTCCCGTTCGTGGTGTCGCCGCCGGGGACATCGAGACAGCGGCCGGAGGCCTTGTTGACGAGTGCGTGCGTGGAACCGTTGTACGTCCACTGTCTGGCCTGATCGGTGACCGCGCCGCCCGCGCCCGTACCGGCGCAGTCACGTACCCGTACGGCGGCGCCGTTGCCGGTGCCCTCCGCGGTGAGGCAGTAGTCGGACGTCAGGCGCAGTGTGCCGTCGGCCGCTCTCACCCAGGCCTGGTTGGCGCCGCCCGAGCAGGTGTAGAGGTCCGCGGCGACACCGTCCGACACCCCGCCGAAGGCGTCCACGCATTTGCCTCCCTGCCCGGTCACCGCGCCGCGCACCGAGTTGCCTATCGCGAGGTTCTGCACCGTGGAGTCGGCGGCGACATCGGTCCGGGTCATGGACGCGCAGGCGTTGCCGCTGTTGGAGGTGGCCGAAACCGTGCCGGTGACCGTACCGCCGTTGCCGGTGGGTATCCCGAAGCGGGCGTCGCTGAACGGCTGGTCGTAGCAGTTCGAGCGGGGGTTGTTCCACTCGAAGTACTCGGTCCAGTCGACCATTCCCGACGGGGAGATGGCGGTGGCCGGGGTCTTGATGCTGCCGAGTTTGTACGAGGCTCCCGTGCCGGCGTCCGCGACCGTGGCGCCGAACCAGCCGTCGCCCTCGGCCGCCACCTTGAAGGTGTACCGGTGGCCGGCGGTCCAGTCGAGGTTCATCCGGCAGCTCATGCCCTCGCCCTCGCCGCCGAAGCCCTGGCACCAGCTCCCGGCTGAGCCGGCCTTGGCCTCGGAGACGTCCCAGACGGAGAAGAGGAGCACCCGGCTCGACCCTCCGTTGGACTGCATCCCGAGGTACGCGCCGTTGCCCTGGTCGAAGCCGAACTGGTGGCTCCAGAAGACGTTCGCCCGGTATCCGGGATCGTGGAGGACGGTGGTGGACCAGGTGACGTCGGTCAGCTTCGGCGCACCGGAGAAGGAGTAGTTGGTGTAGGTGCCGGGAGTGGTCCCGAGGTCCGCGGCCTGGGTGGGGGCCGCCGTGCCGAGCAGGGCCAGAGCGGCTGCTGCGACGGTGGCGGTGACGGTGCCGAACAAGTGGCGCAGGGTCATGCGTTGCACCTGCTTCTGATGGGGGGAACGGGGATCATTGCCGTGCATGCACCGGCTCTGTGCATCTCTTGCGGTGAAACCCGCCGGACAGGGCCGAGGCCCTGTCCGGCCTTTCCCGGTCAGATCCTTAAGCGCGGACCTGACCGCGTTCGAAGTACGCCACCAGCTCGGGGTCGAGAGCGGGCACGTCGTACGGTGCACCGCCCTCACGCAGAGAGCGGGTCGCGAGCACACCGGCGGCGACGCTCATCCGGGCGGCGACCGGCGAGGTGTCGGTGACGCCCCCGTCGCGCACGAAGCGGCAGAACTCCTCCATGACCCGGGTGTCCCCGCCGCCGTGCGAGCCGCCGGCCTCCGGGACCCGGTAGGTGATGTCGGCGTCGGCGCGGTATCCGCTGGGACCGGTGTTCCAGACCCTGACCTCGTCACCGGGGCTGTCGCCGAAGTTCTCCAGCCGCCCCTCGGTGCCGATGACGGTGTAGTTGCGCCAGTAGTCCGGGGTGAAGTGGCACTGCTGGTAGGCGGCGACGACGCCGTTGTCGAGTTGCATGTTCATCACCGAGACGTCCTCGACGTCCACGATGTGGTGCAGGTCCTTGCGGGCCGTCGGCGGCCAGTCGAACTCGCGCAGCCAGTTGTCGGGCCGCGGGGTGTCCGGCTCGCGCCGCGGCAGGTCACCGTAGACGAGCAGGTCGCCCAGCGCGTTGACGCGCCGGGTGTAGCCGCCGGCCAGCCAGTGCAGCACGTCGATGTCGTGCGCGGCCTTCTGGAGGAGCAGACCCGTGGTCCGGGTCCGGTCCGCGTGCCAGTCCTTGAAGTAGTAGTCGCCGCCGTAACCGACGAAGTGCCGCACCCAGACGGCCTTGGGCTCACCGATGTCGCCGCGCGCGATGATGTCGCGCATCAGCCGCACGACACCCATGTGCCGCATGTTGTGGCCGACGTAGAGCCGGGTCCCGGTCTCGTACGCGGCGCGCAGGACGTTGTCGCAGCTCTCGACGGTGATCCCGAGCGGCTTCTCGACGAAGACGGCCTTGCCGGCCCGCAGCGCGTCGATGGCGATGGCCTCGTGGGTGTCGTCCGGCGTCGCGATGACGACCGCGTCGATGTCGTCCCGGCCGAGGAGGAGTTTGTAGTCCTCGACCGCGACGTCCGTGCCGAAGCGCTCGGCCTCGCGGCGGCGTACCTCGGGGTCGAGGTCGCAGACGGCGGTGACCGCCGAACCCTGTCCGGGGTGGTGGGCGGACATCGCGATGGAACGGCGCAGGCCAAGTCCGATGACGCCGAGTCGCAGGTCTGACACGGGGGTCCTCTCTCTGTCTGTACGGGTGCTGCAATGGTGCGGGTGCGGCAGTAGTCCGGGGGAGACCGCTGCCGGGCCGGCTGTGCGGGTGGGCCGCCTCCGGGCTACCGGCCGGCGATCGAGGCCTCGAACTCGGCGCGCATCTTGTCACCGCCGCCGGAGCGCCACTTCCGCAGCTGCTCCTTGTACGCGGAGAGCGGCTTGCGGCCCGCGACGATGTCCAGCTGGCAGTCGCTCATGGCGGTGGTGAGCGAAGGGCTCTTGCTGGTGGACGTGTCGGAGAAGTGCCCGCTCGTCGGGTTCGTCTGGCTGATCTTGAGGAGTTCCTGCTGCCAGCCGTGGATGTTCCCGGCCAGCTCCGACTTGCCCGGCAGGTAGATGTACTCGGGGCCCGCGGCGAGGAAGGCCAGCGGCATGGCCGTGGTCACCGCCTCGGAGTTCCCCTTGGGCGTCAGCTTGACGTCCCCGCCCGACGTGCGGTTGAAGTGCGTGCCCTCGATACCGTTGTCGAGGAAGAGCCGCTCCTCGGTACCGAAGGGGGCGGCCAGGTAGTCCATGACGCCCAGCAGCATCTTCACGCGTTCGGCGTCGGCCTTCTTGCTGATGGCGGTGTAGCCGACCGAGCCGTACCCCATGCTGTACCTCGGCTTGGCACCGGCCCTGGCGGCGAAGGGCACGATGACGCCGAACGGGAAGTCGTACGTCTTGGCGTCCACCAGGAAGCTGGGGAAGGACTGCACGTAGGCGCCGAGGGTGCCCTGCGCCATCTTCTCCATCGTGGTGCTGAGGTTGGGGTCCGGCCAGAAGAGACCGGCCTTGGCCACCTTGACGGCGAACGCCAGGGCCTCCTGGTACTCCTCCGTCTCGTACATGTGGGTCAGCTTTCCGCCCTCCAGGCGCCAGCCGCTGGGCGCCCCGAACCACTGGCCGAACATCCCGATGTGGTTCACGTACGCCGGCTCCAGGACGTACTTGTTGCGCTTGGTGTCCAGGAGCTCCTTGCCCTTGGCGAGGAAGTCCTCGGCGCTGCTGAACTCGGCGCCGCCGACCGGCTTCCAGAAGTCCTGGTTGACGGCGTAGACCTGGCCCATGGAACCGTAGGCGACGGTGACGCCGCGGATCTTCCCGTTGACCACGGCGGTCTTCCATGCGGTGGTCGGCAGGTTCGCCAGGTTCGGGTAGTCCTTCACCGCGTCGCCGGAGAGGTGCGGTGTGAGGTCGTGGAACTTGGCGTCCAGCAGCTCGGGCACACGCTGGATGCCCTGGTTCGGCGGGAACCAGACCAGGTCGGGTATGTCGCCGCCGGCCATCATGGCGTTGAACTTGGTGAGGTACGCGTCAACGCCCTGGTCCACCACGATCGTCATGTCGAACTGCGCCCCGAGGCGCTTGTTCAGCTCCTGCCAGTAGGCGTTCTTGGCCTGCGGCGGTGCGGGCGTGGTGAAGGTCTCGGTGAGGGCCGTGATGCGGCTGCCGTCACCGGGCGCCTTGGCCACCGACTTGGTGAGGGCCTTGGGGTACCGCAGGTACGTGGCGTCGAGACCGGCCGCGTTGCCCGCCAGGTCGGCGGGAGCGGTCTGCGCGGGCACGTAGGCCGGCAGCTTGAGCCTGGCCGACGCCTTGGAACCGCCCTTGCTGACCGTGGCACCGCTGCCACAGGCGCTCAGGGTCGTCAGACCGGCCACGGTCAGGCCGGCGATTCCCGCGGCGCCCATGAATCCGCGCCGGGACAGGTTGGTGGACATGGGGCTCCTTGAAGGATGTGAAGTACGTGGCGGCGATGGGGGGCGGGCGGATCAGCCCTTGATCGCCCCGGTGAGGACGCCCTTGACGAAGAACTTCTGAAGGAAGGGGTAGACACAGAAGATGGGCACGATGGCGATGATCAGCACGGCCATCTGCAAGGAGGTCGCCGGTGGCACCGCGTGGACGCCCATGGCCGACGCGTTGATGCTCTGCCCGTTGAGCACGTAACTGCGCAGGATCACCTGGATGGGGAACTTGCTGGAGTCGTTCAGGTAGAGCACCGCGTTGAAGAAGCTGTTCCAGTACCCGACCGCGTAGAACAGGCCGACCACGGCGAGGACCGCCTTGGACAGCGGGAGGACGATCCGGAAGAGGACCGTGACCTCACCGGCGCCGTCGATCCGCGCCGCGTCGTACAGCTCCTCGGGAATGCTCTGGAAGAAGGAGCGGACGACCACGATGTTGAACGCGTTGAGCAGGACCGGAAGGATCAGCGCGGCATAGGTGTCCAGCATCTTGAACTGCTGGACCGCCAGGTACGTCGGGATGATCCCGGGAGCGAAGAGGAACGTGCCCAGCACCAGCAGCAGGATCGGCTTGCCGAGAACCGTGCCGGGGCGCGAGGTCCCGTACGCGATCATCACCGTGCACGCCAGGCTGAGCGCGGTGCCGATCAGCGTGATCATGATGGAGACCAGTGCGGCCTGGGTGACGACCCCGCCGGAGAGGATGACCCGGTAGGCCTCCAGCGTCGGGTGATGCGGCAGCAGTACGTAACCGCCGTTGGCGTTCAGCTCCTCGCGGCCCGCCAGACTGGTGCCGATGGCGAGGACGAACGGGTAGAGCACGATCACGGTGAGGACGGCCAGGGCCGCCGCCTTCGCGCCCTGTCCGTACCAGTGGGGGCGCTCCATCCACGGCGGCCTGCCGTGGGAGACGCGGGGGCGCGCCCCGCCCCGGGGGCCGAACCGGGCGCTGCGCAGCCGGGCCGCGACGGACTGCTGACTCATCGGTAAACTCCCTGCTCGCCGAAGCGGTGGGCCAGCTTGTTGGCGGCGAGGATGAGGGCGAATCCGATGACGCCCTTCATCAGACCGGCGGCGGTGCTCATGCCCCAGTCGCCGTCCACGACTCCGTGGAAGTAGACATAGGTGTCCATGACTTCGGAGGCGTCCGGGCCGACGGCGTCACGCTGCAGGATGATCTGCTCGAAGCCGACCGAGAGAATGTCGCCGAGCCGCAGGATCAGCAGCATCAGGATCACCGGCCGGATGCCCGGCAGGGTGATGTGCCAGATCCTGCGGAGCCATCCGGCGCCGTCCATCGCGGCGGACTCGTACTGCGCCATGTCGATCGAGGCGATGGACGCCAGGAAGATGATCGTGCCCCAGCCGCAGTCCTTCCAGATGGCCTGGGCGGTGATCAGCAGCTTGAAGGTACCGGGGTCCGTCATCACGTTGCCGATGCTGACGCCGTGCTCCATCAGGAGCGTGGTGACCGAGCCGGCGCCACCGAGCACCTGCTTGAACATCGCGACGACGACGACCCAGGACAGGAAGTGCGGGAGGTACACGACGGTCTGGATGAACCGCTTGATCTTCTCGCTGATCAGCGAGTTGAGCAGCAGCGCCAGGGCGATCGGTGCGGGGAAGTACAGGACCAGCTGGATCGCGGTGATCTGGAGCGTGTTGGAGACCGCGCTCCAGAACTCGGGTTCGGCGACCAGCGCGGTGAAGTTCGCGAGGCCGACGAACGGGCTTTCCTTGAACCCCAGGAACGGTTGGTAGTCCTGGAAGGCGATGACGTTGCCCGCGAGCGGCAGGTAGAAGAACAGCGCAAAGAACAGGACACCCGGCAGACAGAGGAGCAGGAGCGCCCGGTCCCGCTTCAGGCGGTGCCGGAGTGGCTGCCGTATTCGGTTCTTCCCGCGCTTCCTCCCGGCGGGCCGATCCGCGTCGTCCGGGTCGCGGGGCTGCGGCACAGGCGACCGCACATCTGTGACCGGCGCGTTTGCCATCGTCACAGGCACCTCCAGGGCTGATGAAGCGAGAGAACGTCCCGCATACGTGAAGGCGGCGCGCACCCCCGAAGGGCGTGCGGCCACTGCTCCTGCGCGGCGACAGGCACATAGTTCACGACAGTGCACCCGAATGGCAAGAGTTGTTCATTTCGCAGAGGTAACGAACATCTATTGACAAGTAAAAGTCACAGCACGCAGCGCCCCAGCATGCCCAAGGGATCGAAATATGCACAGAAGACACACAGCGTGACCTCGATGTGACCACCATCGCTGCTGCCGAACCGTCAGAATCGGCCACAGGATGCTTGGTTGTGATTGATCATGCACGGTCCAGCGCATATTCCAGCACGCCGGAACGCGGCCCAGGGCACGCAGAACGGCGGGCCGCCACACCCTTCGGGTGGGACGGCCCGCCGTTCGGACAGCTCAGGCGGCTCGACAGCTCAGACAGCGATGACCGTGACGCCGGCCTCGGTGAAGCGGGCGGTCGCCTCCGGCGTGATCCCCTTGTCGGTGACCAGGAAGTCGACCATCCCGAGGTCGAAGACCCGGGCGAAGGCCCGCTTGCCGATCTTCGAGGAGTCGGCCGCCACCACCACCCGCTGGGCCTGCTGGGCGAGCAGCCGGTTGATGCTGGCCTCGCCCTCGTGGTGGACGTACGCACCGCGTTCGGTGTCGATGGCGTTGACGCCGAGCACGGCGACATCCAGCGTGATCTCGCCCAGTACGCCGCTGGCCAACGGGCCTGTCAGCTCGTACGACTGAGGCCTGGCCACCCCACCGGTCACCACGATCTTGATCTGCGGCCGGATCACCAGCTCGTTGGCGATGTTGAGGGCATTGGTGACCACCGTCAGGGTCGGCTGGCCGGCCACCCCCGCGGCGCCGTCCCCCACCAGGTCGGAGCGCACGGCGAGCGAACGGGCCACCTCGGTGATGGTGGTGCCGCCGGTCAGCCCCACCACTTCGCCGACCGCGACCAGTTCGGCGACGGCGCGGCCGATGGCCTGCTTCTCCGGGGCGTTGCGCCCCGTCTTGTAGCGCAGCGCCAGCTCGTAACTGACACCGTGCGCGACCGCGCCGCCCCGCGTGCGGGTGAGCAGTTGCTGCTCGGCGAGCTGGTCCAGATCGCGGCGGATGGTCGCGGCCGAGACATCCAGTGTCCTGGCGGCGTCCTCGACGTCCACCCGGCCATGCTTACCGACGAGCTCCAGCAGTGCGTTCCACCGGGAATCCCTGGACACGTGAACTCTCCTTACCGGCCCGGCCTACGGTCACCCATCCCCTTGGGCACGATCACCGGACTCGCGCAAGCGTCGCACAAGGCCCTGGCGAGTCAAATCGCCTGCAAGGAAAATGCTTGATAATGCTTGCACATCCCGTATACCGTGCGTTAACGAGCATCCCATCACCAGTACGGAGTGCAAAAGTGTCATTTGTCGAGATCGAGACAGCCAGCCAGCCGGACTGCTGGCGCCGTGCCGCGGATCTGGCGCAGAGCCAGGCGGCCGTACTGCCCGCGACCGGCGAGCGCATCGCCGTGGTCGGCTGCGGCACCTCGTTCTACATGGCTCAGGCATACGCCTCGCTCCGTGAGGAGTCCGGGCAGGGCGAGTCCGATGCCTTCGCCGCCTCGGAGTTCCCGTTCGGCCGCCGCTACGACCGGGTCGTCGCCCTCACCCGTTCCGGCACCACGACCGAGGTACTCGAACTCCTCGACCGGCTGCGCGGCACCACCCCGACGGTGGCCATCACCGCTGACCCGGAGACCCCGGTGATGACGTCCGCGGACGCGGTCGTGGTCCTCGACTTCGCCGACGAGCAGTCCGTCGTGCAGACCCGGTTCGCCACCACCCTGCTGACCCTGCTCCGGGCCCACCTCGGTCTGCACACCGACGCCGTGGTCCGCGACGCGGAGACCGCGCTGGCCGAGCCACTGCCCGAAGAGCTGCTGGACTGCACCCAGTTCACCTTCCTCGGCCGCGGCTGGACCGCCGGTCTCGCCAACGAGGCCGCGCTGAAGATGAAGGAGGCATCGCTGTCCTGGACGGAGGCGTACGCCGCGATGGAGTACCGCCACGGCCCCATCAGCATCGCCACCACCGGAACCGCCACCTGGATGTTCGGCACCGCCCCCGAGGGCCTGCGGGAGCAGGTCCGGGCGACCGGCGCCCGCTGGGTGGAGAGCGGACTGGACCCGCTGGCCGAACTGGTCCGCGTCCAGCGCCTGGCCATCGCCCGCGCCGCCGCCCGCGGCCTGGACCCGGACAGCCCGCGCCACCTGACCCGTTCCGTGGTGCTGGCCGACGCCTGAGCCCGTGCCGGACATCGTCGAGAGCAGCGTGCACGCCGGACCGGGTGCCGGCGCGGATGCCTGGACGGGCTTCCGCGCCGCACCCGCGCACGGCAGCGCCGTCGGGGTGCTCGTGCTCTCCGGGTCCAGCGGGCGGATCGAGGAGGAGCGGTGCCGGCTGCTGGCCCGGGAGGGCATGACCGCCCTCTCGATCCGCTGGTTCGGCGGCCCTGAGCAGCCACCGGGCATCTGCGAAGTCCCGCTGGAGACCTTCGTGTCCGCGCTCGGCCGGCTCCGCGCCGAGGGAGCCCGCCGCATCGGTGTCCTGGGGGTCTCCAAGGGGGCCGAGGCCGCGCTGCACCTGTCCGTCCTCCAGCCCGGCATCGACGCCGTGGTGGCGCTCTCCCCCACCTCACTGACCTGGGCGAACGTCGGCCCCGGCCGGGACGGCCTGACGGAGCCTCACCGGTCCTCCTGGACCTGGCAGGGGCAGCCGTTGCCGTTCGTCCCCTACGACTCCACCTGGACGGCGTCCGAGCCCGAGGGCACCCCGGTCTCGGTCCTCGGCTGGTACGAACAGAGCCTGAGGACCTATCCCGGCCGGCTCCCCGCCGCGGCCATCCCGGTGGAGCGGTCCGCCGCCGAACTCGTACTGGTGGCGGGCGGGGACGATCTGATGTGGCCCTCGCTGCGGTACGCCGAGGAGCTGGCCGCCCGGCGCCGGGCGGCCGGCCTCCCCGTCCGGCTGGTCACCCGCGCCGGCGCGGGACACCGGCCGCGGCTGCCCGGCGAGGGCGCCGCGCCCGTGTCCGGCACCTTCCGGCACGGGGGTTCACCAGCAGCCGACGCGGCGCTCGGAGCGGCCGCCTGGCCACACGTGCTCACCGCGCTTCTCGGCGCGGGTCCGGCCGCGTCGGCTGCCGGTCAGGATTCCTCGAAGTAGGCGTCCAGGACGGCGTCGAAGCCTTCCGTCCACTCCTTGAGGCTGCTCCTGGCCGCCGCCTCGACCTCGGCGTTGAACCACCGCATGGTCGACATGTGGACCGTGATCGTGAACCGGCGGCCGAACCGGGCCGGCTTCAGTTCCACCGCCCCGATCTCGTCCCAGCGGAAGTCGGCCTCCTGGTCGTCCAGCGTGAACCGGATGCCCTCGCGGTCTGCGGTGATCGAACCGCGGCGGTCGCTCACCGCGAACGCGGGACCGTCCTCGCCCTTGTTCTCGTTCTCGTCCTCGTCCTCCTCGTCGTCCGCCGCCTTGCTGACGACCTCGCCGTCGGGCTCCGGGTCCTGTGACACGGCCTCCGCCGCGGCACCGTCGGGCGCGGCACCGTCGGACACGGCACCGTCGGACACGGCGTCCTCGGGTGCCGGCTCCTCGGTCCGCTCCGGCTCCTCGTCCGCCTTTCCGGTGGCTCGGGGGGTCGTGAGACCAGGGATGTACGCCGGGTCTGTCCCTGCGGCGTACGCGGGCTGAGTGTTCGGATCTATGCGCTGCTCCACGGCGGGCAGTATGGCCGACGAACCTGTACGGGGCCAGTGAGCCCGTGTTCACCCGCTCCGCTGGCGCCCTCGGAAGGGGAGGAACGGCACGGGTCGGACCCGCGCCCTCCCGGCTCCAGACGAAGCCGCGGCCACGGTGCCGCCGCCGGTCACCCCGGAGGGCTCCGAGCCCTGGAACCAGTCGGCCCCGTGGTCCGTGGAGAAGCCGATGTGCGAGGCGGCGTCCGCGTCGCCGACCCGTACGACGGCGTCGGGGCTCGCCTCCGCGAAGTCCAGACTCGTGGCCGAGGTGAGGTTCGACGAGGTGAACATCATGCCGGGCACCGCGTCGGGATCGGTGTGCCGGAAGCCCCCGACATCACCGAGCGCGCTGAGCAGCGGGGCCCCCGAGGACCGCCCGAACAGTCGAGCACGCCCTTGTGCGCCAGGTACCCGGTCGGCTGCCCGGCGATCCGCGCCCAGGTGGCCCCGCCGTCGGTGGAGCGGTAGACGGTGTTGTCCTTGTCGGCGACCCCGACGTAGATGTCCTGCGTCGCGCTGCCCGCGCTGCCGGTGCGTTGCCCCGACACCAGGAAAGTCCACGTGCGCCAACGCGAGTCACACACAGATGCCGACCGGCCCGACGCCACAACGGCCACAGGCAAGGGCCTTCGCGTTTGAACGACCGCCGCAGCAATTCGGCGACCCGCAGGGCCAGATCGGTCGCAAAGCCGCTGGAGGCGAAGCCCTTTCGCGGTCGAGCATCACGGTCAGCGCTTCGCGCTCGTCGAGCTGAGGGTTCGCCAGGGTCCAAAGGATCGGCATCCCGGTCAAGGGCATACCAGGTACAGGCGAATGTCCCAGAAGAACCGGCTGTGGCTGGCGCCGTATCCGTATCCGGCCCAGCCGGATACGTCCGAGCGTCTCACCGTGGGCGCGAGCGACCGCAATCCACCGGGGTGGAGCCGACGATCCAGTGGTTGTCCAACCAAGTCCTTCTCGACGGCCAGTAGTCTCACGGCCTTCTTGACCAGCGGCAACGCGGCCCTCAGCCGTTTGTTCCAGCCCGGCTGCTTTGGCACGTACGGGAACATCGCACCCAGGCGGGAGTCCACGAACCGCAGCCACCGCGACTCCGAGGTGAAACCGAACATCGCCTGGGCAGGGCAAGCGTGGCCAGCTCGGAGTCCGTCAACCGTGGTGGACGGCCCAGCCATCGGTCCCCTCCGGCCTCGTCATCGGTCTTCACGTAAAGCGCTGTCAGCAGGGCATCCAGGTTGTTCGTCACACAACGATCTCGGACGCCCTGTCTGCGCTCCCGGACATACCGTCAGCATTCGCGTTAGGGCCCGCAGAGAATTAACTTGGTGGTTTTGGTGCTTGACCTCGCACGTCAAGCCGCCGCTCGCCCGCGTGTTGTTCTTCTGCGGGCCCTTACCTCGACGAGAGCGACGTCCCCCAAGTCGAGCCGACTGCGTCCAAGCGCCCGTGGCAGGGTGGACGAAATGACAACGAACCACAAGCACCCATCCCATCTCCACCTCAAACCGTGGCTGGACACCGCTCCGGCCCACGGAGATCTCATTGCGGCGAAGGCGCTCGTCTACGACCCCTGCGGGTTCACCTGTTCGCAGCCAGTGCCCGAAGCCGAGGGTGCCGCTTACGCCGCCCACGAGTTCACCCTTGACGGCCTCTCCATCCGGTTCCGCGCAGCCAGGACGACCCCTGCCAAGGTCGGCCAATTCGCCACCGTCTGGAAGAGGTCCCCGACCGGGCCCATCCAGCCCTTCGACGCCACGGACCCCGTCGACCTCTTCACCATCAGCACCCGCGACCATCACCACTTCGGCCAGTTCGTCTTTCCCATGGACGCGCTCCGCCAGCACGGTGTCGTATCAGCAAACGGTTCCGGTGGGAAACGAGCCTTTCGCGTCTACCCGCCCTGGGTGACCACCACCAACCGCCAGGCCGGCAGTACGCAGGCGTGGCAGCTGGACTTCTTCCTGCATCTGCCTCAGGACGGGCCTGTCGACCTGGACCGCGCCCGAGAGCTCTACCACCCGCGGCATGGCGCGGGCACAACCACAAGACCGGCCGGCCCAGCGCGCGATCGCTGATCGCCTACGGCCACTGATCATTCGGAATGACTCGTCCAGAAGCGGCTGCCGCTTGATGGTCGGCGAGCACTTCAGGCTGCCGGCCGATCGGCGTGATTCGTGCGGCCCGGTTCAACCTCGGCGCTTGCCTGGCCGACGAGTCAGGACGCGTCGGCCTGGGCAAGGATCGCCTCGACGCAGGCTGCGGTCTGTCTCCAGACGGTGAGGAATACTCCTGGCCCAGGGCTTGGGGCGGGGGCCGTTCGGGAAGCGGACAGCGTCAGCCTTCTCCGGCGCGCCATGAACGGCTCCTTGCCACCATGTCCATGGATGGCCCCAGCACCTCACCAGGGGCCATCGACCGCCGGCGTCAACGGTCCCGAATGCGCCACCACCACCAGTGCCCCGCCGTCCACTCACTCACCCAGCCCGGGTTCGGAAGAGTACGGCGTTCGAACTCCATGTCGATCCTGTCCACCAAGCGACCCAGATCTGCTCGGGCTCCTCCGGGCAGACGCCGCAGCGCCACGTCCAGGTCGTCTCGGCCATCCTCGATCTCGATGCCGGGACTCTCGGCGGGGCCAGTCAGATATCGTCCCGGCTGCCCGAAAGCCCACTCGAAGCGGTCAAGAGCATCGGCAACCGCGTCCGGCCAGAGGTACTCGGCCTCAACACGCCGCACAGCTGCGCGAGTTCGAGCAGAGACGCGCGGGATTCGACGGACCGGCGTGTGCTTGGGCGGCCGCCACCGCTCGGCGCGGACGGCCTTCGGGCGCCTACGCGGCATAGCCCTTTCGAATGAGAACCATGTCGGCAGTCTGCCACGGCCCGCGCCCTCGGGGAGGGCAGGCGGACTCGGCCCCGGCTCATCAGGGTCCCCGGCTGGGTCCGACAACCCATGGAGAGCAACTGGCGGTGGTGCATGGCACGTTCCCGGCCACCCGCTGCGGCTCCTGCCCGGCGGCGTGAGATAGGTTGCCCGCCATGACTGAGCTCGGACCCGACGCCTGGCCACCTGCCCCGATGAGGACCGAGCGGCTCGTGCTCCGTGAACCCGAGGCCCGGGACCGTGCGGCGATCATCGAGCTGTTCACCTCGCCGGAGGTGGGCACCTACATCGGTGGCCATCGGCCGCGTGACGAGTTCGAGCGCACGTTGCCCGAGACGCCCGGGCGGCGCCCCGGCCTTTTCGTGATCGAGCTCGACGGAGCGATGATCGGCACCATCGAGCTGAACCGGCGCGCCCCGGAGCATCGGAGCCGCGTCCGCCCGGACGCCGGGGAGGCCGAACTCGGCTACCTGCTCCTGCCGCGGGCATGGGGACACGGGTACGCCGCCGAGGCGTGCGCGGCGGCGCTCGGCTGGTACGCCGACGCGATGCCCGGCGAGCCGGTGGTGCTCTGCACCCAGACCGCCAACGACCGCGCGCTGCGCCTCGCGGCGAAGCTGGGCTTCACCGAGGTACAACGGTACGAGGACTGGGGCGCCGAACAGTGGATGGGCGTGTGGTCCCCGGTCACGCCGCCCGGTTGAGCTTGCGTTTGTCGCCGTACGACTTTTTGGAGCTCGCGCACATAGGCGCTGTGGGGGCCTCGGCGACAAGGCGGGCACAGGTGCCAGTGATCATGGAGTTGCGACGCCCTGTGACCATTGGGGAGACCTGTGCCCGTCCTTCCGACATGGCTGACCGACCCGCTGTGGGACCAATTCGCGGCGCTGCCGCCCGAGCCGCCCCGCAGTCGATCCAGCCCACCCCCTGGGCTGCCACCGGCCCCGCATCGGCGACCGGATCGTGTTGGACAAGCTGCTGCAACTGCTGCGGTTCGGCTGCTCCTACCAGGCGATCGCCGACACCACCTGCTCGGCGACCACCATCCGCAACCGCCACGACTCCCCGCTGCTCGCCCCGACCCTGGACCTGCTGGAGGACCTCGGGTCGCTGCCCGACGACATCACCGTGCACCTGGATGCCGGCTACGACTCGGACAAGACCCACACCGACCTCACCGCCCGCCACCTGCACGGCCGCATCGCGCACAGGGGCGAGAAGGTGCCGATCCAGGCCAGCCGACGGTGGCACGTGGAGCGCACACACGCCTGGCAGAGCGCCTTCCCCCGCCTCGCCCGCTGCTACGAACGCCGCGCGACTGTCATCAACGCCTTCTTCGATCTCGCAGACACGATCATCACCGTCCGCAGCCTGATCCGCCGGGCCTGGACCACCCATCGCTGGGACGAGCGCCCGAAGCGCCGCCCATGAACTCCGCCTGTCTGCGCGGCCTCCTACGCGCAGACTGTTCCCGGCGACCGGCAACCCTGATCAGGCCAATGCCTGAAATGACAACGGGCCACGTCTTGCCCTTGTGGTTCAGGCGAGCCGGGTGTCGTAGGTCTCGCGGTTGGCGAGCACATCGTCCATGTGCTCCTCGGCCCAGGTCTTGAGGCCGCGCATCATTTCGTGCAGTGACAGGCCGAGATCGGTCAGCTCGTAGGCGACCGTGACCGGCACGGTCGGCGTCGCGGTGCGGGTGATCAAACCGTCGCGCTCCAGGGAGCGCAGCGTCTGGGTGAGCATCTTCTGGCTGACGCCGACCAGCAGGCGCAGCAGCTCCGAGTAGCGCATCGACCGAGGCTCACCGGCGCAGTCGGCGCCTGGCTGATGCGAGCCGCCGCCGTTGCCGAGCGCGGCCAGGATCAGCGTGACCCACTTGTCGGAGACCCGGTCGAGCAGCTTGCGGCTGGGGCAGACCGCCAGGAAGGCGTCGTACTCCACCTTGGCCTGTGCCCTCTGCTGGACCGCCGACATCGTTGCCATGGACCGCTCCTCTCACCCACGGGTGCCTTACGCACTCCGAAGTGCCTACTTCCCACCAGGATGCTACATGTCAATGATGGTGCAAGGCGCCGTTAGGCACCACCCCCTGGCTCAACACGAAAGGCACGCCATGAGCACCCCCTCCGCCTCCCTTCCCGGCGGCACTTGGACCCTGGGCGACCTGACGCTCACCCGGTTCGGCTACGGCGCCATGCAGCTCGCCGGCCCCTGGGTCATGGGCCCGCCGGCCGACCGCGACGGCGCACTCGCCGTCCTCCGCGAGGCCGTTGACCTCGGCATCACCCACATCGACACCGCCGACGCCTACGGACCGCACATCACCAACCAGCTGATCCGCGAAGCGCTGCACCCGTACCGTGACTCGCTGCACATCGTGACCAAGGTCGGCGCGACCAGGGACGAGGAGGGAGGCTGGCCTCCGGCGCGCAAGCCCGAAGAGCTGCGCCGGGCCGTCCAGGAGAACCTGGAGAACCTCGGCCTCGACACGCTGGACGTGGTTAACCTCCGGCTCGGCGATGCCCAGGGTCCCGTGGCCGGATCGCTCGCGGAGGCGTTCGAGGCGCTTGTCGAACTCCAGCAGCAGGGTCTGATCCGGCACCTCGGCGTGAGCAACGCGACGGTGGAACAGGTCGCCGAGGCGCAGGCGATCGCGCCGATCGCGTGCGTGCAGAACATGTACAACCTCGCCCACCGCCACGACGACGAGTTGCTCGACGAGCTCGCCGAGCAGGGCATCGCCTACGTGCCCTTCTTCCCCCTCGGTGGCTTCAGCCCGCTGCAGTCCTCGGCGCTCACGGCCGTGGCCGACCGGCTGGACGCGACGCCGATGTCGGTCGCCCTGGCCTGGCTGCTGCAGCGGTCGCCGAACATCCTGCTGATCCCCGGCACCTCGTCGGTGGCGCACCTGCGCGAGAACATCGCGGGCGCAGGACTCTCGCTCTCCGACGAGGATCTCGCCGAGCTGGCCAAGATCGGCCGATAACCCCACAGGACTTCCCAGTGGACGGGCCGGATTGACCCTCCGCCGCTCGGGCGGTAACGCCGCGAATTGGTCCCACAGCGGGTCGGTCAGCCATGTCGGAAGGACGGGCACAGGTCTCCCCAATGGTCACAGGGCGTCGCAACTCCATGATCACTGGCAC
The DNA here is from genome assembly GCF_017353455.1 of Streptomyces laculatispora. GTDB lineage: Bacteria > Actinomycetota > Actinomycetes > Streptomycetales > Streptomycetaceae > Streptomyces > Streptomyces laculatispora. Next base: position 17,017 of record NZ_JAFMPZ010000133.1, read on the forward strand.
CTGTGCCCGCCTTGTCGCCGAGGCCCCCACAGCACCTATGTGCGCGAACTCTTACGCAGACCGACTGTAGAGACGGCGGCCGGCGGCTGCGGACCACTACCCCACTTGAGCGTAGGCATAACAAGAGAAGCAGCGGAGTTCTCCCGTGCGGGGGCTGAAGTGACTGAGGTGGGCTGTTCGGCGGGCCCGGTCCCCAGGCCGGGCGCGGCGCACCTCGAAGTCGCCCGCGGCGGGCGCAGTTACTCGCAGAACACCTGCACCTTTCCGCTGGGGTCGTCGACGTCGATGGTGACCTCGTCGAGCTGGTCGATGAGGTCCTCGAGGTGCTGCGGCTTGAGTTCGGTGAGGTCGATCGGCACCCCTGACCTGTTCAGCTCCGCGTTGACCTTGGCGAGCGCCTGCGGCGGGAGGAGGCTCGCGATCCGGACCCCTGCGCGCAGCAGTTGCAGCGGAATCTGGATGTTGACCCGGCTCGGCCCGTCGCCGCCGCCGTCCTCCGAGTTCACCACCAGACGCAGGTACTTGGGCCGGGATTTCGGACGGGGTGCGGCCCCCGGCAGCGTCTCGGGCTGCTGGCGTTCGAGTGCGTTGATCAGCCGCTCGGCCTCGTCCGCGGTGATCTTGCCCTCGGCCAGCATCTGCAGGATCTGGCGGCGCTGCTCGTTCATTCTCGTTCTCCCCTTCTGATTCATCTGACGCTTATCAGCACGGCCGCTGGGCCCTGCTCAATCTCGAACCGGGTGCCGGGCAGCGCCCACAGCAGTTGCCCTGCGCCGCACAGCGCGCCCACCGGACTCACCCGGAAGACGCGGCAGGCGACCAGTCCGGCCAGTGCGGCGAGCAGCAGCAGCGGTGACAGCACCACCGCCACCGGCAGGACAGGGACGTACAGCCGCCGCCGGCGGCCGTCGGAACGGCGATAGCGCACCGTCACCAGCTGCGGGATCATCGAGACCTCTCCAGCTCGGCCAGCGCCTCCTGGGCGGTGATCTCCCCCCGCTGCAGACGGTCAACGACGTCGGCGCCGGTGGGCGCCGGGTCGGTGTCGACGAAATCGAGGGCTTCGGCGATCCGCTTCAGCCGGGACTTGACCGTCGGGTAGCTCACCCCGAAGATCCGCTCCATCTCCTTGATCGAACCGTGCGACCGCACGAACGCGGCGACGAACACCTGGTCGTCGACGCCGAGCTGGGCCAGCTGCGGCGGCTCGAACTGCCCCTCGACCGCGACGCCGCTGTCGGCCAGCCGGACCCGCTCGACCACGAACGGCCGCCCTTGCGTCAGGTCCGTCAGTTCCTGCCAGTCCACCCTCGGCTCCTCACACTCAGCGATGCACTCATGTTCATTTGTACATTGAGTTTTTTAAGTCGTCAACGAACAACCCTTAAGTTTTATTATTCCATCTTCGATGATCTGGGCTCACGGGCTCCCGCCCCCGCGATGAGTTGTGTGCGGATGAGCATGTCGAGTCGCCGCCATGCCGGGGACGCGGCGTTGACGGTGCTCTGGATGAGGGCGGGGATCTCGGAGGCCGCTTCGAGCCCGGGCGGTGCGTCGGATCCGTAGCGTTCCCGGGTCGCCTCGGCGATCCGGCGGGCGAGGTCGTCGATGCGGGGGTCGTCGGGGTCGAGGTCGTGTGCCTGGTCGTAGGCGAGGAAGAGCTGCCGCAGCGGGGGATCGGCCAGGCTCTCGGTCTGGTCCCTGAACAGGCTGATCGCCTGGTCCGGGTGGGTGGCGAACACGAGGATCCACAGGTCGCGTTGCAGGTCCACCCAGCGCGGGGTGAATCCCCAGCGGGCCAGGTCCGCCAGATGGCCGCCGATCTCGGCGGGGAGGAGAGCAAGCTGCCCGGCGGCGAGCCGGCGCAGGCGCCCTTGCGCTGCCCGCAGGCCCGCGATGCGGGCGGTGAGCTCGTCGTCGATCTCGCGCAACTCGTGCTGGAACTCTTCGTCGGTCGCTGATCTCAGGTCGCGGATACGGGCCAGGGGGACGCCGGAGTCGGCGAGGGTGCGGATCTTGATCAGGTCGATGGCGTCGTCCGCACCGTAGCGCCGGTATCCCGACGCATCGCGGTCGGGCTCCGGGAGCAGCCCCTTGTCGTGATAGACGCGAATGGTCTTGATCGACACTCCGACGTACCTGGCCAGCTGCCCGATGGTGATCACCCGGCCATCGTTCCACTTGACCTTTCCCCTGGGGCAGGGTTGCACCATGGCGTCATGGCGAACACGAACACCGATCGGGAGACCCTGCGCGAGCTGGCCGATGAGGGCAACGAGACCGCGTTGGACCGGCTGGCCGGCCTCGCCGACGCGGTCGGCGACCTCGGGGAACTGAGCGAACTGCTGGACGAGGGCTCCATGCGAGCCGGGCTGCTGCTCACCCGGCGCGCAGCCGCAACCGGCGACCTGTGCGAGCTGCAGCGGATCTCCGACGCCGGATACGACGACGCAGGGAACGAGCTGAACCGACTGCTGGAGACACCGGCCGGCGAACAGGGGAATTGAGAGTCCGACCGCTCGCGGCTGCCGTCCGGACCAGGCCATCGGGTTCGGCCCACGGCCGACGCGCTCCGGCCAGGGATTCGGCAGGTCCGCAAGGCCGGAGCGGTTGCGAGCCAAGTGCCGACCGACCCGCTCTGGGGGACGCCGGCGCCGTCAGCCTCCTGGCCCTCACCTGATCACCGCCGCAGCACCGATCGCGCAAGCAGCGCCATGTTCATTCAGCCCTGGGACGCCGCCCTGAACGAAGCCGAACGGCAGGGCTGGATCGCAGACGGCCACCACTACGGACAGCTGGGCGTCAACGGCCCGCCCGGTCGGCCGAACTGACCGCTGACACCCTGAGCACGCCATTCGCTGGCGGGGACACGCGGCCACACATCCCCTCCACGAACTACCGCGGGGCCAGTTCAGGCGCGATGCGGTGGCTCCCCGCAACGGGGCTCCTGGTTGGGGGGAGCCGCTGCTGCGCCGCGTCAGTGGGTCTGGCCGGACAGCACCTGGATGGTGCCGCCGACCGCCCGCTCGCCCGTCGCGTCCGAGGGGTTGTTGACGAGGGCACCGTTGACGGCCATGGCGGTGGAGCCGCCGCCGTCGAGGTTGAGGGCGTCCACGGCACCGAGCGAGCGCATGAAGGAGGCGGCCTCCTGGAGGGTGAAGCCTTCACTGCCACCGGTCCGGCGGCCGTCCACGACGGCCAGGATCAGTCGGCCCTTGACGTCGACACCGGCCATGGTGCGCGGCTGGCGGACGTTCGCCCAGGCGTAGCCGAAGGACAGGTCCTTCGGGTCGACGACGCCCTCGGTCGCTGCGTCGATGCTGGTACGGCCGTGACTGACGAGAGTGGGGGAAGCGCTGACGATGCTGTCGTTGCGGCCGAGTTTCACGCGCTTGCCGGCCGTGTCGCGGATGGCCGCCTCTACACCGATCCGCTGACCCGTACGGGCGTGAGCGGTCAGCCAGTCGGCGGCCGAGCCGATGCCCTGGAGGACCGTGCCGCGGGCCGGAACGGTGCCTCCGCGGGAACCCGCCGACACCACGCGGCCGCCGGCGTCCAGCACGACCTGCGTACCGGGTCCAATGGGCAGTGGCGCGCCGAACTCGTCGGTGAACAGCACCAGATCATTCGCCGCGTGGCAGGTGACGTCCTGCCAGGGCAGATCGCTCGGGGTCGCTCCCGGACGCCCGCAGTCCCGGACGAGACCAGGCGCCCGGTTGATGCCCTGGGCCCGGTAGCTGTCTGCGCGCGCGTGCACCGTGACGGTCGTCGTCAGGTCCGCCACCCGTACGTGCCGACCGCCGTCCCCGATGATCAGCGCCGCCCGGGATCCGGCGGCCATCGACTCCAACTCGCCGTGGTCCGCGCTGAGACCCGACTGCGTTCCCTGGACGCCGTCGGCGTCGGAGGTGACGAAGAACCCGGCGTTGACGCCCACCACGGAGCCCAGCTTCGCGGCGACCGACGAGGTGGTCACGCGCTGCGCGACGTTGCCGTCATGGGTGCCCTCGACGGTGCCGGTGAACGTGTGCGGATCGATGACGGCGACGTGCACGTTCTCCCGGTCGGCCGGCTGATCGGCGTCGTAGCCCGTCCAGTCGACGGCGGTGTGGAAGCCCGCCGCTGTGACCGCCTGGGCGGCGCTCTGGGCGGCCGCCTGGGTGGCGTACGAGCCGATCCTCACCCGCAGACCCATGACACCGTGCGGGGTGTCGGCGTAGTCGGGCCAGCGCACCGTCTCCACCCGCGGTTCGAAACCGCCGGTGCGCAACTGCTGCGCGGTGGCGTCGGCCCAGGACCGGGACCCCACCGCCGCCCAGGTCGCGGCGCCGCTCAGGCGACCGGTGGTCGGGGCCTGGACGGTGACCGTCCAGACCGGCTTGACGTTCCCGTTCTCGATGGTGGCACTGCGCACCTGTACGCCGGGAGCGACCCTCTGCGTCGTCCACTTGATCGCGTCCGTGGCCGGGGCGGCGGCGGAGCCGGGCGCTGCAGCCTGCGCCGTTCCCCAGAATCCGCCCGAGGTGACGACGGCGAATATTACGGCGACGCTCAGCAGGACTCGTGGTCGCGCGGCAGACCGGGTGTTCTTGTGGGTCATGGCATCCTCTGGTTTTCACGGTGAGTGGCCGCACGAGCCGAGCCCTTCCGGCCACCTCTTCCGGATGAGTAGAACCGGTGGGTGGAGCGGCATCGGTGCTCAACGGCAACGGCTCGGGGAACAGCCGGGGAATAAGTCCGGCAGGGCTGCACCGAAGTCGATGAGCACGTGCGGAAAGAAGCTGCTGACGGCGATGTCAGGCTCGGGGTGGTGCGGATGTCCAACGCCGTGACCAGGGATGCGGTGCCGTGGCGGCGGTACTCGCACTCCTCGCGTGCGGGTCGTCCGGGTTCCGCGGCGCGGGTGGGATGGCTCCGGGAGCGGGCCGCGATCGCGGTCTTCTCCTCGATGGACAGCAGTACGGCGTCCTTGGGCGGATTGCGGCAGACCTCGCAGATGGCGGCGGCGCGGTGCACTGGAACCACCGCGACGCCCACCGCACCCGCGTCACCGAAGGCTCCGCCCACGTCGCCCTCGTGGTGCGCAGAGCCCCCGTCCCGACTCGGGGCGTGTCAGTACCAGTTGGCCGTGAGGGGCGGATCGCAGAGTTCGAGGACGACCTCGCCCGCCTCGGAGGTCGTGCCGTCGACGGGCCGGACCCGGTCGCCGACACTCACGAGATGGGGCGCCGCGCCCACGATCCGGCACCGGTACACAAAGCCTTCCGGGAAACGGACCAGGGACTCGTTCCGCATGACCCGCGAATAGCGGTTCACAACACTGGACCGTACGACGACACCGTGACCGTCACTGCGCCCCGGTTCGAGATCGCTCGACGCGCAGACGGGGCACAGGAGTTTACGGAAGGAGGCGGTGCCGCACCATCGGCACACCTGGTAGACCAGCCCTTCGACGGCGTGCGGTTCTGCCGCGTCGCAGGCCGTCCGCCCCACGTCGATTCCGGTACTGAACACGTCTCGGCCTCCCGCGCTCGACTCGGTGCGCCGCACCTCCGGCGACGGCACACCGGCACCGTATGGCACTTAGTGCCAGCACGTAAAGGTACTGAGTGCCGAAACTTGACGAAGCACCCCCCGAAGCGCCCCCGAAGCACCTGCGGCCGACGACTCAGTCCTTGCCGAGAGCCGACTCGATGCGCTGCACCACACGCCACATGGGGGCGCCCTTCGCCGCGACCATCACGATCACCTCGTCCTCGCGTGCACTCACGGCGGGCAGCCGGGCCGCCCGGCCCCACACCGTGCGTACGAGTTCGAGCGCCCGGTCCACCTCGGCCCCGGCATCGCCCTCACCGCCCGAACGCAGCCAGGAGCGAAGGCCGTTGTTGTGCGCCGCGACCACCGAGGCGGCGATCACCTCGGCGCGCAGCGCATCGTCCCGGGTGCCGGCGCCGCGCCGCTCCAGGTATCCGGCGAGGGTCCGCTCGTAGCGCCGTACGACGGAGAGTTCATAGGTACGCAGCCCGGGCACCTCCCGGGTGAGCCGGTAGCGCTGCACGGAGAACTCCGGATTCACGGCGTACATCCGCAGCACGAGCCGGGCCGCGTCGCACACCGTGTCCACCGGATCGCCGTCACCGGCGGCCTCCAGGAACGCGGTCATGTCCGCGAGGCAACGCTCGTGATCGGGGAAGACCGCATCCTCCTTGGACGGGAAATAGCGGAAGAACGAACGCCGCCCCACGCCCGCCCTGGCGACGATGTCGTCCACCGTGGTCCGCTCGAACCCGCGCTCCATGAAGAGCCCGAAGGCCGCCTCGGCGAGCACGTCACGCATGGGCGGCTTCTTGGCTGGTCCGCGGTCCTCAGTCATGGCGGAAACGTAGCACCAGAAGCCGATATCCGGCACTTGGTACCTTTACTCAGGGTACTGAGTGCCATAGAGTCGGAGCACGAACCGCATCAGTGAGGAGAGCCGGCGTGAGCTTGAGGATCGTTGTCTGTGTGAAGTACGTGCCCGACGCGACCGGTGACCGGCGTTTCGCCGATGACCTGACGTTGGATCGTGAGGATGTCGACGGTCTGTTGTCGGAGCTGGATGAGTATGCGGTCGAGCAGGCGTTGCAGATCGCGGACGGGGCGGATGATGCGGAGGTCACCGTGTTGACGGTGGGTCCGCAGGATGCCAAGGACACGTTGCGCAAGGCGTTGTCGATGGGTGCGGACAAGGCTGTTCACGTCGAGGACGATGGTCTGCACGGTTCGGATGCGGTGGGTACGTCGTTGGTGCTGGCGAAGGCGGTCGAGAAGACGGGTTATGACCTGGTGATCTCGGGGATGGCGTCGACGGACGGCACGATGGGTGTGGTTCCGGCGTTGCTGGCGGAGCGGTTGGGTGTGCCGCAGGTGACGTTGTTGTCGGAGGTGAGGGTCGAGGGTGGTGTGGTGACCGGGCGTCGGGACGGTGACACGGCGTCGGAGCGGTTGGAGGCGTCGTTGCCTGCGG